>JADGRE010000075.1 GCA_017881185.1 Pseudomonadota bacterium | reverse complement strand
CCGACCACGGTGTGGCCGGCTTCGTGCCAGGCGGTGCGCTTCTTCTCGACGTCGTTGATGACCATCGAGCGGCGCTCGGTGCCCATCAAGACCTTGTCTTTGGCCATCTCGAAGTCCGACATGGACACTTCGTCCTTGTCGAGACGCGCTGCAAGCAAGGCCGCTTCGTTGACCAAGTTCTCGAGGTCAGCGCCCGAGAAGCCCGGCGTACCGCGCGCGATGATCTCGAGCTCGACATCGCCGGACAGCGGCACCTTCTTGGTGTGCACCGCGAGAATGCCGAGCCGACCGTTCATGTCCGGCCGCGGCACGTTGATGCGGCGGTCGAAGCGACCGGGACGCAGAATCGCCGGGTCGAGCACGTCGGGCCGGTTGGTGGCCGCGATGATGATGACGCCTTCGTTCGACTCGAAGCCGTCCATCTCGACCAGCAGCTGGTTCAAGGTCTGCTCGCGCTCGTCGTGACCGCCGCCGAGGCCTGCGCCACGGTGACGGCCGACCGCGTCGATCTCGTCGATGAAGATGATGCACGGCGCGTTCTTCTTGCCCTGCTCGAAGAGATCGCGAACGCGCGAGGCGCCCACGCCCACGAACATCTCGACGAAGTCGGAGCCCGAGATGCTGAAGAAGGGCACGCCCGCTTCGCCCGCGATGGCGCGCGCGAGCAAGGTCTTGCCAGTGCCCGGCGAGCCCATGAGCAACACGCCCTTGGGAATGCGGCCGCCGAGGCGCTGGAACTTCTTCGGGTCTTTCAGGAACGCGATGATCTCTTCGCAGTCGTCCTTGGCTTCGTCGATGCCGGCGACGTCGTCGAAGGTGACCTTGTTCGATGAATCGCTGAGCAAGCGCGCGCGTGCCTTGCCGAAGCTCATGGCTTTACCGCCCGAGGCTTGCAGCTGACGCATGAAGAAGAAGAACACCACGAGCAGAAAGATCATCGGGATCCACGTGACCAAGATGCTGCCCCACAGACCGTTCTGGTCGTCGGCGGCATAGGTGACGTGCACGTTGTGATCGATCAGGTCTTTGTTGACCTGCTCACCCGTGGGGCCGAGCGACACACGCTCTTCCGTGGGCGGCTTGCTGCGCTTGTAGCGGTACTCGGCGGTGTGCTCGCGCGTCTTGATGGTGACGCGCTCGATCTGATTCGCGTGGACATCGTTCATGAAGTCGCTGAACGCGAACGGCCGGGGCGCTTCCGAGTCCATCACCAAGTTGTAGATGGCGACGAACATCAAAATAAGCATGACCCAGAGCACTAGGGTCTTGTGGCTTTGCTTCACGATATCCTCGGGGCGAAAAAGACACGGTAGCCGCCGAGCGCGGCGCCGGGAACAGAGCGAGCAAGCATAGCGGTTTCATCACCGCGATGAGAACTCGTCTGTTTTCCATACCTTCGCACCCGAGGCGCTGACGTCAAGGCGTGGAAGCACTTGGACAGGGTCTACAGCAAGCTCGCACTCATGCTGTCGCTAGGCGCGTGGGCCCGAATGCACAGGCGTTGGGGCAGCCAGACCTCGCCGCGACCGTGCACGATGCAGTGGTCCAGCTCCACCAGATGCGATCGACCCGGGGTGGCGCGCAGACCGACCAACCAGTGCCGGAGGGCAGCGCGCCGCAGCACGGGCTCGGCCTCGCGCAGCACCGAAATCCTCAGCGTTTCCGGGGTGATCAGGGCCTGCTGCAGGAGCTTGGCGGCCACCTTGTCCAGGAGCTCGATGCAGGCCCGGGCGTCATCGGCGAGCTCCGCGAGGTGGCTGACGACGGAAGCGTCGTAGCCCAGCAGGGTTGGCAGCAGCTGCTGCCGAACCCGCACGCGCTCGAAGCGCAGCTGGTCGTTGCTGGAATCTCGTGCGATTTCGCTGAAGTGAGCCTCTGCGAACTGGTGCACCGCTGCGCGCGAGCAGTCGAGTAGGGGCCGGACCACGCCGTCCTGCCGGGCGGGGTTGACCGCGCCGAGACCCCGCAACCCGGCCCCGCGTAACACCCGCAGCAGCACGGTCTCGGCTTGGTCGTCCTGTGTGTGCCCCATGGCGATCCGCTGGGCACCCAGCTCGCGGGCCAGGGCGTGCAGGGCGTCGTAGCGTGCGCACCGAGCCTGAGCCTGCACCGAGGCTCCGGGGGCAACCGCGACGTGCAGCACGCGCAGCTCGATGCCCAGGTCCGAGGCCTGCCGGGTCGCGATCGTCGCGTCGGCCGCCGCCTCAGGACGCAGGCCGTGGTCTACACACGCAGCATGCAGCTGCAGGTCCATGTCTGGAGCCAAGCGCGCCAGCGCGAGCAGCAGCGCGGCGGAGTCCGGCCCGCCGGAGCAGCCCACGAGCACGTGCGCTCCATGCTCGAAGAGACCGCGCTCGAGGATGGTTCGCCGCACGCGCGCGACGATCATGGGGCGAGCCTGTCTAGAAGCGGCCGGAGAGCACCGAGAGGCTCAGACCGGAGACGCGTGACTCGTGCCCAGGGGCGGCACCCGAGACCAACTGAAAGCCCGGGGCAGCCAGTGCGAGTCCGTCGTCGGTGAGGCGCAGCATGCCGGTGCCCGACTCGCGGACCTTACGCAGCTTGGCCAACGCTTCGGAGCGCCGGCGCTGCGCTGCGCCGGACTGCTCGACGTCTTCGCTCGGATCGTACGAGGTCTCCGAGATCGTGAAGACCAGCGTGGGAATGATGAGAATCATGCCGACTGTCAACGAAGCCACGGCAAGCTCGGTGTGGTTGCCGGTCTCCAGGCCGAAGTGGCCCGCGAGGCCACCACCGACGGCGCCGATGACTGGAAACACGAGGTACGCCCAGGTCTGGTCCATGCCCGCGACGGCCGGCAGCACGAAGCCAAGCTCGGCGCCGATCATGCCGACACCGAGGGTGCCCTTCCAGTCCGCGGGGATCTGGTGGCGCGTGGCAGTGGGCGTGGCAGTGCCACCCGTCTGCGCATGCGATGTGGCTGGCGCCACCGCCAGAGTGAAGGCAGCGGCGAGCGCCGCGAGAATGACTCGGATTTGACGCAAGCTCATCGAGATCTGGACCCCCGAAACGGGAACACGCCCGAGAAGCTAACCCGCCTTGCGACGGAAGGGCAAGCGACGCGCGCGCTGCGCAGCAGAACCAGTGCTGCGCAGACCCGGACGCTGTGCAGGCGGCTAGCTGCCGCTGCCACTCACCGGCTCGAGCGACACGAGGCGCAGCTCGACCCGGTCGTGGCCGGCCCAGGTGTCGGGCCGCAGGGTGCCGAGCGCCGTGATGTCCGTACCCTCGGCCGCAGCCGCATCCGCCAAATTGAAGCCGAACGCAGTCAGTGACTGTTTCCCGACGCGCAGCTGCAGCTTGAGGTGCGTCGACCCAACCACGTTGCGCGAGATCACGCGCGCCTGGGGCAGCAGAAACACGGGCTCGTCGTTGCCTTCGCCGAACGGCTCGAGCAGCCCGAGCTCCCTGGCGCCGGGGATGTCGAAGACGCCGGGCTCGAGGCGCACGTCGACGAGCTCCTGCGCGCCGGCAGCGGCCTGCGGCAGTATCGCCGCGGCCTGTGCGAAGGCGGCGCGGAACGCGTCCAGCTTCGGCTCTGCAAGCGTAACTCCGGCAGCGGCCTGGTGGCCGCCGAAGCGTTCGAGTTGCTGCGAGCAAGCGGCCAGCGCGTCGTACAGCGCGAAGCCCGCCGGAGCGCGCGCGCTGCCGTGTCCGACGCCCGCCGCATCGAACGCTACCACCACGACAGGCACGCCGAAGCGCTCCACCAGACGCGCCGCGCTGATGCCGACCACGCCGCGATGAAAGCTCGCGCTTGCCACCACGACGCCGGTCTTCGGTTGCTCGCCGTAGACCGTCAGCACCTGCGCGATGGCTTCGTCGGTCACGGCGCGCTCGATCGCCTTGCGCTCGTCGTTGATCTGCTCGATGCGCGCGCCGATCTGTCGCGCTTGCTGCAGCGTCGTCGCGCGCAAGAGCTCGAGCGTGAGCGCGGGATCGCCCATGCGACCTGCCGCGTTGAGCCGCGGCGTGAGCCGAAACGACACGTCGACCGCCGACAACAGTGTGTTGCCGCGCACGCGCGCCAGCTCACGCAGCACGGCCACGCCTGGGCGCGCATCTGCAGCGGCCAAACGCGCCAGCCCCGCACGCACCAGCCGCCGGTTGTCACCGTCGAGCGGCGCCACGTCGGCAATGGTTCCTAACGCGACCAGATCGAGCCACGAGCGCAAGTCGAGCGCGGCACCGAGCGCGGCGCGCACTGCAGCACCGAGCGACAGCACCAGGCCTGCGCTGGCGAGACCCTTGTAGCCGAAGCCACACTCGGGCCGATGCGGATTGAGGAACGCCAGCGCCGGCAAGCGCTGCTCGGGCACCAGGTGATGGTCCACCACGATCACGTCGACGCCGGCCTGCACGGCGCGCTCGATCCGCTCGTGGTCGCTCGAGCCGCAGTCGCAAGTGACCAGGAGCGTGGGCGAGCACGCGAGCAAGCGCGTGAGCGCCGCGTCGGACAAGCCGTAGCCGCCGTCGAAGCGATTGCCGACCTGCACGTTCACGCGACCACCAAGCGCTTCGAGAATGCCGGTGAGGATCGTCGCGCTGGTGGTTCCGTCGACGTCGTAGTCACCGAACACGGCGATCTGCTCGCCTGCGCGAATCGCGCGCGCCAGGCGATCGGCGGCGAGCGCCCGGTCGGCCATGGCCTCAGGAAGCGTCAACCCTGACAGCTGCGCCGAGAGAAACTCGCGCGCGTCGTCGTGCCGTGACAGGCCGCGATGCAAGAGCACCTGGGCCAAGCTCGCGGGCAAGCCCACGGCCCGACCCAGCTCGGCAGCTGCCATCGGATCGCTCGGCCGCAGGCTGTACGGCCTCATGCGCTCAGGCCTTGCGGAAGAACTTGCGGTCCATCCACTCGGTGAGCGGCGCAGCGACGTAGATCGACGAATAGGTTCCGACCGTGAAGCCGATCATCAACGCGAACACGATGTCGCGAATCAGCGGCGTTCCCCAGAAGAAGAAGCCGAGAATCGAGATCATCGCGACGCCCGAGGTGATGACCGTGCGGCCGAGGGTCTGCGAGGTGCTGACGTTGATGAGATGCGCGAGCGACGAGTCGCGCATGCGTCCCATGTTCTCGCGGATACGGTCGTAGACCACGATGGTGTCGTTGATCGAATAACCTATGACGGTGAGCACGGCGGCGATGGTGCCGAGCGTGACTTCCTTCTGCAGCACCACGTACACGCCAAGCGTGATGAGTGCATCGTGCGCCAACGCGACCACGCCGCCCGGCGCAAAGCGCAGGTCGAAGCGGAACGCGACGTACACCATGATGAACGCCACGGCGTAGATGATCGACTTGATGGCCGCGTCGCGCAGCTGCGCACCGGCCTTGGGACCGACCCACTCCACGCGCAGCGGCTTCTCCGGCGCGCGCCCCGCGAGCTTCTGGGCCAAGCCGTGCACGAGCTTGTCGCCGATGCCGATGAGCTGGACCTCGTAGCGGAAGTCCTGCGAGTTACCGAAGGGCGAGACCAGCCGCACGTTGAGACCAGCCGAGCTGAGCGCGGTGCTGATCTGCTCGACATCGGCCGCCGCCGTCAGCTGCACAGACAGCTTGTCGCCGCCGGGCGACGCGCTGAGCTCGACGAGCTTGGTGCCACCGAGGCCTTGGTCGAGCTTCTGCTTGGCAGACTCGATCTGCGCCTTGGGCAACGACGAGATCTGCGGCAGCCGCAGGATGAAGCGATTCTTGACGTCCTGCACCGCGATCACGTCGGGCTGCTCGAAGCCCAGCTCGACGACGGTCTTGCGCAGCTCGGCCGGCGTGATGTCGCCGGTGAATGCGAGCTCGATCTCGGTGCCGCCCTTGAAGTCGATGCCGAACTTGGGGCCCGGAATGAACAGCGAGACCAAGCTCAACACGCACAAGCCGATGGACGTGAAGATGAACGGCCAGCGGTACTTGAAGAAATCGTACGTGACCCCGGGTTTGAAGAACTCCATCGAATCACCCGACCCTGAGACGTTGGACGCGCAGGCCTCGGACCAGCCAGTCGAAGGCCACGCGTGAGCAGAACACGCCCGTGAACAGCGACGTGCAGATGCCGAGGATGAGCGTCACGGCGAAGCCCTTGATGGGGCCCGTGCCGTACTGGAAGAGCACGACGCCGGCAATCAGCGTGGTGATCTGCGAATCGAAGATGGAAGAGAACGCGCGCGCGAAGCCCTGCTCCACCGCGACGCGTGCCGACTTGCCGGCACGCAGCTCCTCACGAATGCGCTCGTTGACGAGCACGTTGGCGTCGACCGCCATGCCCATGTTCAGCGCGAGCGCGACGAGGCCCGGCAAGGTCATGGTGGCGCCGAAGAAGGCCTGCGCGGCCAGCAAGAAGAGCAAGTGCAGCATCACCATGACGTCGGCGATGACGCCGCCGACCTCGTAGTACAGCGCCATGAACAAGAGCACGATCAGGATGCTGACGCCCGCGCCCCTCACACCCAGCGCCACGCCGTCGGCACCGAGCGAGGGGCCGATCATTTGCTCGTTCGAGGGCCGGATGGGCACTGGGAGCGCGCCGGCCTTGAGCACCAGCACCAAGTCGCGAGCCTCGTTCAGGATCTCGTTGTACGGCCGGAAGCCGCCGAGCGTGATCTGACAGTGGCCGCCGCCGATCTCGGTCTGAATCACCGGGGCAGACGCCACGATGTCGTCGAGCACGATGGCCATGCGGCGCTTCACGTTGCGACCGGTCAGGTCTTTGAAGGCATCGGCGCCGTCGCTGTTGAAGTTGATCGCGACGTACGGCTTGCCGCCAGCTTGCGGATCGTTCGACACCATCGCGTCTTCGATGGCCTGGCCCGTGACCTCGGCGCGACCGAACAAGTAATAGGTACGCCACGCGGGCTCGGGCTTCGCGCCGGTTTCGTCAGCGATGCGGTCGAGCTCGCCGATGAGCAGCTTGTGATCTTCGGGGATCTTGCCGCTGGCCTTGAGCGCGTCGACGTAGGTCGACAGCTGCTTGCGCGCTTCCTTGCCCTTGCTGACCAGGTAGCTGCTCGAAGTCTGTGGCTTGGTCGTGCCTGCCGAGACCACTTCGTTCTGGCGCGTGATGCCCGCCGGCAAGTCGCTCAGCTCGCTCACGAAGCTCGCTTCGTCGTCGACGATCTCGAACTCGAGGCGCGCAGTCTTGCTGATGATCTCGCGGATCTTGTCGAACGCCTTCTGATCGGCACCCGGCACCTCGACGATGATGTCGGTGTTCTGGGCGGTGACCGAGGCTTCCTTCATGCCCAGACCGTCGACGCGGTTCTGGATGGTCTCGCGCGCTTGCTGCACGGCGGTCTCCTGGATCTGCTCCAGAAACTCCTTGCGCACTTCGAGGCTCACGTCGCCAGCATTGCGCGCAACCTCGCGCAGGTCGTTGTAGCGATTGATGAGATCGTGATCGAGCTTGTCGGCGTCCTTCGCGTCCTTGAACACGAGATGGATGCGGCGCTCGCCGGCGCTGCTGATGGCAACGCGCTCGCGCACCTTGGAGAGCTGTTCGCGCGTCGGGGTGTCGCCCTTGGGCACCACGCCCAGACGCACGCCCAGCTCGCGGAGCAGCTCGTCGGCGCGCAGCTCACGCCGATCGCGCACGGCCGCGTCCACTTCGACGTCGTACGACAAGCGCAGACCGCCGCGGATGTCGAGACCCGGGCTGATCTTGCGATCGGCCACGAACTTGCGAATCGCCAGCGGCGCGGGAATCCAGGAGTGGAGGCTCGGCCAGAGCGTGATCCACGCGCTGGTCGTCACGACCACGATGAGCAGCAAACGGTAGTACCAACCTTTGTCCATGACTACGCTTTCGTGCGCGGCGATCAGCGCGCTTTGGCAGCGCGCGTTCATCAATCGAGCGAGCTACACCTTGTCCTTGGTGGGGCTCGGAATCTTGCTGGCGACGTGCGCGCGCAGGACGTTGATCTTCACCTTCTCGGCGATGAGCAAGGTGACCTCGGTGTCGTTGAGGTCGGTGACTTCGCCGCGGATGCCGCCGGAGGTGCGCACGCTGTCGCCCTTCTTGAGGGCCTTGAGCATGTCGTCGGTCTCGCGCTGTTTCTTCTGCTGCGGGCGCAGCAGCAAGAAGTAGAACACCACGAACATCAGGACCAGCGGCGCGAACATCTGCACCTGCGCGCCGAGACCCGACGGCGCAGTGCCGCCTGCGGCACGCGGGCTGCCAGTGGATTGCACTGCGTTGCTGGTCGGATCCGGCTGCATCAATAGCTCTGACAACAACACTGGCGCGCACCCTTTGGCTGAGGCAGAGCGCGGGCACAACCCCGCGATTTCCCCATAAAAGCTCGCGCGTTCTACTCCATGCACCCACAGGCGTCAACTGCGACCGCAGCGCGCCATGCAGACGTCCGCGCGACAAATCCGTGTGGCCCTGCGCGCACTTGCGCGTGCTCGGCGGACCCGGCCAGAAGCTTGCGCAACCGGTCGTTCCCCGTTGACTGGCCGGGCGCCATGCTGTGCTATGAAGGGCTCGCCATGGTGGAAAAACTCGAAAAGATTTGGATGAACGGTACGTTCGTGCCGTGGGACGACGCCAAGGTCCACGTGCTCACCCACACGCTGCACTACGGGCTGGGTGTGTTCGAAGGCATTCGTTGCTACCGGCGCGCCGACGGCAAGAGCGCGGTGTTCCGGCTGCGCGAGCACGTCGACCGCTTGTTCGAGTCCGCGCACATCAGCGACATGGCGATGAAGTGGACGCGCGACGAGGTGCACCAAGCGTGCCTCGACACGGTGCGCGTGAACAAGCTGGACGAGTGCTACCTGCGCCCGCTCGCGTTCGTCGGCGAAGGCGCCATGGGCCTGTACGGGCGCGACAACCCGATCCACCTGACCATCGCGGCCTGGCGCTGGGGCGCGTACCTGGGCGACGAAGGTCTCGAAAAGGGCATCCGCGCGAAGGTCAGCTCGTATACGCGCTCCGGCATCAACAGCGCCATGACCAAGGCGAAGGTGGTCGGTAACTACGTGAACTCGATTCTCGCCAAGCGCGAGGTCGTCGCGGCGGGCTACCAAGAAGCCATCATGCTCGACGCCCAGGGCTATGTGGCCGAGGCGTCTGGCGAGAACATCTTCGTAGTGAAGCACGGCAAGATCCTGACGCCGCCGGTCGGCGGTTCGATCCTGGGCGGCATCACGCGCGACAGCATCATTCTGCTGTGCGGCGAGCTCGGCCTGCCGGTGCAGGAGCGGCAGATCTCACGCGACGAGCTTTACGTCGCAGACGAAGTGTTCTTCACGGGCACCGCGGCGGAGGTGACTCCGGTGCGCGAGGTCGACGAGCGACAGGTCGGCATCGGGGCACGTGGGCCGATCACCAAGCGTGTGCAGGACCGTTACTTCCAGGCGGTGCGGGGCCCCGAACTCCTACACCCCGAATGGCTTTCGTTTATCTGATCGCGCCGCGCTTTGGGGTCCATCCGCGGCTTACGTCCTCGCTCCCGCGGTCACCGTACGTGAGTACGGCTCCCTTGGTCGCTGCGGGCGCGCTCGCGGCTGGACCCCAAATCACGACGCTCGCGTTTGCGAGGCTGCCGAGTGAACACGAGAGTCGTGTTTCAAGGGGCGAGAGTGAACGAGGCACGAGACGCTTCAGCTCGCGAGGCGAGCAGGGCTATGCGTCTTTTTGCTCGAATTTGGTGATGGCTTCGCGGGAGTAGAGGATGCGTTGGCAGCGGGGGCATTGGGTGAAGTCTTCGGCGCGCGAGACGCCGATGACGAGCTGCGGAGTGAGTACGACGAAGCAGCCGCTGCAGGAGCCCTCTTTGATGGCTGCTGCGCCCAGGCCCTGGCGCTTGGTGCGAATCATGTCGTAGCGGCGTAGGACGTCGCCGGGGACCTTCGCGGCGAGCACGGCGCGGCCTTGCAGCACGCGCTCGCGCGTCACCTGCAGCTCGGCGATGCGGGCATCTGCCTGTTGCTTCTCGGTCGCGACGTAGCTCTCGAGCTCCGAGAATTCTTTCTCGTGCTTCTCGAGCGACTGCCGCCGCTTGGCGATGGCTTCCTTCAGCGTCTCGCGCTCGACCTCGCGCTCTTTCATCAAGCGACGGATGGTCTCGAGCTCGCGCTCGACCGCGTCGGCTTCGCGCATGTTCTTGGCGCGCGCGCCCTTGGACTTGGACTTCGCCAGCGACTGATTCTGGTTCTGCAGCTCCTCGTCCTGGGCCGAGAGCAAACGATCGGCGTCCGCCAGGTCGTGCTTTTCGGCGGACAGAAGCTCGCTCAGCTTCTTCACGTCGCCCTGGAGGGCTTCGATGCGAGCCGGGATGTCCCGCAGCTCGGTCTCCGTCCTCAGCGCCTCTGCATCGATATCAGCAATCTTCGCCAGAGCTACGAGCTGTTCGATCACCGAGGGAGCCTCCTTGCGCGTGCGCCGCTTGCCTAACTCCAATCCCCCAGCAACGCAAGAGCAAGCAGCGCGTAAAGCGCAGAGACTTGGCGGGGTTGCGAAGGTCGTGGCGGCGAAAGGGGCGAACGGGGCGGAGGTGGGGCTCTCGGGCTCAAACAGTCCTCGGCGAGAAGCGCTGTTGAGCGACGCCATGAAAAGCGGCTGGGCCTGCGGAACTCGCCCAAGCGCCCCACCTCCGCCCCGCTCGCCGAGTCACCCGAGCGTGTGACAAACCATCCGAAGAACGCAGCCAGGTGGACCCGCAGGCCTTGGATGCCGAGTGCGACTTGGTAGTGATCTTGTGACGACGGAGCGCGTGGGGGGTAGGCGGGTCGCTGCTGGGCGAGTTCCGCAGGCCCGTCAGTTCTTCGTGGCGTCGCTCAACAGCGCTTCTCGCCGAGGACTGTTTGAGCCCGGCAGCGACCCGCCCACCCCACGCGCCCTTCAGGTCGCGCTGTCACCCTCACCGGCCTCACGTCGACCTACTACGAAGAGTGGGCCCACCTGGGCTCGAACCAGGAACAACCCCGTTATGAGCGGGGGACTCTAACCAATTGAGCTATAGGCCCAAACAGCATCGCCTGGGCCACGATCCACTTCGCGATCCGTCATCGGGGCCTGCGGTCCGTGCTCACGTACCGTCGCGTACGCTGCGCGCGGTCCTCGGCCCCGATGACGACTCGCTCGCGTTTCGTGGCCCATGCGACGCTGTTTACAAATTTGATGCTCGCACGTCGGCTGTCGGGCGTCACTCCACGAAGCTGCGTAGCTGCTTGCTGCGGCTGGGGTGGCGCAGTTTTCGGAGCGCTTTGGCTTCGATTTGGCGGATGCGTTCGCGGGTGACTTCGAAGTCTTGGCCGACTTCTTCGAGCGTGTGATCGCTCTTCTCACCGATGCCGAAGCGCATGCGCAGCACCTTTTCCTCGCGCGGCGTGAGCGTCTTGAGCACGCGTCGCGTCTGGTCTTCGAGGTTGTTGTTGATGACGGTCTCGACAGGAGACACCACCGACTTGTCCTCGATGAAGTCGCCAAGATGCGAATCTTCTTCTTCGCCGATCGGCGTCTCGAGCGAGATCGGCTCCTTGGCGATGCGCAGCACCTTGCGAACCTTGTCGAGCGGCATCTCCATCTTGGCCGCGATCTCTTCCGGATTCGGCTCGCGCCCGAGCTCCTGCACCAAGTAACGGCTGGTGCGGATGAGCTTGTTGATGGTCTCGATCATGTGCACGGGAATACGGATGGTGCGCGCCTGATCGGCGATGGCACGCGTGATGGCTTGGCGAATCCACCAAGTTGCGTAGGTGGAGAACTTGTAACCACGGCGGTACTCGAACTTGTCGACCGCCTTCATCAAACCGATGTTGCCTTCCTGGATGAGGTCCAGGAACTGCAAGCCGCGGTTGGTGTACTTCTTCGCGATCGACACGACCAAGCGCAGGTTCGCTTCGACGAGCTCGGCCTTGGCCCGCTCGGCAGCGCGCTCGCCGCTGTGCAGCTTGCGATAGGTCTGACGCAGCACGTCGACCGGCTGCCCCATGTCTTCTTCGACCTTCAGCATGGCGGAGCGCGCTTCGCGCACGATCTCCATGGCAGCGCGGATCTGCGCGACGCTGGCGTAGCGCTTGGTGAGCTTCTTCTCCGTCGCCGGATTGGCCGTCATCTCGGTGACGATCTTCTCCATGTCGGCGGCAGCGAGATTGCCGATGGCGCGCTCGGCGTCTTGGATCTCGGTCTCGCAGGCCTCGACGCGCCGCGCGTAGCTCTTGATGCGCGAAACGATTTCGTCGATGAGCTTCTTGGTGAGCTTCGCCTCGAGCAGCGTGAGGACGATCTCCTTGTTGCCCTGCTCGATCTGTTGCTCGGCGAGCTTGCGCGCCTTGTCGCTCAGCTTCTTGCCCTGCGCGAGCTCCTCGCGGACCTCGGCGTTCTTGGCCTCGAGTCGCTTGACCTTGTCGAGGAAGCGCGACACGCGCTTGATGATCTCTTCTTCGTTGATCTCGGCGCCCTCTTCGACGGGCTCCACGTCGCGCACCACGTCTTTGACGCGGATCTTGCCCTTGCGCAGGTTCTCGCCGATGTCGAGGATTTCGGTGATGCCGACGCGCGAGTTGATGATGACCTGGAAGACCGTGCCTTCGCCGTCTTCGATGCGCTTGGCGATTTCGACTTCGCCCTCACGCGTGAGCAGCGAGACCGAGCCCATCTTGCGCAGGTACATGCGTACCGGATCGCTCGACTTCGTGACGTCGCTGTCCTCGAGCGCAGCCGGCGGCACCGAGGGGAACTCGGAGTTGCGCGGCGGCGGCTCGGTGGCGGCGCGCAGCGGCCGGTTGCTCGGCGAGCGTGAGTCGTTGCGCGCTTGGTGCGCGGAGACCACGACTTCGATGCTCTCGCCTTCGAGCAGCTCCATCAGCTCGTCGATCTGATCGGAGCTGACCATCTCGGGTGGCAGTGCGTCGTTGACTTCGTCGTAGGTGAGGAAGCCCTTGTCGCGACCCAGATCGATGAGCTTCTGGATCTCACGACGCTTGCCGCCCGGCGGAACCGACTCGCCCTTGGGGCGATCGGTGATGCGTGGGCCGTGGCTCTTGCCGTTGGAGGGAGCGGCTGCAGGCTTGGCTTCTTTGTGCTCGGCCTTGTGCTCGGCCTTGTGCTCGGCCTTGTGCTCGGCGCGCGCGCCGTTGGTCTTGGCCTCGCCTTTGTGATCGCCTTTGTGATCAGCTTTGGCATGAGCTCGCACCGGCTCCGGTGCTTTGATCTCGGCGCGCTTGCCAGCAGCCTTCTGCGCGTGCTTGGCCGGCTCCGGCTGCGCGGTAGGCCGCTCGGAGGAACGCTTGGCAGGCGGGGGCGACGGCTTCTTGCCGTTCACGCCCTTCTGACCCGCTCGCGCGCTACTCGAGGCGTGGGCCGTATGTCCCGCGTGCGTGCGAGCAGTCGCGGCCTTCGCTGGCGGCGATGAACGCTTGGCCGGGCTTTGTTTGCCCGAGCTGGCTTGAGCCCGCGCTGGCGTTTTCGTCGGCCTTTTGGTCGCCTGCTTGGGCGCGACCTTCACCGCCCGAGAGGATCGTGGCGTGCTCTTCGTAGGCATTCTCACCTCTTGAGACCCTTAACCAAGTTGTGCGCGCGGTGCGCGAGCTCGTCTCGCTGCTTCGTCAACACGATCGCGAGCTCCTCGTTACCAGTCTGTCGTGCGTTCCGTATGCGCTCTGCCAGCAAAGCGCGTTCATGTTCCAGCTGCTGATTGTGTAGCTGCGGGATTCCCCGTCGCAACAGGTCTTCGGCTTTGGCGCGGTTCTCATATGTCTCGACGCTCAAGCGCTCGCGTAACCACATAAGCCCCGCGTTACCCGCCAACCCCGCGAGCAAACGCGACGCATCCAGAGCTCCGTATTCTTCGACCTGGGCCGCGGCGGCCGAAAAGATGGACCGAAGTTCCGCGGTCGTCAAAAGCTCCTTGAGATTCCCGGCTAGATCAGAAGAAAAGAGCGCCGGCTGATCGAGCAGGGCTCCGAGCAACTCCGTTTGCAATTGCGGCAGCTTAACATGCTCCATCGGGGCCGCCACCTTTGTTTGCGCAGGTTGCGGACTGTCGGCTCCCGACTTGGCAACAGCCCGAGCTCCCATGCGCAGCTGCTCTTTGACCGCGCGCAAGTCGGTGATCGAGAAGCGTTGCGCAATGCGCTGAATGTACAATTCTATTTCCACTGGATTACCCGCGGCTGCGACCGCGGGTCCCAGCGACTGGATGGCGCGGGCGCGCTCGGCCGGGTCGCCACCGGCGGCCTCCGCAGCGGCGTCGATCAAGTACTCGACGATGCCACTCGCGGCTTGGACCAGACGGGTGAGCGCCTCAGGGCCTTGTCGGCGCAGAAAGCCGTCGGGGTCCTCGCCTGCCGGCAAGCGCACGACGCGTGCCGCGATGTCGGCCTTGCGCAGCATGGGATAGGCGGCCTGGGCAGCTTTGCGGCCAGCGTTGTCGCCATCGAACATCAGCGTCACGCGCTGGGCGAAGCGCTTGAGCAAGCGGGCCTGGGCCTCGGTGAAGGCGGTGCCGAGCGGCGCCACCACGTTGGCCACGCCCGCCTGATGCAACGACACCAGATCGAAGTTGCCTTCGCAGACCACTGCCCAGCCGTTGCGGCGGATCTCGACGCGCGCCTCGAACAGGCCGTAGAGCAGCTCGCCCTTCTTGTACAGCGGCGACTCCGGGCTGTTCACGTACTTGGGCTCTTGCACGCTGGGCTCGCGACCGTCGGGCGGCGGCAAGAGGCGGCCGCTGAAGGCGACCACATGCCCGTGCAGATCGGAGATCGGGAACATCAGGCGGTTGCGAAAACGGTCGTAGTAACCGCTGCCCTCACGGCGCCGAACGACGAGGCCGAGCGTTTCGGCATCGGCGAGCGAGTGGCCCTTCTGCGAGAGCAACGTGGACAGCGCATCCCAACCGGCCGGTGCGTAGCCGAGACGGAAAGCGTCGGCGGCAGCAGCCTTCACGCCGCGCCGCTCCAGCTCCTCGATGGCGGGCGCCCCGCGCGCACGATCGTGGCGCTGGGCCAAGTAGAACACGGTGGCCACTTCCATGATGGCGTGCAGCGTCTCGACGCGTGCGCGCTCGCGGCGCTTCTGCTCGTCTTCGCGGTCGTTGGTCTCGGGCAGCTCGATGCCGGCGCGCTCGGCAAGTGCGCGAGCAGCTTGCGGGAAATTCAGACCTTCCAGGCGCATCAGGAACGCGAGGGCGTCACCCGATTCTTTGCAGCCGAAGCAGTGAAAGAACTGCCGATCGCGGCGCACGTTGAACGAGGGCGACTTCTCGTTGTGGAACGGGCACAGGCCGACCCAATTCTGACCGCGCTGCTTGAGATCGACGTATTCGCCGATCAACGCGACGATGTCGGTGCGGTCACGGATCTCGGAGATGAGCTCGTCCGCGATCAACGAAACGACCTCTTTTTCTGGAACACGGGAGGCGGGGAGTGTAGGCGGCAAGCTCGCGGGGTCAAGGTGTAGGCAGATTCGGATCGGCGCAACCCTGGCACGTCGCAAGTGTGCGTTCCTCGATGGCCGACGTGTACCCTGCAGGACCGGGGCCCGACGGCGAGCGATGGACGCAGCGGAACACGACAGGGCACTGCGCGAAAGCCTGTGGACCTATGGCGCCGTCGCAGCCGCGACCGTGGCACTGAGCCGGCTCGACGCCCTGTCGTCGTTGGTTCGCGACAACCTTCACCTGCTCGTGGGCGCGTTGTTCCTGGTGACCGCGGTGCGGCGCGCCGAGCGACTGCCGGGCGGTTTGGCGCGCTATGGAATGCAGCTCGGCGGGCTGCTCGCAGCGGACGACAATGAGCGACCCGAAGGCTTGGCTGCCGGGGCCGCCGATCTGGCGCGCGCGCTCGTTCGGGCAGTGCCAGCGTTGCTGCGCGAGTGCGGCGTGGCGCTCTTGGTGTGTTGCGTGGTGTTCCCGCCGTTCGTGCTGGGCTTCTACTATTGGAACGCGCCGCGGCATGCGTTCATGTTCCTTCCCGAGCCCGACCTGATCTCGTACGTCGCCACGCAGATCGTCGTGGTGGGGTTACCGGAAGAAGCGCTGTTTCGTGGTTACCTGCAGGGCCGCTTGAGTGACGCGTTCGCGGCGCGCGCTCGGTTGCTCGGAGCGACGCTGTCGCTGCCGGCCTGGCTGTTGTCGGCGGCGCTGTTCGCGCTGCTGCACTTCGTGGTCGACTTCCAGCCGGCTCGGCTCGCGGTGTTTTTCCCCGGGCTCTTGTTCGGCTGGCTCGCGGCGCTGCGCGGCGGCATCGGCGCAGCAATCCTGGTGCACGCGGCCTGCAACCTGCTATCCGATCTGCTGGTGCGCGGCTTTCTCTAAGCGCGGGCGAGTGTGCTATCCCTGGGCGCATGACCTTGCCGCGCCCTGCCCTCACCAAGATCGTGGCGCTCGCGCTGGAGGAAGACCTCGGCCGTGGCGACCTCACCACCGAGGCATGCGTGGCGGCGCACGCTAGCGGCCGCGCCGTGTTGCGGGCGCGTGAAGAGTTGGTGTTTTGCGGCATGGAAGTCGCTCGCGAAGTCTTCGCGCAAGTGGATGCGCGGGTGCAGTTGCATGCGCACATCGCCGACGGCGCACGCGTGAGCCCCGGTACGCTGGTGCTCGACGTCCAAGGCCCCGCGCATGCGCTCTTGGGCGGCGAGCGCGTGGCGCTCAACTTCGTGCAACGGCTGTCCGGTGTCGCCACGCTCACGCGCGCGTACGTCGATGCACTGCCCAAGGGCAGCAAGGCGCGCATCACCGACACGCGCAAGACCACGCCCGGGCTGCGCGCGCTCGAGCGCTATGCGGTGCGCTGCGGCGGCGGCCACAACCACCGTGAAGACTTGTCGACTGCAATCTTGATCAAGGACAACCACGTTGCAGCTGCTGGCGGCGTCGCTCCAGCCATCGCGCGCGCCCGCGAGTCGGCCCCGCACACTTGCCGCATCGAGTGCGAAGTCGACAGCTTCGAGCAGCTGGAAGAGGCGTTGCGCGCGGGCGCCGACATCATCATGCTCGACAACTTCGCGGATACCGACCTGGTGCGTGCCGTGGCGTTGGTCGCCGGCAAGGCGCTGCTCGAGGTGTCCGGGGGCGTCACGCTCGCGCGCGTGCCGCTGATCGCCGCAGCGGGCATCGACGTGATCAGCGTGGGCGGACTGACACACTCCGCACGCGCGGTGGACCTGGGCCTCGACTGGACGAAGCAGTGACGCACCCGCTGGCCGCGGAGCGCGTGCTGCCGCAGCTGCAGACGCAGCGCTACGGCCGCTCGCTGCAGTTCCTGCCTGTAACGGATTCGACTAACGACGATGCCAAGCGAGCCGCCGCAGCACAGGCCGTGGACGGGCACGTGGTGGTCGCCGACATGCAGCACGCGGGCCGCGGTTCGCACGGGCGCAACTGGGAGTCGCCGCAGGGCCAGGATCTGTACCTGTCGATCGTCGCGCGGCCGCAGATCGCGTTCCCGCAGCTGCCTCCGCTAACGCTGGCCGTGGGGCTCGCGGTCGCTGAGGCTGTCGATGAGCTACTGGCCGACACAGGCGAGGCGCGCGCTTCGCTCGTGAAATGGCCGAACGATGTGTGGCTCGCAGGCAAGAAGTGCGCAGGCATCTTGGTGGAGGCGACGGCGCTCGGCTCGGAGCTCGACTCGGTGGTGATCGGCATCGGCTTGAACGTGAATCGACTGAGCTTCCCGAGCGAGCTGGTAGCCACCGCGACTTCGCTGCGCGCGCAGCACCCAGAGCAGCTGGAGCTCGATCGCACGCAGGCGCTCTGCACGCTGCTGCTTGCGGTGGAGCGTTGGGTGGACCGGTTTGCGCTGCAGGGTGCGGCTGCCATCAGCGAAGCGATCGCACCGCGCCTGGCGATGCGGGGCGAGCGGGCGCGCTGCGGTGAGCTGACGGGCATCGTGCGCGGTGTCAGCGCTTCGGGCGCTCTCTTGCTCCAGACCACGAACGGCGTGCAGGAGTTGATCGCCGGCCGACTGCTTGCCATCGACGAATGAGCGACGAATGAGGGTTGCGCCCCACGCGCAGCGCACTAGAAAAGAACGGAAGACTCGACACTATGCCAGCGCTCGAAGCCACCACCGTCAGCGAACAAGCCCGTGCACTGGCAGAGCGCGCGGGTCTGCGCATCCGTGAAGAGCTCGGCGTGGTGTGGGTGCGGGGCGACGATCGCGAAAGCTGGCTGAACGGGCAGCTCACCAACGACATCCGCAAGTTGCCAGCGGGCGCCGGCTTGTATTCGTTGGCCATCAACGTGCGCGGCAAGATCATGGCCGACGTCTGGGTGCTCGCCAAAGCCGACGAGCTCGGCCTCATCGTCCCCAAGGCCGTGCAGACCGCGTTGATCGAGAACCTCGAGCGCTACATCATCATGGAAGACGTCACGCTCGTCGTCGACGCGGACGCACGGGTGGTCTCGGTGCTCGGGCCCAACGCGCAGACACTGGTCGCGCGCGTGCCCACTGCCGTCGCCAACGCATTCAACTGCGACGAGCTGGGAGCCGGTGGCGTGTACATCGTGAGCAATGCCACGCAAGCGCCAGCGCTGGTCGACAGCTTGATTGCACACGGTGGCGAGCTCGGCGCTGTCTTCGTCAGCGAAGCCGGCCATGAGCTCGCGCGCCTGCGCGCGGGTCGACCACGCTTCGGTCACGACTTCGATGACACCACCTACCCCCAAGAGGCCGGGCTAAAGGGCGCGCTCTCCTTCGAGAAGGGCTGCTACCTGGGGCAAGAAGTCGTGTGTACGCTGGAGAACCGCGGGCGACTCACGCGCAAATTGTGTCTCATCAAGGGCGAACCGGGTGTGCTGGCGACAGGCGCGATCTCGGGCACCGAGCTGCTGGCAGGCGACGGGCAAGTCTGCGGCCGGCTGACCAGCGGCATGATCGACCCGGACGACGCGCGCAGCGTGGCGCTCGGCTTCGTGAAGCGCGCGCATGCGGTAGCCGGCGAGCTGCTGCACGCTGCGTCTACGGCATGGTGCGTCGAGCGTAGCTTGGACGACAGCGACTGACACCGCAGGTGAGCACACTCATCTCGTGACAGTCGGTCACGCGTCCGGCGCGGGTCAGGGCGCGCCCGGCGATTGCCCGTGCGCGGACGCCGTGAGAACCTCTATGATGCTCTACGCAACACAAGTGTAGGAGAGTAAGCGCACAGCGGTCTGCGGACGCGTCGCGTGAAGGTTCTGATGGAGGGAGAAGATCCACTCGTAGCCCAATGCCGTAGCCGGGTTGGGCGGATCATCGGCGGCAAGTGGCGGCTCGACGCGTTGATCGGCGTCGGCGGCATGGCCGCGGTCTACATGGCGACTCACCGCAACGGCAGCATGGCCGCGGTGAAGATCCTGCACGAAGAAGTCGCGCTCAACACCGAGGTGCGCGACCGCTTCCTGCGCGAAGCCTACATCGCGAACAAGGTCAATCATCCCGGCACCGTGAAGGTGCTCGATGACGACAAAGACGAAAACGGCGCGCCCTACATCGTGATGGAGCTGTTGCAGGGCGAGTCCGTCGACGCGCGCGCGCAGAAGTCGGGCGGGCGCCTGTCCATCGTCGAAACCCTGGACGTGCTCGACCAAGTGTTGGCAGTGCTCGAGGCCGCGCACAAGCAGACCATCGTGCACCGCGACCTCAAGCCGGAGAACTTGTTCTTCACGGCTTCGAATCAGGTGAAGGTGCTCGACTTCGGCATCGCACGCCTGCGCGAGGAGACGAACGCGCGTCACACACAGACCGGCATGGTGATGGGCACGCCGTCGTTCATGGCGCCCGAACAGGCGATGGGCCGCTGGAACGATGTCGACGCCCGCACGGACCTGTGGGCGATGGGCGCCACCACCTTCACGCTGCTGACGGGGTTACCGGTGCACGAAGCCGAGAGCGCGGGCGAGATGCTCGTAGCTGCAGCAACGCGACCCGCTCGCTCGCTCGCTCGTGTGCTGAACAACGCACCGTTTCCACTGGTGGCCATGGTCGACAAAGCTCTGGCTTATGATCGCGAAGGCCGCTTTCCCGACGCCAGCTCGTTCCGCGCGGAGCTCGCCAAGGTGCGGGCCTCGCTGACGGGCGAGAGTATCTCCAAGACGGTCGTCAATCCGCAGGCGCGCATCGTGCCGGCAACGGTGCACGGCGCGGACGCTCCAGCTGACGAAGCCGACGACGACGACAAGAAGCGCCTCGATACCTACGATCCGAGCAGCAACAGCGACGAAGAGATCGAGCGCATGGCGAAGTTCTTCACGCTGCTCGAGCGCGCGCTGACCGCGACCAAGCAGTACAGCAAAGATCACCCCGAGCCCAAGCGGCGCTTCGAAGAGGCCTTCCGTGAAGTCGCGTCGGCGTTGATGACCTGCGACATCGCGCTGGCGTGGAACCTCACGCCCTACTCGTTCGGCGCCAAAGACAAGGCCATCTGGGAGCCCGAGCCACCCTGGAACCGCATTCCTTATCAGCTGTTCTCCGACGGCGTGCGCACCATGGGCCTCGCGCCCGGGCTCGACGAGCACGAGTTCGCCGAGTGGCTGCGGCTGATGACGCTCGACCCGACTACCGATCTGGCACCGGAAGACGACATCGTCACGATGCTCTGGGACGCCAACTTCGATCACGTGTTCTTCCAGGCCATCGAGTCGTTCGCGGAAGGTAACCAGGACCAACGCGCGCGCTACGAAGCGGAGCGAGCGCAGATCCTCGCGGGCGCTGCACTGGATCACAAAGAGGGCCTGGCTCAAGCCTGGGAAGCCGGGCACGGCAGCCAACCCGGCAACAGCGACGCTGCCGCCAAGAGTCGCGACGTGTTCCAGCTGATTCGACGCGGCGACGCCATGGACGCCGAGTCCGCGGCGCGCGTCGCGAACATGAACCTGATGGAGGAATCGCCGGACGAGACCGAAGCCGCCAAGGCCCTGCAGATCGACGAGAGCACGCGCTCGCTGTTGTCGGCCCGTCTGGATCTCGACGTGGGTGCGACCAGCGAGCGCTTCGTCGTGGCGGCGGCCGACGCGTTCGTGGCTTCGGCGAAGATGGGACGCTCCAACGCGGTGACCGCGCCCTTGCGTCGCGCGGTCGACAGCCTCGGCGCGGGCGAGCCCACCAAGGCCATCGAGATGATCCTCGAGCTGCGCGAGACCGTGCAGGTCGAAGGCAAAGCCGCGGAGACCGAGAGCCTGCGCGACACGATCACGAGCGAAGTGTTGTCACCTGGAACGCTGCTCGAGATTCTCAAGGGCTCCAACAAGCTCGAAGGCGACGCCAAGACCGAGTACCTGAAAGCCATGTCGAAGGTGCTGGCGTGCATCCAGAGCCAGCACTTCGAATCGGCGCTCGCCTACCTGCCGCAGGCGCCCGAGGGCAAGGTCCAGGAAGTGCTCCTGGAGTTCATCTCGCGCCTGGGCCGAGGCAATGAGCTCAAGATCGCCGGCCTGTTCAAGGACGTGAGCGTGGACCTGGGTCTGGCGCTCGTGCGTTTGCTCAGCACGATCGACACGCCCGAAGCCAAAGAAGCCATCGCACACGGCTCGACGAGCCCGCACGCGCTCGTGCGCATCGAAGCCCTCGGCCATGTGGAAGGTGTGTCGGGCTCGCGTCTGCGTACCGAGCTACGCAAGCTCCTCGAGGACAACGACCCCGAGGTGCGCATCATGGCACTGCAAGCGATGGAGAAGTACAACATCGCAATTGCTGGCCCGTTCTTGGTGCTGCGCATTCAGCAGCCCCAGTTCGCCAAGCTGCCACTGCAAGAGCGCAGGCAGGCGCTGCAGACCTTGTGCAAGCTGCGCCCCAAGCGCGGCGAAGAAGTGTGCATGGCGCTCTTGGAAGAGACGCGCCTCTTGCGACCGGCTAGCTTCGAGGAGACGCGCGAGCTCGCGGCGCAGTTCTTGGCCGAGGTCGCGTCGAGCAACCCGGCGTTCTTCTTGCTCGAGAAGGTGGCAAACAGCAACGCCTTGTCCAACAGCAAGCGCGTGCGCGACGCCGCCGCTGCTGCCGTGCAACGCCTCAAGGCGCGCGCCGAAGAAGCCAAGCGCCGCAAGGCCGAGCGCAAGACCCTGGCCGGCGAGGCGAAAAAGAAGCGCCGCAGCATGGCAGGCACCGGTCCGGGCAGTACGGCCGCCGCAAAGACACCGAGTAACACCGGCACGCAAGCGCCCGCCGAGAGCTCCGAGAGTCAGCCGCCGCCGGCAACGGAAGCGAGGAGCTAGACGTGAGACGCACCGCGAACAAGACCGACTTCCTGGCGGCGTGCAAAGCCAGCGACTCGCGCAACAAGTCGCTCGAGGAGATCCGCGACAAAGGCGCCGAGGTGATCCTCGCGATCTTCCGCATGTTGAAGAACTCGCTGGTACACGCGATCGACAACAAAGCGGTGCAGATGACTGTGAAGGAGAGCCACCACATCATCACCGACTTCGCCGCAACCGTTGGCGGCTACGTGAGCATCACCTACGTCGACGACACCATCTTCGTGTGCGGCCAGCTGCTGCGCGCGTCGCGCTCCATCTACGAGTCCGCGATGGAGGTGGGTAAGCTGTTCGCCATCTGTGGCGTATCCGAGGTGAGCTTCACGGGCGACTGCACCGAGCAAGACCTGTTCGAGACCTGCGCTGCGTTCTCCATCTCGGCGCGCGACCCGCTGCGTCGCGGCAACCTGCTCGAGGCCAAGCTCAACAACGTGGCAGTGCGCGCGGTGGACAGTTCGCTGCAGTCCAAGAAGGAAGACGACTCGAATCTGCCGCCGATGGCGCAGGCGTTGCGCGCCTACGCCTCTGCGCTCGTCGTGATGCGACAGTTCTTCGAGAAGATGGCGAAGGGCAAGACGGTCTTGCCCCACCGGGTCAAGCGCATCGCACAGCGTATCGTGGCGCTGGCCGAGGGTGACGAGGGCTCGGTCTTGGCGATGCTCACGCTCGCCAACGCCCACCGCGACGAAGCCGGGCGGTCGGTTCAGGCGGCGATTCTCGCCGTGGTCGTGGCACGACGGCTCACGAGCGACCGCATCGTGCTGTCACAGCTGGCGATGGCCGCGCTGATGGCAGACGTGGGCCGCGTGCGCATCGCGGGCACGACTGCGACCGAACGCTTCGTGCAACTCTCCGACGACGTGGAGCGTGCCGTGCCTGCAGTGACGAGCGCGCTGTGCATCTCGACCGGCGGCGTGAACGTGCAGAACGCACTGCGCACGGTGACCACCTTCGAGGCGACCTGGCTGGAACGCCAAGCCTTGCTGGGCCCGCCGTACAAGCGCCAGATGGCGCCGATGATCCAGTCCAAGATCCTGCACATCGTGCGCGCGCTACTGGATCAACTGGCACCGCGCGACATGTCGCGCGCACTGTCACCGCTCGACGCACTGGCCGCTCTCTCGCGCCAGCCGACCACCGACGAAACGGTGTTCAGACTGCTCGTGCAAGCCGTGGGCGTGATGCCCACGGGCACGGTCGTCGAGTTCGAGACGGGCGAATGGGGAATCGTGGTGGGGCCCTCGCAGAACCGCGCGGCGATCGCGCGCCCGCGCATCAAGCTCATCACCGATCGTGCAGGACAAGTGTTCTCCAAGCCCAAGGAGATCGATCTGGGCGCGTCTTCGCAAGGCCGCCGCTTCCCGAAGATCACGGGCATCATCGAGCCGACGCGCGCGCGCTTCAACGTGACCAGTGTGCTCATGGAGTCTGGTGGAACCATGCAGCCCACGGCGGCATGACGCTCAGCCCTCTGTTCACAATGCCAAGCTGCGCCCACCATCGACGACCAACTCCGTCCCCGTGACGAAGCTGGCGCGCGCCAAGTACAGCACGGCCTGCGCCACGCTCTGCGCACCACCCAGCTCGGCGATGGGGATCCGCCGCGCAAGCGCCGCGAGCGCGGCGGCCGGCATGCCGTCGGGCGGCAACACGCTGCCCGGCGCGACGGAATTCACACGCACCTCGGGTGCCAGCTCGAGCGCGAGCACACGCATCATCTGGTGCAGCGCCGCCTTCGACACCTGATACGGCAGATAGCCACGCAGCGGCGACAAGCGGCTGGCGCAAGTCACGAGCACGACGCTGCCCTGGCTGCGTGCGAGCGCGTCGGCGGCTTCCTGCACGAGCGCGAACGGCGCCAGCAGGTTGAGCCCGAGTGCGCGCTCCCAGTCGCGCTGCTTCACCTCGCGCAACTGCACGCGATCGAAGTTCGCCGCGCTGGCGACGAGCAAGTCGAGGCCAGCCCCGCGCGCGAGC
>JADGRE010000232.1 GCA_017881185.1 Pseudomonadota bacterium | reverse complement strand
TGCGAGCCGGCCGTGAGCTTGGTTGTGGATTCGCAACTGGCAAAGCCGCCGCCGCCGCAATCCGCCGTGCATGCGGTCATCGGGCCGCCCGTGTTGCGCAGACAGAACTGGCCGTTCACCATGAAGCTGCTGCTGCCGGTAACCGCGCAAGTCGCGACCTCGGCGCGTGTGCAGCTGCTCGAAAAGCAGCCCTGCGGATACACCATGACGCGCAACGGGTCTCCCACGGCGACCGGCTCGTCGGTGCCGCCCATGGTGCCGCGCACGCACAGCCGGGCGATCTTGGTCGGTGTGCAGCTGCCGGCATCGGCCACATGCGCGTCTGGCTGGCCTGCGTCGCTCGTGCCGGCATCGAAGAAGCAGGCCTTCTTCGTGCAAGCCACCTGACCGCCCGCGCTGCAGCTGCAGGTGTTGCAGCCGTCGCTCGCCGGGAAGGTCTCGTTCTCTACGTAGTGCTTACCTTGGTAGAGGCAACCACCAGCGTCTGGCGGGTGGCTGCCGGCATCCCTGCCGGCGGCATCGCCAGCGCCGGCACCGCCGCCGTCAGCTGCAGTCGTGGTGTGCGTGGTGCACCCGGCGCACCCGGCGCACACGATCAACCCCAGCAGAAGCCCCGCGTTGTGCTTGGTGTTACGCATGTTCAATCGCACGCGGCGCTGCGCTCCTCGGCACGGCAGTGTGCGCGAACGTAGCCTACATCAGGCCAGCTGACAGCGCTCAACGCGCCGGAACGAGCCCGACCGCGGGCGGCGACGCCATGGGTGCGACACCGGGCGGCGCTGCTGCGGCCGGCGCATCACCGCCGAGCGTGGGCCCCTTCTTCAAGCGCGCGACCTGGCCCCACGGTGGTGCCCGGCGGGCCCGCACACATTGGATCACTGCCATGCGGGTCGTGGCGATCGCACGACAATCGTGTACCGCGCCGACAGCCAACGGTTATGCTTGCGTGAGCCGCCCTGGCAGCGCGGCACCACTTGGGCAAGAGAGGCGTAGAGCATGCATCAACTTGGCGGTCCTGGGCTTGGTCGTGTTGTCCGTGTTGTGATGGTGGGTGGTGGATGGAATCGCGTGTTGCTGGCTTCGGTGCTCGGCGTGTGCGCGCTCGCGTGCAGCACGCCTGACAAGAAGCGTGACGTGACGGGCAGCTCCGGCGCCGGTGGCAGCGCCGTAATCGCGGGCACCGGGGGACACTCCGGCGATGCGGGCTCGGCCGGGACTTCAGGCGCCGGTGGCAGCGGCGGGGCCGGCGGCACTGCAGGCATGACCGCGGGCAGCAGTGGCGGCCTACCGCCCTTCGACGCCGGCAGCGAGCCGAATCGCAACAAGGTAACGGCCGGACATGTGTGCGACCGCCTGTCGACGATCCAGTGCGCCGGCGAGCTGCACTGCTGCAACAACCCCGGTCGCCCCAAGGACCGCTGCAAGTCGGACATGCTCGACGTGTGCACCAGGACCCTGGCGTTCGACGCCATCAGCGCCGACCCGATCACCAACTTCGACATGGCAGCTGCGGAAGCGGCGTTCACGCAGTTCGAGCAGCTCGCATCGCAGTGCAACCCGAGCGTCACTGCCTGGGGCCTCACCGCGGGTGGCCTGCGCGGCATCCTCAAGGGCACGCGCGCTCCGGGCGCCGACTGCACGCCGCAGACCACCAACGCCGCGGACACCGCGAAGATCGGTGCAGCGCTGGCGTCGTGCACGAGCCTCGACACCACGGCGTGCCTGCCAAACACCATACCGCTGACCTGGAGCTGCTCCCCCAAGAACGGCGCGGGTGGCTCCTGCGTGACCGACGTCAACTGCAACGACCCGTTGTACTGCGACAACCCGCAGATGGCGATCGGCAAGTGCGCGACGCGCAAGCCCGCGGGCAGCGCTTGCACCAACCCGAACGAATGTGACGCGCTCTTCTGCAAGGGCAAGATGTGCGTCGCGTCGGGCGTTCAACCCGCCTACTGCTTGCTCAACTGAGACAGCGACGCACCCCAGCGCAGCGCGCGCCCACTTGTGGCAACCCCCACCGCCGTGACAGATTTCACGGCATGACCAGCAAGCTCCCCAAGCTCTTCCCGACCAACGGCGACGCCGTGGATGCGGCGCTCACTGCCGTCTACAACTGGAACTACAGCAGCGACATCGATCAGCTGCGCGCACTCTACGCTAGGGGCCTCGAGCGGCAGTGGATCGCGCTGCGCGACTTGCCGTGGCAACAAGGCATCGATCGCGAAGCGTTTGCACGCAGCTTCACCCTGGGCGGCGTGCCACTGCAGGAAACGAGCTTCTGGGGGACCTTGCCCGCCGACACGCGCTGGGAGGTCGCGCGGCGCGGCAGCGCGTTCATGCTCTCGAACTTCCTACACGGCGAGCAGGGTGCATTGATGGTGGCAGGGCAGTTGGTCAGCGCCGTGCCTCACATGGACGGCAAGTTCTACGCAGCCACACAGACCCTCGACGAAGCGCGACACGTGGAGGTGTTCACGGCGTACATCCGCGAGCTCGATCACGTGCACCCCATCGCGCCCGCACTCAAGAACCTGCTCGACAAGACGCTCGGCACCGACGAGTGGCTGTTCAAGTGTGTGGGCATGCAGATCGTGGTGGAGGGCCTGGCGCTCTACACTTTCCGCGACATGCGAGACACCTGCGCCGAGCCTCTGCTGAAGCAGCTGCTCACCTACGTGTCGCAAGACGAGGCGCGTCACACCGCGTTCGGCATCCAGTACTTGCGCGCGGTGGTGCCACAGCTCAGCGCCGCCGAGATCGCCGCGCTCGAAGACTTCGCCTTCGAAGCCGCGCGCATGCTGATCGACTCGCGACGCGGTGCAACCCTGAACGACGCGTTCATGCGCATGTGGCAGGACTCGGGCGTGGACCCGGCCGACGTCGCCAAGGGCATGGTCGCGGACCAAGGCCGCATCGCCGCTGCCATCGAACGCCGCGGCGGCCGCATGGGACCCGTGAGCGGCTTCGTGATTCCGACCTTGCGGCGCATCGGGCTCTTCAGCGAGCGCATCGGCGGACACTTCCGCCAGATGTTCGACGAGATGCAGATCGGCTTTCGCGAGCAGGGCAAGCTGGTGAACCCGATCGATCGCCTGGTGGAGCTGCCGGAGAATCTCGAAGCTTGGGTGAGCGAGACGGCTTGAGCGAGAGTGAGAACGAGCGCGAGATCTTGGCGAACGGTACGGCGGGGTCGGGCCAGTGGGTGCGCGGGGACTGAACCATCACTAGCTGCGATGAGTCGCGCCGTCCGGTTCACTCAGTCACGACGTTGAAGCGCTTGGGGTCGGCAGGTCGCTCTCGGGCTCGTTTCGCAGGCGCGATGCGAGGATCGAGGCCGTCGTCATATCCTCGTCGGGCACACTCGCTTTTCTCTTGGTCATCGGCGCAGAAGATCATGCCGGAGCGCTCCGCACAAACCCTTCTTCCCTCACCACTCCTATGTGATCGAAATGATCTCAGCCGCCGAACTCCAGTCCCAGCTGAAAGCGGTATTGCAGATAACCGAAAGGCGCGCCTGTCAGGTGCGGAATCGGCAACGCGATGTAAGTGGGATCGATGGTGAGGTAGTAGCCCGGCGCTACCTTCCACTCCACGCCCAGAAAGCTCAGCCCCATGAACGGTCCGACGCTACCCGCGGGCGCGCCGACGAGATTGCTGAACAGAAACGACGCTCCAAGCGCGACGGTGGTGCGTATGTTGACCGTGTCGACCTTGAGTTGAAAGCGCCGGATCAGGCTGAAATACGTGTTAAGCGCACCGGCGCGCAGGCGCGTCGGTGAGGTGGCGATCCATGGGTTCCACTCGGTGTCGAAGCCGACCATGAATGGATGACTGACCTGATAGCGAAGCCCGACGCCGGTCGCGACGCCAGGTTTGTCGTATGAACCACCCAATGCTAAACGTCCGAAGAACGCGCCTGCACCATCTTGTTCGCCACTGGCACCTGCCTTGCTGTGGCCCGCCAGCGCATTCAGCGGGCCGCCGGTCTCGTGATGCGCTGATTCTTCGGCGCGCACCGTACGGGGAGCGAGCGCGAGCGCGAAGAGGATCGCTGGCAAGAGCGCGGCGTGCTTGCAGGCGCGCTGGCGCGGCCTGCGCAGCGCGAGCATGGCGCCGAGCGCGAGTAGACCCAACAGCACAGGCGCGTTGCGTGGACGTGAGCCCGGGATAGCACAACCGCAAGCGCCCGGTGCATACGCGAGCTCGGGCGCGTCGCACCAGTGGTTGTCGACGGTGCAGTGACTGTCAGCGTCGAAGGCGATGTATTTGTCGAGCAACGCGTCGATCTCTTTGGTCTTGCCCGCACGATCGGTCGCAGGATCGAGCACGGCCACCAGCGCGGCGCTGGCCGCTTCGATCGCCAGGTGCCGGCGCTCCGTACGCAGCTCGTCAGCGTCGTCGCACCTGTCGAGCTCTTGCAAGTGCGCGGGACCATCCACGTTCGGCCTCAGCCGACTGTCCGCGAAGTCGATCCAGTTGAGCACGACGCTGACCTTGTGTCCGTCGCCGACCTTGCGAAACGTGTGCGTGAAGCTGTCTTCGATGGCATGCAGGGCACGCCCGGCGCGCAGATAGAACATGGGCACGTGCACATCGGTCTGCCCTCGGATGGCGAGCGCGACCTTGAGTGAATCTCGCTTGGCGCCATCGGGTCGCCACTGGCCGTCGAGGCCATCGAGCGCGGACAGCAGCGTCGTGCGCACGAAGTCTCTGCAGTCCAGCAACGCAGCGGCCGAGCCGCCGGGCTCGTCCTGCTCGGCCGAACGAAGGCAATGCTCTTTCTGGTCGCCTGGGCTAGCGTTCAGAGCCGCCAGCTCGTCTATGTTCAGCGCGGCAAAACTCTTGACGTCGTTGTCGCGCACGCCGAGGAGCAACGTCACCGCTCCGATGTCGTTCAGATCACCCGGAACGCTGAACGCTACGTCGTCGATCAGCGCGCGGTCGTCTTTGAGTGAGTGCAGCGCCTGCGTCTGCTGCGGCAGCACCTTGCGCGTGGCGCGCAACGCGTCGGCGGTGAGCTCTTCGTGACAGCCGCGCGTGACTGACGTCTCGATGGTATACGCGCGTGCCGCGCGCGGCACGAACGCCAAGAGCATCGCCGCGGCACAGGCCACCGCCAATCGCCACGACCTACGCCTGCAGCCTGACAACTCATGCATGCAAGTGTCCTACCGCGGCACGCCTGATGAGACAATAGATCTCGTTTGAGCGGTCGCAGTTCGATCGCGCGCGTGTTCCGCGCGTCGCAACCCTGCCTTTGCGAGCATGGCGCAATGCAACGCAAGTCCCGTGCCAGGGCTTCGTCAGAACCTGTGTGCGAAGGAGAGCTGGGCGCCACCCGCGACCGGCGCGACTTGAATCGGCAAGCGATGCACGGCGGAGACCACCGTGCCTACCGAAGCGCCGACCACCGCGCCCGCCATGGCATCGGTCGGAAAATGCTCGCCTGCGAGCAGTCGGGCCGTAGCAATGGATGATGCGAGGGCCAGCCCTACGCCGAGCACGACCCACGGTAAGGCGGAGTGCGGATGCAAGCGCTTCATCGCAATGAACATCGACGTCGCAATCGCAAACGAGATCGAGGTGTGACTGCTGATGAACGACAGCGCAGCGCTGCCGCTGTTTCGTTGGGACAGCGGCGCCTTGCTGCCATAGGCGTACGGACGCGGCCGCGAGGTTGCGAGCGTCGTCATCGAGGGTAGCGCCGTCGCAACGAAGCCTGATTCGGCCACCACGACCATGTCGTTCAACGCAGCCAGCGGGCCTTCGTCCACCAAGAGCACAGCGCCCGCACCGACCGATAGCGTCGCGAGGCCGACATCGGAAAGGGTCGCCCAGGTGGGTTGCCAAATACCCGCGAAGCTTCGGTCGAAAGCGTTGAGCGACGCGGGATCGCAGTGACCAGCGACTTTTGCACAAATGGGTGCATCGGTACGCAGCAGGCGCGCGCTCGCCAGGATCGCGCTGATGGACAACACGGGGATGTCGATCTCGGCGTAGAGCTGAAACGCCGTCTTGCTGACTTCGCCCGGATTGACGACGATCGGGGTGAGCTTCGCGGCTTGCGTGCGCGCGTCCGCTTGTGCTGCGTCGTGCTTCGTCGCTGGCGCTGCCTGCGCGTGCGCCAGCGACGCGCACACACACAGCGCTGCGCAGGCAATCCATGCAAGCGAACGCGCGCGATTCGGCGCAGAGCGCCAGGCTGGTTTCAGTGCTGGTCCGCGCATCCGCAAGTGCCCCATGTGTACGTACCCGCGCTGAGCCCTTCGGCTAGCGTAAGCCATTTTTCTGAGGACGTAAGCCGCTATGAGCCATTTCTGGACAGCTCTTCAGTCTTGCAAGTTCTTGCAAGCGGATCGTCTCGCGCCCGAACCCCCCGCTCCCAACTCCCCGTTCGCCAACACATCTCGCTCCTGCGCTCATCGTCCGACATGTCGGGGTACAACACGCGTTGACACCCTTATCGACCATGCTCGGAAGTTCCCGTAATCTAGCCAGCCGTCGTTAACTCTTTGAGCCCTGGAGGACTCTTGATGAAATCCATTCGTCTGATCGTTTCGTGTTCCGTGTTTCTTGCCCTATCGGCATGTTCCAGCGACAGCAAGTCCGGCACATCCACCGAGCCACCGAGCAGTAACAGCGTCAGCATCACCGCGAAGGCCGGCGGCAAGGTCAGCGCTGGCAGCGCGGCGTTGAGCATCCCCGCAGGCTCGCTCCCGGGCGACGTGATGGTCACCGTGAAGTCGATGGCGCCGGCCAGCACGCTGCCCGACAACGGCACGCTCAAGGGCTTGGTCTACGAGTTCGGTCCGAGCGGGACGAAGTTCAATCCCCCGGCCACCTTGAAGCTACCGCTGCCGGGCACGCCTGGCATGAACGAAGTCGCCGTGATGTCGTGGCTCGACACCGCCACCAACAAGTGGGTCGATCTGGACTCCACGGTGACGGGCAGCGAAGTGAGCGCGCCGGTCGCGCACTTCACCATGTTCGTGATTCGCTTCAAGGGCGTCGCGGCGGGCACGGTGGACTGCAGCTTCACGCCGTGCGGCGGCGACCTCAGCGGTGACTGGACCATTGCGGGCGCGTGCGTCAACGACCACAAGGATGCAGGCTCGTCCGGGCCGTTCGGTGCGACCTGTCCCACGGCCAAGATCGACGTCGGGCTCGATGCCACGGGCTCCCTCAGCTTCAAGGCGGACAAGAGCTTCCACTTTGCGCTCAACGTGAGCACTGGCGCAGAGACCATCACGGTTCCCGGCGAGTGCTTCTCCGGGCTGATGATCAAGACCTGCGACGACCTGAACAAGGTCTTCAACAGCAGCAGCAAGGACGCTGGCTCGAGCAAGCTCACCTGCACAGGTGACGCCACCGCCGGCTGCACCTGCACCTCCAACGGCAACGTATCGAAGCCGATGATGCAGATGAAGGATGGCATGTACGATGTCTCCGGCAACAACCTGACCGCCTCGGGCACCGACGGCGGCACCAACGAGCCCACGCCGTACTGCGTGAGCGGCACTACGCTCAAGCTCCAGTTCAAAGACGGCACGCTCCTCACGGCCACCAAGAAGTAACGTAGCCCGCAGCGCGCTACGCAGCGCGTAATCGAGCCGCCCGGCTGTCACTCGGTGACGCGGGCGGCTCGATGTTTTTTGGGCTACACAGAGCCGTAGCCGTTGGCCCTGCGGTGTGTACGTCCAACGCGAGTGCTACGCCATGCCTTGTCGTCACCTGCTCAGCCGCCTCGTGCTCGTTGGCGTGCTCTTGGGCAGCGTGGCGCCTCACGCGAGCGTGGCGTACGCACAGCCCGCCGCGCCAGCGCAGCCGCAACCAGCACAGACGCGACTGGTGCAGGCGCAGCCGCCGCAGACCGGCGAAACTGCTGACGAAGAGGCACCTGCCACGTTCAGTTACACGCGGCCCACCCAGAAGAACTACGTGCGAGGCTTGCTCGAGCTCGGCGGGGTGTGGTCGCTCGGCTTCCTGCAATACGTCACCGAGCGGGACGTGGTGCGCCACTACGACGTCGCCTACAGCTGGCCC
>JADGRE010000231.1 GCA_017881185.1 Pseudomonadota bacterium | reverse complement strand
TGGGTCTACTTCTACGCCAAGACGCATCGGCTGCCGATCATCTCCATCGACAACATGCAGGTGCTCAACCGCTGCAAGCACGCGCCGGAAATTCTCTCTGGCATCCGCGCCGAGTTCGAGCTGACACGTGCGTTCGTGAAGAGCAAGCTGCCGTTTTGCGACCACTACTTGATCACCAGCTTCTTCTACCCGGAGCTTCGCAAGGAACACACCACGCTGGTGCCGCCGGTGCTGCGCAGCGAGATCCTCGCGAAGACTCCGCGCGCCGGCGACCACCTGGTCGTGTACCAGACCGCCACCAGCCACGACACGCTCACCGAAGTGCTGGCCGAGACCAAGCTCGAGTGCCGCATCTACGGCATGCGCCGCGATCTCCAAGAAGAAGTCACCCTCGGCAACCTGCGCCACCGGCCCTTCGACGAAGCCACCTTCATCGACGACATCGCCAGCTCGCGCGCGGTGATCTCCGGCGGCAGCTTCACGGTGATGAGCGAGTGCGTCTACCTGCACAAGCCGCTCTTGTCAGTGCCGGTACGTGGCCAGATCGAACAGGTGCTCAACGGCCGTTACCTGCAACGTGAAGGTTACGGCCGCACCGCGGACCACGTCGACCAGCGCGCCCTGCGCGAGTTCCTGAGCGCGTTGCCTGACTGCGAGGAGCGCCTCGCGAGCTACAAACAAGCTGGCAACAGCGTGCTCTTCGAGACCCTGACGCGCGAACTCGATCGCGTTGCTGCCGGGCTGTGAACCGTCTCGCCGGTTACGGCGCCAGCTTGCCGACCGACCAGCAGCTACTGCCCTTCGCAGGCGAGAGCGTGGCCTTCGTGGTGTCGAGCGTGCCATCCATGGTGTTGATGCGAATACGCCCTGCACCACCACCGCCGCCGCCAGCGGCAGAGCCCGGTGTATCGGTGCCGTCCGTACCGTTGGTGACCGCAGCTGCGCTGCCATCTCCACCCGGCGAGGGCACGCTGCCGGACAACGCACGGCGTCCACCAGGGGCGACATGATCGTCGGCACTGGCATTCGCACCCGATTCACCGTTGCCCTGGCCACCACCGGCACCGTTGACCGCGAGCACGCCGGAGAGCATGACCGTCGGGGCTTCGATCAAGATCGCGCCACCGCTGCCGCCACCGCTGGCTTCTTGATGGTTGGTGCCGCCGTTGACGCCGCCACTACCACCCGCGCTGACGTACGCGTTGGGCCCGAGCAGGAAAGTGGTGCCAGCCACGAGCTGGATCGCGCCGCCACCGTTGCTGTCGACCAGATCGCCGGTGCCGCCCGCGGAGCCACCTTGCAACGGCACGAGCGTGGGCGACCCGTAAGCCGGCGTCTTGGCACCGGCCGCCGTACCCTCGGTTGCGCCGCGGCCACCGAGACCACAGAACGATCCGCCGCCGCCAGCTGCATCCGTGGTTCCAGCTGCACCACCGCCCGGTCCTTGGCCCTTCACGCTGCTCTGCGTGCCGCTGTTGAACGCGCCGCCGGCCGTGCCCGGTTGCACCAAGATCGAGCCGAGTAAGGTCATGCTGTCGAGTGCGACCACCACGATGGGCAGGTGCTCGTAGGTGTGCACCACGGTGGAAGGCTCGATGCGCAGCGACTTCACCACGAAGAGCGAAACGCGGCTTTGATCCGGCAAGGTGACGATCTTCTTCGCCACCATGGTGTCGTCCACGCAGGGCCACATCTGACTCTCGGAGTAGATGTCGCAGCTGTTGCCGCTCAAGCTGACGTCGCCCACCTTCGACAAGTCGAGACCGCTCAAGTCCACGTTCGACGGGCTGAAGCTGAGCGTGCCCGTTCCACCGCCACCGCCACCGCTGCCAGCGTCGGCGACTGCGCTGCTGCCCCCGGCGATCAAGCCGAAAGGCGAGAAGTGCGTCGTGTCGCCCGTCACCACCTGACGCGCGGTGTCGACTTGGTTCGCGGGCAGGGCCTGCCACTTGGTGCCCGAAACGTCGAGGGTCGCGAGACGTAGGCTCTTCGGATCGGTGCTGCCGAGCGCGACGCGCGCGTAGCTGTACTCGAGGGCCACCGGCTTGGCGAACTTGGTCCCCGTCGGCCCAAGCTCGTAGACCGGACCGATCGTTCCTTTCGGAAGTTTCGTCGTGGCTGGCTGGATGCTCAGTGCGATCGGCGCGCCCGTGACTGCGCCAGGTGACACCACGACGGCCAACACTCCGTCAGACGATGTAGCCGCCGCGCCCATTGGCCCTGCCATGCTGCTGCCGCCGGCCGCCGCCGTGTCGGCCGCGCACAACGCGTGGTTGCCGCGGTCGGTGCAGTCGAGCGTGAACGTGGCCTGTGCGTGCGCGCTGACGCTGCCATGCTTGCGCGAGACAGCCTGCACGACCTGCAACGCATAGCTCGTGTCGCAGAGCTGGTCGCAGACCGAAGCTGCAACGCTGTAGTGCAGCACGACTTGGCGCATGCGTGAGGTTTGCGAGCCACCGCCGTCAGCAGCAGGACCGCCTGCATCGAGCATGGCTGCGCTGCCGCCATCGTTTCCGGATACGCTCCCCGCGTCGCCGACACTGGCGCCCAGCTTGACCCTGATGTGTTGCTGCACGTCGCCGAATTGCAGCAGCGCGAACGCTGCCGGGTCGCTGGCCTCATCCGGGTTGGTCAGGTCGAAACCCAACAAGGCGTCGGTCGCACCCGGCGTCGCAGCTTGCCCGACAGCGGGTGCCAGCGTCACGCCCGGCGCAGTGCTATCGGGTATCGCACCGTCCTGCAGGGAGCCACCCACGAAGCTGACCGCCTTGTACAGAGCCAGCGCGGCAGCGTGATCCGTCGAGCCATCCGTCTTCGCGTTGCTGCTGCCACCACAAGCCAAACCGCCCGTAACGACGAGAACGCAGAGCGGGATCCAAGACCAACGTTTCATTAGCTTCCTCGTCTTGCGGCGATCGCGTGAACGCAAGCGCCTGGCGCATTAGCATGCCATCGCGCCAAGCACCACCGTGCGCTGGTGCTGTGACCGCGAACGAGGCTTCCGCTCAGTCGGCAGCTCGAGCGCTAGTACATGCGGTTGGGACCGGTGAGCACCGTCGGCCCGGTCGCACACTAGTAGACCATGTTCGGATAACCACTGGCCTTCAGCGCGACGCGCAGCGCTGCTGGCGGGACCAGTGATGGTCTCGACGTAATCCCTGCTGTCACAACCCACGTAGCTGCGGCGGAAGCTCTTGCCGTCGTCGTCGTTCCTCCACAGATCGGCGCCGCCCGCGCCCTTGCACTCGGCGACGCCGTTGTTGCAGAGCGGCTCTTCTTCGCGACCAGCGTGATGCAGAGCTTGTCCAACCCTGCGCTCTCTGGCTTCGACCTCAGCTCGAGCACCGACCTCGGCGCAACCTGGAAGCACCAGCAGATCGCGAAGGAAGCGCGCGATTGGATCAAGATCTGCACCGGCCCGCGCCGTGACGAGCAAGCCCAAGGGCGGCGGCCACGTGCGCTAGGCATCGGCCCCGACTCCGATCTCCACGCCGGGCATCTGCGTATTTCCAGCGCCGGACTACCAAGCCATCTACAAGGCGTTGGACGGTGGAGACAGCTGGAACCTAGTCGGCAAGCTCACGCTCGACCCCACCAAGGCCGTGAGCGCCGGCACTGCCGATGCCACTACCTGCCCCGCGACCGAGTGGATCATCTTCGGCAACGGCACGATCGGGCGCGACGGCAGCGTGTTCCTCGGCATGCGCATGTGCACCAAGGTCGCCGTCGCGATCAGTCACGATGAAGGTGCCAGCTGGAAGACCGCGGTCGTGCCTGGCTCCAGCGTGCCGCCGTACGGCTCCATCCTCTCGCCCGTGGTCACGAACAACTTGCTGGCGAGCGAGCCTGTCGCCGTGGACGACGCCGGCAACCTATATGTCAACTGGAACGACGACAAGAACCTCGTGCACCTCGCGGTGACCAAGGACGAAGGCAAGAGCTGGTCCGGTGGCAGCATACCTCGCCGAGACCAAGAACGCGCTCGACCCCAAGCCTGTGTCCTGGTGGGCGGCGGTGAACGACCCGAAGACCCCACTGTTACCTGCCGGCTTCGACAACAACTACACCGCTGGCGGCACCATGGGCGGCGATCTCGACGAGATCGTACAGGTGAAGTACGCGCCCAACGGTGATATCTGGGCCTCGTTCCTGACGGAGATGTGCCCGAGCCTGAACACCGCGAGCTGCAGCTGGGACCACGCCGCGCACGCCAATTCGTTCTGGCAAGGTGCACTCGGCAGGCTCACGCATCGCCGCGCAGCCCAGCAGGACGACGCGCAGTGAGCCAAGGCTTTGCAGCAGTCAGCTTGCTTGTGCGCGCATTGAAGGCTAGGCTGCCCTCACTCACTCTTCACGTTCAACCGGTTACGACGACTACGCACTCTCGATTTCGGGATCGCGAACCTCGGTGCGACGGCAACGAAGACGCGTGGGCGCCAACGCAACAGCGTTAGCGGCCCTTGATCCGATCCCGAAGGCTCTTTGGATCGTAGGGTTTTTCCTCTCCTAGAGCCTGCGAAAATCGAGAATCTCATGGGTAATCGTCTCTATATCGGCAATCTCTCCTTCCAAGCCAACGCGGACACGCTGCGCGAGGCCTTCACCGCGCACGGCGAAGTGACCGACGTGCACCTCGTGACCGACCGCGACAGCGGCCAGTCGCGTGGCTTTGGTTTCGTCACCATGGGCACGGACCAGCAAGCGAAGGCCGCCATCACTGCGATGGACGGCACGATGCTCGACGGTCGCGCCCTGCGCGTGAACGAAGCCGAAGAGCGCCAACAGCGCGGCGGCGGTGGTGGTGGTGGTGGCGGCGGTCGCAGCGGCGGCGGCGGCGGCGGCGGTCGTTGGTAACCAACGCGTAAACAACGCTCGATCGGCGCTTGCGCCGGTCAGGCCTGACACTGCGACAGCATGCATGCCTCACGTGCGAACGTGAGGCGTGCATCGCTGCGTTCGTTATTCGCTGATGACCAAGCCGCGTGCAGCGTCACTGCACGTCGCGCTGCGCTATGCCGAGCAACCCGCTCGGTTGCCGCGCGTCATTGATAGCGTTTGATCACATGGAACCCAAACGGGCTCTGCACCACGTCGCTGATGCCACCGACGGGCAGCGCAAACGCCGCGCGATCGAACGCCGGCACCATCTGTCCGTGACCGAAGCTGCCCAGGTCACCCGCGCGCTCTTTGCCGCCCGGCTCCTCGGTGTATTGCGCAGCGAGCGCGTCCCAGTTGGCGTCAGGCGCCTTGGCTTGCTTCACGATCTGTTCGGCGAGCGCGCGTGCTTCGGTTTCGCTGCGCGTGGCGCCCGCCATCTTGTGCTCGGAGCCGAGGTAGCTGATCAGGATGTGCTTGGCCGCAATGCGCTGCGGCGCGCTGCCCGCCGGGTCGGACAAGCGCTCGAGCACGGCGTAACCCTCGGGCACGGCGATGGGATCGCTCACGCGCCGCGGGGGCAACGCGAGCGCAGCCTGCACGAGCTTCACGTCGAACGCCTCGGGCGCCGCCGTGTGCAACTGCAGCATGCCGTGATCGTCGCCGGCTCCGGGGCGATCGCTGTAGCTGAGCACCAGCTCCGCGAGGTGTTCGCCGCCACGCGCCAGCTCCGAAAGCATGCGCGCACGCTCCAGCGCTTGCGCTGGCGTGCGCTTCTGCTCGGGCGCCGCGCCGCGCGCGCCCTGGTACGCAACGACCAGCACACGCACCTGGATGACCTCCGGCGCGGGCGCTGCAGGCCCAGCAACAGCCGAGGTGGACGCAGCTGACGGGGTCTGTGCGCCTGCGCCTGCGCTTGGGGATGCGTGCGCGCACGCTGACAAACACGCTGACAAACACGCTGACAAACAGGCAGCGACGCTGCACGACACGCCTGCGCGCGCGAGCAGCCTGCGTAGCACTGGCCCGGTGGATCGCGACATGCGGCGCATGGTAGGCCACCGCGTGATCAACGGCAATCGCGGGCCGAGGGAGTACGCACGCCCACGCCGCGTATCGCGCATATGCTGTGCGCGTGCTCGAGTTGCTCCAAGACGGCCCCACCGACGCCAGCCACCACGTGGTGCCGTTTCATCCACCCGCTCAGCCCCAGAGGCTGCGCACGGCTCACCTCGCAGCACTGCGTACGCCGACGCTGATCGTGCAGGGCACGCGCGACGAATTCGTCACCCAGGGCGTGGGTAGCGCGAGCTGGGCGGATCGCAGCGAGGCGCTCGCGGCCCGCCCGCGCCAAATGGGCGCTCAGCGGCGCAGGTCTTCGGCGCACACGCGGAACGGCAGGCCGACATCGGTGCAGATGCAGCTGTCACCCGCGCCAGCGGCCCCGCACGGTCGTGTGCAGCTGGCGGCGGCACTCGGCCCACGCGACTGCCACAGACAGAACGCTCCCTGCGAACACTGGCTCGAGTCACTGCAGCCGGTGCCCGGCAACGCCGCGCCATCCAGCTCGCACAGCCAGGGCGAGTCGCGTTGCTCACCCGGATGACACGACATCTCCGCGGGGCACGCGTGAGCCGCCATCGGGTCACACACGCAATCGCGCGGGTCGAGGCAGGCGAACCAGCCGCGGCGCAGGCTCATGCCCCGCTGGGTCAGCGCCAGCTGCTCGCTGGTCAGCTCGCGCCGGCAGCCCATGTAGTAGCTCATCACGTTGGTGGCGTCGGGTCGCGCCGCGACGCTCGGACACAGCGCATTGCATGCCGGATCGTGCGTGCACTGCGTGGTGCCCGGATCGAGTGGCGTGTCGCAAATGCCATCGCCCGTGTTCGTGCACGCCACGGACTGGTTGTCGTAGCGTGCAAAGCGCTCCAGCGTCTCGTGGGTGTGGCACAGCCCGAGGTAGTGCCCCATCTCGTGCGCCAAGGTCTCCGGGCGGCGTGCCTCGCTGAGCACGATCAGCCCGTGCGGTGGCGAAGGCCGGTCGGAGATGCGCATGCCGCCGCAGTGCGCATTGGGCAGCGTGGAGATGCCCGACTTCGGCGGCTCGAGCAACAGCTGCTCGGTGTAGAGCACGGCCACGTAGAAATCGAAGCCTTCGAGCGCGGCCGGCGGGGCAGTGGGCGTGGCCGCGCGCACGTGCCCGAGAAACAGATTCGACTGCAGCTGCGACAGCTGCAACGACGTGGCCTCGAGATCTTTCGGATCGAAGGTGCGGTAGCTGGCAGGCACCTCCACGGTCTTGCCCCAGCGAAACTGCAGCGGTGCCAGCACGCGATTGAGGATGGCCAACTCGTTGTGCATGCGCGCTTGCAGATTCTCGAGCTTGGCGTCGGCCGGCACGAACGCAACGAGCGGCACGCTGTCGCAGACTCCACCCTCGTCGACACGTTGGTCCTCGTCGTTGTCGTGACCGTCGCAGATTTCCACTGCGGTTTTCGCGCTGGGCAAGGGCGTGCTCGCCACGCAGCGCGCGCCGTCGGCCCCGCTGCGACACACCGCCTTGCGCACCGTGCAATCGATGTCGGCGTAGCGGCCATCCACGCACAAGCGCAGCACGCTGCCCTTGCACACGGCGGGTTCCGCGGGCGCACACGCGAGCTTGTCATCGAGCGGCAAGCACTGCGCGCCCTCGCTGGTCATGATGCAGCGCGCTTTGTGCTGGGCGCAGTCCACGCGCAAGAGTTGGCCGAGCAAGCAGGCCGTCGCGACTTCGCCGTCGCAGCGGCCGTACTCGTCGAAGCTGCCGCAGGCCTCGTCGCTCGCAGGCGCTGCAGTGCAGCGACCCTCACTGCAACCGCGGCCATCGCAGCTCTGCGCGCGCGTTTGCAGATCGCCGCAGCCGTCGAACCACCAGACATCACCGACGTAGCAAGCCTTGCTGGCTTGCGGCGCGCAGCGTGGTGGCTCGGGCGGGTTTGCAGCGGCAGCGCGTGGCAGCGGTCGATTCAGCGCCGGCGCAGCAGGCAACGCTTGCGCAGACTCAGGTTGCATGTGCGTCGCGAAGAGCTGCCGCACACCAGGCGACCACCACGACAAGAGCAACGCCGCGAGCGCGCCCAATAGCCACCACCGCCACGCGGCACTCGGCTGCTGCTCGGTCGGCTCGCGCTGGGGCATGCACAGCCTCTAGTGGTCTGACCGAGGGGTTTTGATGCGTGATCGCGCAGGACCGAGCGCGCAGGGCAAGGCGCGCCGAGGAGCAATAGCCGGCGCTATTGTGACGAG
>JADGRE010000074.1 GCA_017881185.1 Pseudomonadota bacterium | reverse complement strand
CGGGAGTTGATCGGGCGGGAGTTGATCGGGCGGGAGTTGGTCGGGGAGCTAGCCGGCAGCGGCCACGATGGCACAGAACGAGCCCGCCGCAAGCGACGCGCCGCCCACCAGGGCGCCGTCCACATCCGACTGACCCAGCAGGGCGGCGGCATTGTCGGGCTTCACGCTGCCGCCGTAAAGCACACGCAGGCTCGCTGCGCGCGATTGGCCGTGCGCACTGGCCACACACCCCCGAATGGCGGCATGCATATGCTGCGCATCGCTCGGCGCAGCGTTCTTGCCCGTGCCGATGGCCCAGATCGGCTCGTACGCCACCACTGCGTTGGCGAACTCGGCATCGGTCATGCCCGCCAGCGCGGCCACGAGCTGCCGCACTACCACAGCCTCGGCCTTGCCGGCCTCGCGCTCGGCCAGCGTCTCGCCGACGCACACGATCGGCGCCATGCCGTGGGCCAACACCGCGCGCGCCTTGCGGCCAACGTCGGCGTCGCTCTCGCCAAACAGCTGCCGGCGCTCCGAGTGCCCGACGATCACGTAGTCGCAGCCCACGTCGCGCAGCTGCAACGGTCCGACCTCGCCGGTGAACGCGCCCTGGGCTTCCCAGTACACGTTCTGCGCCGACAAACGCACGCTGCTACCCGCGAGCGCCGCACGCACGGACGCAAGTGCCGTGAACACCGGCGCGACCACGACTTCGGCGCGCGTCACCGCCGGCAGCTGCGCCTTGAGCTCCTGCACCAACGCGCACGACTCCGCGACCGTCTTGAACAGCTTCCAGTTGCCCGCAATCAGCGGACGCCGCTGGGCTCCCATGACGTTGGGCGTCACGACTTCACGGCCTCGATGCCAGGCATCGGACGGCCTTCCAAGAACTCGAGCGACGCACCACCACCCGTGGAGACGTGATCGTAGCGCGACGCCAACCCCGCCTGGTTCACCGCTGCCACGCTATCGCCGCCGCCGACCACGGTGAAGCCTGCACAGTCAGCGCCCGCGCGCGCCACGCCGAAGGTGCCTTCAGCGAAGGGCGCGCGCTCGAACAGCCCCAGCGGCCCGTTCCAGAACAGCGCCTTGGCCGGCAGAATCTCGTGCCGAAAGGTCTCTACGGTGCGCGGACCGATGTCGAGCGCCATCATCGCGTCCGGCACCAGGTTGGTCGTGACCACGCGACCTGCGCTCGCGTCAAGCGAGTCGGCCACCAGCAAATCCGTCGGCAGAAGCAGCTTCACGCCGCGGCCCGCGGCACGCTGCATCAAGCTGCGCGCGAGCGGTAGTTTGTCCTGTTCGACGAGGCTCTTGCCCATCGACAAGCCTTGCGCGGCAAGGAAGGTGTTGGCCATGGCGCCACCGATCAAGAGCGCATCGACGCGATCGATCAGCGCTTCCAGCACGCCGATCTTGTCGCTCACCTTGGCACCGCCGAGTACCGCCACGAACGGGTGCACGGTGCTGCTGCGCAACCGCTCGAGCGCCGCAATCTCGCGCTCCATCAAGAAACCCACCCCGCGCTCGCGGATCAGCTGCGGCAATGCCGAGACCGAGGCATGCGCACGATGCGCTGCGCCGAACGCGTCGTTCACGTAGACATCGCACAGCTTCGCAAGCTCTCGCGCAAACGCCACGTCGTTCTTTTCTTCGCCGGGATTGAAGCGCAGGTTCTCGAGCAGCGCGACCTGACCGTCGCGCAGATCGGTGACGATCTTGCCGGCGGCATCACTGATGCAGTCGTCGGTGAGCAGCACTTCGCAGTGCAACAACTCTGCGAGCAGCTGCCCGACCGGCTCGAGCGAGAACTGCGGGCTGGGTTTGCCCTTCGGGCGACCGGCGTGCGACGCGAGCACGAGCTTGGCGCCGCGCTCCATCGCGTGCCGGATCGTCGGCAAGCTGGCCAGAACGCGGCTCGGGTCGGTGACTTTGCCGCTCGCCACCGGCACGTTGAAGTCGACGCGCAGAAAGGTCCTGCGACCCTCGATTGCCAGATCGGCGATGCCACGCAAGGTACCGGCCATGAGCACTTACCCGCGTGCCGCCATGAAGCGGATCATGTCGACCATGCGATTGGAGAAACCCCACTCGTTGTCGTACCAGGCTTGAACTTCGACGAGGTCGTCGCCGACTACCTGCGTCTGCGCGGCATCGACGATGGAGGAGTGCGGATCGCCGATGAAGTCGGTCGAGACCAGCGGGCGTTCCTCGAAGCCGAGCACGCCCTTGAGCAGGCCGGCTGCAGCTTGCTTGAGCGCCTGATTCACTTCGTCGCGCGAGGTCTTCTTGGAGACATGCGCCGTGAGACACACGATGGAGACGTTCGGCGTGGGCACGCGGATGGAGGTGCCATCGAGCTTGCCTTTGAGCGCGGGCATCACGAGCCCAATGGCCTTGGCTGCACCCGTGCTCGTCGGGATCATGTTGAGCGCTGCGGCGCGCGCGCGACGCAGGTCTTTGTGCGCGAGGTCGAGCGTGCGCTGATCGTTGGTGTACGAGTGCACCGTGACCATGTGGCCTTTGAGCAGGCCGAAGGACTCGTGGATGACCTTGGCGACTGGCGCCAGACAGTTGGTCGTGCACGAGGCGTTCGACACGATGAAATGTTTCTTCGGGTCGTACGTATCCAGATTGATTCCGACGCAGAAAGTGCCGTCGATATCGGCGCCACCGGGCGCGCTGATGATGACCCGCGAGGCGCCCGCGTCGAGGTGCTTCTTGGCCCCATCGCGCGAGGTGAACAAGCCCGTGGACTCAATCACGATGCTGGCGCCGAGCTCCTTCCATGGCAGCTTCGCCGGGTCCTTCTCGGCCAGCACCGGCACGCGCTTGCCGCCGATGACGAGCGCGTTGTCCTTCACTTCCACGGACTTGTCGAAGCGTCCATGAACGCTATCGAAAGCCAGCAGGTGGGCGAGGGTGTCCGCGCTGGTCAGATCGTTGATACCGACGAGCTCGACGTCTGGGATGCCTTGTTCGAAGAGCACCCGTGTGACGCAACGCCCGATCCGACCGAATCCGTTGATCGCGATCTTGGTGGCCATGACTAAGAAAGCCTCCTATCGAGGCCGCGCAAGCTAGCAAATCCCCGAGGTGTGTCAACGTCGCCGCAGCGTCTAATGCGCATTCGCAAACGGCATGTCTTGGGAACCGCCTGCTGGCGGATGCGCGGCCTCGACATACGCACGCATGTTGCGGACAGCCTTGTCGAAGTGCATCAGCGCGTCGTGGCTGCGCGCCAGGAAGTAGTACAGCTCGGGGTGCGCGGCTGCGAACGCCGGCTCGCTGCGTACCACGCCCTCGAGCAGCTCGATCGCGGTCTCGGAGTCGTCCACCTTGTAGAGCACGAAGCCCTCGGCCAGCGCCCAGTCGGCGCCCAGGTCGCGCCGCAGGTGCTCGGGCACCCGCTCGAGCGCGGCCAGCGCTTGCTTGTAGCTGTGCCGGGCGAGCGCAGCCTGCACGGCAGCCCAGGCAGTGCGCAGAGGCTCCCGTAGCTTCTGGGGCGCATCTGCAGGCACGGCCTCGGCGGCGAAGCTGCACCCGGGCTCATCCTGCACGCCGAGCAAGCCGTCGTGGATGGCGCGCGTAAGCTGCAAGCTCGGGCCATTGCCAGCTTGCGTCGCCGCCGTCAGCAGCAGCGACGATTGTGACTTGCGCCCATGCGCGAGCAGCGCCAATGCTTGCTGCGCGTCGTTCTCCGCAGCCTCGTCGCCGGTGCCGAAGCCCGTGAGCCGCGGCGCGATACGCGCATAGGGCCAGTTGGGCGCGTACATGGTCTGCAGATAGCCTTTGTAGCGCTCGAAGCCGATGAGGTCGCGCGGCGCCGAGAGCTCGATGCGCGCGTTGTCGTCGGTGTTGAGCACGGCACCGGCAGTGAACTTGCGCAGCTCGCTTTCGTTCGCGAGCAAAACCCGCGCGAACACGTCGTACGGAGAATGTACGTAGGCGCGCTCCAACTCGCTGGCGACACCCGGCATCGCAAACGCGCGGCGCAGGCGCGCGAGATCCAGCGGCAGCGGGTCGTCCGACCCGAGCAACACCGTGTCGCTCGACAGGTCTTCCGCGGAGAACACCACGACGTGGCGGAACAGCGAGGCGAAGGTGCGGTAGATGGTCTTCACGTTCTCTGGCGAAATCTCGTAGAGCTGCGCCCACTGACAGTAGATGCCGCCCGGCTTGAGCTTGCGCTTGGCGATGCGAAAGTGGTCGACCGTGAACAGATCCGACACGCCTGTGAGCCACGGATTGCTCGGCTCGCTCACGATCACGTCGAAGCGACTTGCCGTGGCTGCCAAGTAGTTGCGACCGTCGTCGTTGATGACGGTGAGCCGCGGTGTTCGCACGTACGGAAAGCGCGGGAGCACGTAGTCGAGGTGATTGACGTCCGCGAAGAAGCGCGATGCCTCCACGATCGAGCGCTCGAGCTCCATGACCTGCACCGAGCGCAGTGGAAACTGCAGCGCTGCCCCCACCGTGACACCCGAACCGAAGCCGACGATGGCCACGTCCAGGTTCTGGGGGCCAGCACGATGCATGAGCAGCGGCAGCGCGGCGACCATGATCTGCGTGGGCATATCGTCGCCGTTGCTGGCGTCGACCTTGCCGTTGTTCTTGAGCGAGAAATGCCGGCCCCAGCGCTCGACCGTGACGGTGGTCGACAGGCCGTCGTGGTAGTAGACGAGATCCGGCGCACCCCACGATTCCTCGTCCAACACGTCGCGCGCAAGCGAGATGCGGAACGCGCCCAGCGTCATCTTCGAGATGTTCCAGGCCAGCATTTCGGGCGGCCGCAAGCTCACGAACGCGAGCAACGCGACGAGCCAGGGCAAGAGCATGGCCAGCAGCGAGACCGAACGCCGTTGGGCCGCGCTCGGCACGACGGACCGACCACGCTGGTCGTACGCCATCACCAGCACCAGACCGAAGGCCACCAGGAGATTGGTCGCAATTCCAATGTGCAGCGTGGCCTGCATGCCGAAGCTGGGCATGAGCACGAAACCAGGCAGCCAGGCGCCGACAATCGACCCGAGCGTATTGCCTGCGTAGACCGTGCCGACGTCGTCGCCAATCTGGGCGCCACCGCTGCTCCACACGCGCAGAGTGATGGGAAACACCGCACCCATGCCGAGCGCTGACGGCAGCACGCACAACGCCGCCGTCACGCACATCAGGACCTGCACCGTGCCGACCTGTTGCGGCAGTCGGTCGTAGAGCGGGGCAACCATGCCGGCGAAAGTCAGCGACAGCTCGTCGGCGATGAGGTCACTCGTGAAGGTCGCAGCCGCGATGAAGAGTTGCAGCCCGCACAAGAGCCAGAGCGGCCGCCGCGCCAGCCACAGGAGCAGCGCCATCAGCGCACAGCCGAGCAGCACCACGCAGGCCGTGACGCGCGCCAGACGGTCCGGATGCGCTGCGCCTGCAGCCGCGACGACCAGCGCCGGCACGACGAGCATGCGCAGCGCCACGGTGCGCTCGAACTGCTGCTGCGCGCTCGCATCGAGTAGCTGCAGCTGGCCGGCGCGTGCACGCGTGGATGCGAACCACAACACCAGCACAGCGCAGCCGGCAGCGGCGCACCCTACACCCGGCCAGAGCCCGAAGTGCTCGACGACCGGACCGACCGCGATACAGCACAGCACGGCGGCGCCGCTTGCCGTGGGGCCGACCACGCGGGAGCCGTCAGCGGTCAAGCTCGAACCGCCCGCGCTGCCGAGCGCGATGCCCACGAGGAAGGTCGTCAGGATCAACGCGAACGAGTACATCGAGCCGCCGATGGTGTTGATCAGCGCCCGGGACCAGACAATCTCGTAGAGCAGCGATGCAAAGCCCGAACACGCGAACGCCAGGGCGGCAGCGCGGCGCACCGGCGCGCTGAAGGCGGGGGTGGATGGCTGCTCCGGCTGCGCGAGCACCGGTTGCAATGCAGCTGACGGCGGCGGCGCGACACGCGCACGCCAACGCATCAGGCCGACCATCAGCGCAAGGCTGAAGTTGGTGCAGGCCGCCGCCACGTTCGCCGCCTGTACTCCAAAACGCGGCAGCAGCACGAAGCTGCCGGCCACCACGCCCAGGATAGCGCCGGCCGTGTTCACCGCATACAGCCTGCCGACCTCGGCGCTCGCCAACGCGGGCGAGCTCTGCTGGGCGACGAAGTAGCGCGACAGCAACGGGAGCGTCGATCCCATCAACACCGTGGGCACGAGCAGAATCGGCACGATGCACAGGAAGCGCAGCAGCATGAACTGCATCGATTCAGTGCCGAGCGAGTTGCGCAACGCAGCGTTGATTGCCGCCAACATCCCGTCCGGCCGCACCAAGAGCGGCACCAGCAACGCGCTGCAACCCACGCCGACCTCGGCCAGTGCATACACGAGCAGCGGATCACGGATGCGGTCTGCGCGACGCCCAAACAGCCACGCCCCGAGGCCGAGCCCCGCCATGAACACGCTGACCACCGACGAGATGGCGATGCTCGAGGAGCCGAACACGTGCGAGAGCAGGCGGCTCCACAGCGTCTGGAATACCAAGCTCGACGCGCCCGACAGGAAAAACGCGACAAACGCGACGCGCCTGAGCGTGCCGACCACGCGCTATTCCGATTCCTCGAGCGCCTGCCGCAACAAGTCGAGCGCATGCGCGTGCACGCGACTGCCCCACGACTTCGAGATCCCGAGCTCGGCGGCCACTTCGTCGAATTGTCGACCCTCGAAATAGTGGCCGCGCACCATGCGCTGCTCGCGCTCGGGCAGCTTGGCGAGTGCGGCTCGCACGCGCGTGTTGCTCTCGCCGCGCAGGAGCGCCGCTTCGGGCGAGCCCGCGCCGGCTTCGGCGTCCTCCGCAGAGACCGCGACCGTGTACGCCGCCGCGACGCGACCCAAGATGGAGTCGACAGCGCGCAGGTTGATCTCGGTGTCGGGCTTCTGCGACGCCACCGCGCGGCCTTCAGCCGTGGCTTCGGCGAACTCGTCCATGGCCTCGGCGGCGCGCAAGCGCGCGTACGCGCGGCGCGGCAAGCGGGCCATCGAGCGCACGCCGTCCAGGATGGCACCGCGCACGCGGTAGTACGCGAACGATTTGAACGCTACGCCTTTGCTGGCATCGAAGCGTTGCTTGGCTTCGAGCAAGCCCGTGAAGCCGAATGCGACCAGGTCTTCGAGGGGCGTGTCGAGCGACAGCTGCGTGCGCGTCTGCGTCGCGACGCCACGCACGAAACCCTCATACTCACGAACGAATTGCTCGTTTTCCCGCATGACAGAACCAACGAACGGATTGCCGCCTTACACAGTGCGCGTGTCAAGGTCAATGGCAGCGCGACGAACTTACTCAGTGATGTGACACAACTCACGCAAAAACCAGTGAAATTCATGGCACTGCGCTAGCACGCCGTTTGCATCGTCTGATTTCCGTGGAACCGTGTCGCGCAGACATGTACAAGGGCTCCGGTGCCTGCCGGGGATCGTACAGCGCGACCGCCTCTTGCGAAGCCCGCAGAAGGCCCTGCAGGTGCATTTGGCGCACTGCTCAGCTCGGCCATCGAAGACCCGGCCACGGCACAAGGTCTCGCGCTGGCCTACGCCTCGCTCGACACGCGACGCCGACTGCAAATCATCGACGCCATCGTGAGTGACGCGCAAGCCGAAGGCATCGGCGCCTCCGCCGTGTTGGCATCACTGCTCGCGTTCGAGGAAGACCCGGAGGTCGCCCGCCGAATCGCCGAGGTGATGTCGGCAGTGGGTGACGCCGGCTTGCGCACGAGCCTGCGTACACGCGCCTGGCTCGCGGGCGACGAAGTTGACGGTGGCGCGTTGCTCGTGCGTCCGCTACACGGCGCGTTCGTGGAGGTGCTCGCGCTGTGCTGGCAAGAGAAGCTCGGCGTGACGCAGGCGCGCTTCGAGCCGCTGGTGCGGCACGACCAGGCGACCGGCCCGGCGAATGCTGTGGCACCGCACCTGCGCTTCGAGGAGATGCCCGTCGCGTACGCCATCGACGCGGTCACGAGCGTGCTCTGGAATCACCGACGCTTGCACGCTGCGCTGCCGAGCTGCGTCGAGCACTTCGCGGACCTGTTCTGGATCGAGCGCACGCCAGACTCGAACGCGGGCTCGCGCTGACGCTCACTCGCGCTGACGCCGACCTGCGTCGTGCTCATCCGTTGTTGTGCTCGGCTCCGGGCGGCAACGTCGATGGCGTAGGGGTGCGCAGCGCAACGCGCCCGATGCGCCGTCGTCTCACATCCTCGACGGTCGCTTCGTAGGCACCGATGCGCAGCCGGTCGCCAGGGTGCGCCAGGCGCCCGAGCTGCGTGATGATGTAGCCGCCGACCGTGTCACCCGCGCTCTTCGCGCTCTCGTCGATACCCTCGATGGGTAAGTCACCCAGCGGCACCGCCCCATCGACGATCAGCGTGCCGTCTTCGCGCGTCTGGATGGAAGGCGGCTCGGCATCGAGCTCATCCTGGATATCGCCTACCAGCTCTTCCACCACGTCCTCGACGGTGACGAGGCCACTGGTGCCGCCGTACTCGTCCACGACGATGGCGAGCGGAATCTTCGACTTCTGGAACTGCCCGAGCAGCTCGCCCACCTGACACGACTCCGGCACGAACAGCACGTCGCGCTTGAGGGCGCGCAGGCCGCCTTTGGGCAGCACGGCACCGAGCAACATGTCCTTCACGTACACGTAGCCGATGATGTGATCGGGGTCGCCGTCTTCACTCACCGGGTAGCGGCTGAAGCCGGAGCGCCGAATCTGCTCGAGCCACTCGTCCCGCGTCTGCGTGAGCGACAGCGTGTACATGTCCACGCGCGGCACCATCAGCGCACGCACGGGTCGGTCGGTCGCGCGCAGCACGCGCTCGAGCAGCTCTCGCTTCACGCTGTGCCCACTGCCGTCGTCGAACGAGGCCTGCACGATGAGCCGCAGCTCTTCGGCCGACAGCTTGCCCGGCGTCTCGCTCAAGCTCGACAGGCCCGCCGTACGCAAGAGCAAGGTCGACAACGCCGTGAGCCCGCGCAGCACGGGGTAGGTCACCACGAAGAAGAGCGTCAGCGGCAACGACGTGACCAGCGCCACGGCTTCCGGCTTGAGCACCGCAATCAACTTCGGCACCAGCTCGCCCACGACGATGTGCAGCAAGCTCAGCACCACGAACGAGAACGCGACCGAGACGCCATGAACTGCGGCCGCCGATAGTCCCAAGCTCGACAGCGGCGCGAACAACAGCACTGCCAACGCCGGCTCACCCAGCCAACCGAGCGCCAGTGAGGCAAGCGTGATGCCCAGCTGCGTCGCAGTGAGGTACGCGTCGATACGCTGCGTGATCGCAAACGCCCGTGCCGCTTGCTTGTCGCCGGTGCGCGCGCGCGCCTCGAGCGCCGTCGGGCGCACGCGTGCCATCGCGAACTCCGCGGCGACGAAGAAGGCGTTCGCAACGACGCAAAGCAGCGCCAGCAGAAGCGCTAACAGGACGGCTCCTTCCGCGGGCCCGCAAGCATTATCGCTTGTGAGCCGGCAGCGTGTTCGACACGGTGCTGCTCACCGGGTACACGGCCACGGGGCTGGGCGCAAATGCGTCACCCTCGAGGACCGCGGCGGCGGCACATGCACGCTCGAAACCAACTTCCATCGCACCTTCGCGCACGAAGATCTTGGCCATGCGAGCCAAGCGTGTGCACAGCACCTTGTCGAGGTCGACTTCCCGTTCCACGAATGATTCGAACGAGCCGTAGCCCTTGACCTCGTACAGCTTCTCATCGCGGATACGCGCCAAGTTGAGACCGACTTCGAAGAAATTCTTCGGCAGCGAACGCTTGAGCGCCTTGATCTGCGCGGTGGCCGCGCTCAGCGCTGCGAAACGCGCTTTGAGGTGATCGGTGCGCGACACGGCCACGCCGTGTTCGCTGCCATTCACACGCACCGCTTCGGTGCGTGCTTCAGCGCGTGCAACCGGGGCGAGCGCGGTGACCACGCCACGCGTTGGCGCGCTGGCTGCGGGTGGCCGCGACGAGTTACGCTCTTTCTTCGCGCGGGGGACGACCTTGATCACCTTCGCAGACGCGATCACCTTCGCAGACGCGATCACCTTTGCGGCCGCTGGAGCGGGCTTTGGGATCACGGAGGGGCGCGTTACCTTGGTGGCTTTGCCTTTCACGATCTGCCTCGCATGCGCGGAGGAGCTGAGCCTTCTGGCGCCGACTTTGTCCATTACCCTGGCCATGATCCCCCAATCTCCGAACGCTGCAGGATGGTACGTACCTCGCCCCCCGCCCGCGCGCCAGAAATCAGTATTGCTTCCGTTGATTGCGCACCCCATAACACCATTTGATGTGAGTGTAAAGTTATCGATATGCAACAATGTGGGTCGATATGCTACCGAGCCGTGGGCCTAAGTCTGGAGAAAGCTAGAAAGCGCCGCAGAAATCAGCCGAAACGGGCCGTGGCTTTTTGAATTTCGGCGCCCAGCTCGTCGTAATTGCGGGTCATGGGGAACTGCGGGAACTCGCGAATTACGTTCTCCGGTGCTCGGAAGAAGATCCCGGCGTCGGCCTCCGCGAGCATGGAAGTGTCGTTGTAGGAGTCGCCGGCAGCGACAGTGCGGAAGTTGAGGCCTTTGAGCGCCTGCACCGCTTTGCGCTTCGGGTCTGCCTGGCGAAGCGTGTAGTCGACGATCTTCCCGCCGTCGCCGACCTGTAGCTTGTGGCAGAAGAGCGTGGGCTGCCCCAGCTTGCGCATGAGCGGCATCGCAAACTCGTAGAACGTATCCGACAGGATAATCACCTGGTAGTCGCGGCGCAGCGTGTCGAGAAACGCGTGCGCACCGTCCATCGGCTCCATGCCGGCGATCACATCCTGGATCTCGCGCAAGCCAAGCTTGTGCTCGTCGAGAATCCGTAGGCGCTGCTTCATCAGCTTGTCGTAGTCCGGCATGTCACGCGTGGTCATGCGCAGCTCCGGGATACCGGTGCGGTCCGCGAAGTTGATCCACACCTCGGGAATCAGCACGCCTTCGAGATCGAGACAGACGATATGCACTTGGGAGGCTCCTGTGACAGGGTCGACGAGTGCGTGCGTAGCCTGAGGCGCGCGCGATGACAACTGGGCGCAGGCCCCCCCCGCCGACCCATCAGACCGCCCAGCGGGTGATCGGCGCGCCGAACGATGACCGTCAATCGTTGTCGTCTTGCGAGCCGGCGAAGTGCACGCCGTCTTCGTCGTCGTCGGTCTTGGGCGTCTCGAGCAGCGAGCCGTCTGGGGCATCGCGCCGCACGATGAGCGTCTTGTGCGACGCGACATCGTTGCTCTCGCGTGCGGCGACCATGACGTAGTTGATGCCAGGCCGCAGCGGCAGCGTGGTGGAGAAGGTCTCGCGCGTGGCGTCCTGCGCGCCGCGGTTGCTCTGGTAGAACACCTTGCGCGAGCCCACGAACACGAACACGTCGCGGACACGGCTGTCATCGGTGGCGACGCCCTTGATCTCGAGCGATTCGCTGCGGGTGACGAGCGCGCCGCCGGTGGTGTCGGCAGCGGCCGCACCAGGCGTACCGGGCGCGCCAGCGGTTCCGCTGCGCGGCTCTACACTGAGCGTCGGCGGCATGTGCGCGAGCACGTCGGCCAGCTTGCCCTGCGTCACGCCCGTGCGCTGCACCAGTTCTGTGTCTTTCACCCAGCCCGGGCGACCTGCGCCGAGATCGACGCGCGCGAAGCGACCGAGCGTGGCAAGCGCCGGGAGCTCGAGGCTGCCGCCACTCACACGCGCAACCGCACGCGCGTCATCCGCAGCGCGCTCGTACACGACGCTCGCATCACCCAACACGACGTTGCCCGAACGCGCGCCGAAGCCCGCAGGAACGTCGGTGCGCACGGGAATGCTGAGCTTCTCGCCCGCTGATTCGCGCAGCACCGTATCGGCGATGGAGACCTCGAGCTTGGCTTCGTTCTCGGTGAACTCCGGGAGAATCTCGAAGGTGAAGGCGACGGTCTGCTCGGCGCCGGCCTTGAGCTCGCCGAGCTGGAAGCGTCCCGCGTGCAAGAGCACCCCTGGGCCGCTCAGATTGCGCAGGTTGGCGACGGTCTCTTCGCTCGTGCCTTGCCCCACGTTCTTCACGCGCAGGTACACGGTGCCGAGCTCGCCGCGCTCGATTTCTCCGTCGCCGTTGCCACGACCGTTGTCGGCCACCTGAACGGTGTAGGCGAACACGGGCAAGGGCAGGGCGCGCACGCGCACGCGTACTTCAGCAGGCTTGGGCGCGTGGCCGTTGGCCTCTTCGAGCTCGACGCGAATGCCATCGGCGCGGTCGGGCATGCTCTTGGGGAGCGTGCACTCGCGCTTCGTGCCGCCGGGTTCGGTCTTGCAGATGCCAAGCGTCGTAGACCACGAGCGCGTCTCGCCAGCGGCGAGCTTGCCGAACACGAGCTCGCGGTCGGCGAACAGGCGGTTGTCGCTCTTGGTGACCGCGTGCAGCTGATACAGCGGGGCCTTGCCCTTGTTGGTGACCTTCACGCGCAGCTCGAAGGCTTCGCCGGCGCGGCCGACGTTGTCCGGGCGGTCGGTGGCGACCTCGATCGCGACGTCGCTCGGCCCCTCGTCTTTACCGACACCCCAGTCGACGCCCAGCTTCTTCAGCTCGGCGACGGCGTGAGCCATCTCGTGCGAGCGCGCTTCTTCGATGACCTGTGCGCCCTGGCGCAGCAGCTGTTGGCGGCCGGCCGTGGTGGCGTGCGAGATGATGCCGCGCGAGAACTGCGTGAGGAACTCGTTTTCTTTCTCGTTCTCGGCCACATCTTCCGGAGACGCTTCGCGCAGGCGCTGGCGAGTTTCCTCGGGCAAGTAGTAGCGCAGCACCACTGACGACTTCTGCGAGTCGCGGGCGTGATCGTGCGTGAGGTGCGCGTGCAGGTCGGCCTCGCGCAGGTAGTCCTTGTCGATGGTGAGGTCCATGTCGACGGGGTCGACGGTCATCGGCTCGATCTCGATGTCTGGCACGATGCCCACGCTCTGGATCGAGACGTCGCCCGGCGTGAGGTACTGCGCGATAGTGAGCTTGAGCGCCCAGCCGTCGCTGTCGTCGTTGTAGAGCATCTGCACCGAGCCCTTGCCGAAGGTGCGCTCACCGACGATCAAGGCGCGGTCGTGGTTCTTGAGTGCGCCGGCGACGATCTCGCTGGCGGACGCGCTGCCGCCGTTGGCGAGCACGATCAGCGGGTAGTCGGGCTCGGTGCCTTCTTCGTGCGCCAGCTTGCGCTCGCTCTTGTCCGGGTCGTTCGACGAGGTGGTGACGATGGTACCGCGCGACAGGAACACGTCGGCCACGCACACGGCTTGCTGCAAGAGCCCACCCGGGTTGTCGCGCAGGTCGAGCACGAGGCCCTTGAGGTTCTGCGCGTGCAGCTTCTCGAGCGCGGCGTGCAGGTCGTCGCAGGTGTTGGACTGGAAGCTCTTGAGGCGCACCAGACCCACGCCGCCCTCCAGCATGCGCGACTCGATGGACTCGATGTGGATGACCGCGCGCACGAGATCGAAGCGCTTGGGCTGCTTCCAACCCTTGGCACCTTCACGCACCACCCACGCCGTGACGGAAGAACCCGGCGCGCCGCGCAAGCGCGACACCGCTTCTTCGAGCGGCATGTTGAGCGTCGACTCGTCGTTGATGTTGACGATGCGGTCGCCCTTCTTGAGGCCCGCCAGGAACGCAGGCGTGCCTTCCATGGGGCGAATGACCGTGAGCTGGCCGTCGCGGATCGAAATGACGATGCCAAGGCCGCCGAACTCACCCTTGGTGCTGAGCTGCATCTCCGAAAACTCTTCGGGCTCGAGCACCACCGAGTGCGGATCGAGCGTGCGCAGCATGCCGTTGATCGCCGAGTATTCGACGTTGCGCAGCTTCACGTCTTCGTCGGGCAGGAGCTTGTCCTGCAGGAACTTGAAGACCTCTTGGAAGCGCCAGGTGAGCGCCCACGGCGAGTCGACGTCGTCGGCGCGGAACACGGCCGATTCGTTGTTCACCTGGATGCGGAAGGTGGGTTGGCCCTGGTCGTAGTGCACGATGACCGGCGCGACCGCGCGCTGGATGGCATTGAGGCCGGAGAACAGCATGTTGCGGTACGAGATGCGCTGCGGCTCGACGTAGTTCTGGTTGACCTTGGCGATGACCGTCTTGAGCACCCGCACCTGCGACAAGTCGTAGGGGATGCGCTTCTTGGCGGCCTGGGCGCGCGGCGAGCTGTCGATGTCGAAGTCGAGCGCGTTGTGCTTGGGCCACACGAACGTGATGCAGAAGGCGCCGGTGAGCGCGACGACGGCGAGGAAGGGTTTGAGCCAGCGGTTCATGCGGTTCGAGCGGTGTCTACGATGGATGGTTGGCTAGCGAGTGCGACAGCAAAAGAAGGGATGATAGCAGTCGTAGCTGCGCGGGCTCACGCCTTTTTCTTGGGGGTAGGTAGGCGTAGCGCCACCAGCTCGGGGGCCGGGGCTTCGGGCTGAATCGTGACGTGGCCGAGGCCGTGAATGCCCTGCAGGCGCTCACCCACGCGCTTGGCCACGTCGGTGCCGTGCGCCGCGGGCGTGAGCACCACGTGTGCGGTCAGGACGGGTTCCGTGGGCGTCACGCACCAGACGTGCAGGTCGTGGACCGCGTGAACGCCGGGCGTGTCCAGAATGGTGCGCTCGATCTCGGCCGTCGCGTGCTCCGGGGGCGTGCCTTCCATGAGTACGTCGGTGGCTTCGCGCAGCACCTGCACCGAACCGACCAGGAGCAGCGCGGAGATCGCCATCGAAGCCAGTGGGTCGGCGACTGCGATACCGAACCACCACATGCATGCGCCGGCGATGATGGCCGCCACCGAACCGAGCGCATCGCCGATCACGTGCAACAGTGCCGCGCGCACGTTCAAGCTACTGCGCGCGCTGTCAGCCAACACGAATGCTGCAATGAGGTTCACCACCAAACCGCACAGCGCCGTGAAGAGCACGCCTTCACCGCGGATGGCGGGCGGCGCATACAGGCGTTTCGACGCTTCCACCACGACGAACAACGACAAGACGATCATCGCGCTGGCGTTCACGAGCGCGCCGATGACCTCTGCGCGCCGGTAGCCGTAGGTCTTGCTGGCCGACCGTGGACGCGCAGCCACGCGCGCGGCGACCAGCGACAAGCCCAGCGCGGCGGCGTCGGTGAGCATGTGCGCGGCGTCGGCGAGCAGCGCGAGACTGCCAGACCAGAAGCCCACTGCGACCTCGACACCGAAGTACCCCAACGTGAGCGCGAGCGTGGTGCTCAGCTGACGCGCCGAGCCGCTGGGATGGCCGTGGCCGGCGTGTGCGTGCCCGGCAGGTGCGTGCGCTGCATGGCCGTGCGCATGTCCAGCGTGCTCGCTCGAGTCGTGCTCCGCGTCCTGCTGCCTGGCCGCAGGACGCTCATCACCTGTGGCCGGGGTACCCACACGAGCAGGATGGGATCAACACGCCACCGAAACAAGCCGCCTGGTAGGATGAGCCCTGACGGCTTCGCTGCCACCCACGACCGATCGCCCGCCGTCTGCGCGCTCGGGAGTTGCTGGATCGCCACAAGGGGATCAGTATTCGCGCGAGCCAAGGTGCGGCGCCGACGTCGACGCTGTCACCGACGCGGACAACCAAGGCCTGAACGCGCACCATGGTTCTGCGAAACGTCAAAGCTGGCAGCATCCCGCCTGCCGTCACCGAGCTGTGCCGGCGTATCCACGCAGGCGGACATGGTGCGTGGGTGGTGGGCGGCAGCCTGCGCGACACGCTGCTCGAGCGCACCCCCAAAGACTGGGACATCGCGACCACCGCCACGCCGCAAGAGATGATGCGCATCTTCAAGCGCGTGATCCCGACCGGCATCGCGCACGGCACCGTCACGGTGCTGTGGGACGACATTGCGTACGAGGTCACGACGCTGCGCGGAGAGGGCGCCTATTCCGATTCGCGTCGCCCCGACGAGATCTTCTTCGTGAAGGACATCGAGGAAGACCTGGCGCGGCGTGACTTCACCGTGAACGCGGTGGCGTACGACCCGCTGAGCAATCGCCTCGTGGACCCATACGGTGGCATCGACGACATGGAGCGACGCGTGCTCAAGACCGTGGGCAAGCCGGAAGAGCGCTTCTCCGAGGACGGCTTGCGCGTGCTGCGTGCCGCACGCTTCGTCGCTACCCTGGAGTTCACGCTCGATGCCGCCACGCGTGCGGCCATCCCGCAGGCGTTGCCAGCTTTTGCACGCGTGTCGGCCGAGCGCGTACGCGACGAGTGGCTGCGCGCCATGGAAGCACGCCGGCCGTCGCAGGCGTTCGACGTGATGCGCACCACCGGCATCCTCGGCTTGACCTGCCCCGATCTGTTGCAACAGGTCGATTGCGCGCAGAACAAGTTCCACGCGTACGACGTGTGGAAGCACTCGATGGAGTGCCTGGACGCCTCACACGCAGGCAGCGTGCATCGTGTAGCTGCACTGCTGCACGACCTCGGCAAGCCGCGCACCCGCGCGATGTCGGAGAAGACCAACGACTACACGTTCTACGGCCACGAGGTCGTCGGCGCCGAGATGGCCGATGCCTGGCTCAAGACCTATCGCTTCTCGAACGAAGACCGCAAACGCATCGTGCACTTGGTGCGTCATCACCTGGTGTGTTACTCGAGCGAATGGACCGACGCCGCAGTGCGGCGTTTCGTGCGGCGCGTGGGCATGGAGAACGTCGGCGACCTGGTCGAGCTCGCGCGGGCCGACGCGCTGGCCAAGGGGCGACCGGTGGAAGGCGAGCTGGCCGCACTCGACGAGCTGCAGAGCCGCGTGCGGCAGAGCGTGGAAGCCGGCGCTGCGTTCGGCACCAAAGACCTTGCCATCACCGGTCACGACGTGATGCAACAGCTGGGCGTGGCACCCGGTCCCATCATCGGTCGTATTCTCGAGCGCGTGCTGGAACGCGTGCTGGACGAGCCAAAGCTCAACGAACGCGCTGCTCTTTTGGCCCTGGTAGAAGCGTGCTCGAAAGAGGTGGCGTCGTGAGCATCTCCGGCATGGTCGACCTGCACTGCCACTACGTGCCCGCGGTGGACGACGGCGTCCAGGACCTCGCGCAGGGTGCAGCGCTCTGCCAGGCGCTCGCGAGCATCGGTTACCACACGGTCGTCGCGACGCCGCACATCCGCAGCGGCATGTTCGACAACCGCAAGGCGGATCTCGTGCAGGCCTTCGAGCGCTTCGCGCAGGCTGCAGGCGGCCTGCAGGGCATGCCCGCGTTGGGCCTGGGCGCCGAGCATTTCTGCGACGATGTATTCTTCGCGCTCTTCGCGCGCGGCGAGACACTGCCGTACCCGGGTGGGCATGCTGCGCTGATCGAGCTGCATCCCGAGCGCATGCCGCTGAACCTGGAGGCGAACCTCTTCCGCTTGAGCGTGCGCGGCGTCAAACCGGTCATCGCGCATCCCGAGCGCTACGCGCCGCTTGCCCGCGCCTCGCAACCGCTCGAGTCGCTCGTGGAACACGGCGCGCTGGCACTGCTCGACCTGATGTCACTGACCGGCAAGTACGGCCGCCGCGCGCGAGCGGCTGCAGAGCGCATGCTCGAGGAAGACCTTTATTACGCCGCGTGCAGTGACAGCCACAAGCCCGCAGACGTCGAGCTCGTCCAGCAAGGCATCGAGCGTCTGGTCGAGCTGCAGGGCAAGGAAGAAGCCCAGGCGATGCTGGTCGACAATCCGCGCAACATCCTAGAAGGCACGGTGCAAGACTGAGATGCAAGAGCCCTCCGGCACCAACGCCAGCGACGCAAGCGCCGCGGCCGCCAACGCAGCGGAGGCCACACTTTCGCTCTCGCGCACGCGGGACTCGGAGACCGACGCCCACGTGGCGTGGGGCCTGGTACCCAAGTTGCTCGTGTCCATCGCGCTGGGCGCGCTCTTCGCCTGGCTCGCGGCCCGCGGTGGGGTACCGCTCGTACCGCCGGCGCAAGCCTTCGCGGCGGTCGCCCCGTGGGCCATCCCGGCATACCTCGTGACCTTGCTCGTGCTGCACTACTTCCGCGCCAGCCGCTGGCGCTTTCTGATCGCGCCCATCAAGCATGTGCCGCTGCGCGAAGTCATCTTGATCAACTGGATCGGCTTCTTCGCGATCTTCGCGCTGCCACTGCGCCTCGGAGAGCTGGCGCGGCCCACGCTCACCAAGTTGCGGCACGGCATTCCGATCTCCGTCGGCTTCGGCACCGTGGCGGTGGAACGCGTGCTCGACGGTCTGCTCACCAGCCTGTGTGTGGCGTGGGCACTGTTCGTGCTGCCCCGCCTGCACACCACTGACTCAGTCGCGCGACATCTGCCAACCTACGGCTACGCGGCGCTCGTGCTGTTCTCGGGTGCCTTCGCCGCGCTCGGCCTGTTCTTGTGGCAGCGAGCGCTGGCTGTGCGCCTCACCCACTGGGGCGTCGGCTTGGTCTCCAAGAAGCTCGGGGCACTGCTGGCAGAGAAGGTCGGCAACGTGGCCGATGGCCTGCGTTCCATCGGCTCGGCCAAGCTGGCCGCAGGCTTTCTGTTGGAGTCGCTCGTGTACTGGAGCGTGAACGCGCTGGGCGTGTGGTTGCTCGGCGTGGGCTGCGGCCTGCCCATGCAGCTCGGGCACGCCGCAGCGGTGATGGGCGTGTTGGCGATTGGCATCCTGCTGCCCACGGGACCCGGCCTGTTCGGCAACTTCCAGCTGGCGGTGTGCGCCTGCCTCAAGCTCTACTTTCCTGAAAGCGTCGTGGCCACGCAGGGTGCCGTGTTCGTGTTCCTGCTCTACGCGCTGCAGTCCACGGTGATGGTGGTCGCTGGCGTGATCCCGCTCTACGCCATGAAGCTGCGCATCGCCGATCTCGTGCGCGTGCCGCAAGACTCGGTGCGCCCGAAGACCGGCCCGGGCGCGCGAGCCTGAACCCTGCGCGCTGCCAAAAACTTGGCCGCCCGGAGCAGGTCTGCGATATCCGGAGCATGCGCCGCACCCTGCAGCTCCTGTTGATCGCGCTCAGCTTGAGCGCGCCGACCGCTGCCCATGCCAAGCGCGAGACTGCCTTTGCTTACCCTTTTTCTCGCGTGTGGCCCTCGGTCGTGCGCCTGATGCGCGTCGACTTCGAGTGCCAGATCACGGAGAAGGACAAGGAAGACGGTTACTTCCTGTTCGAATATCCAGACCACGGGAAGATGTTCCCCGGCAGCGTCGAGCTCATCACAACCAAGGAGGCCGGCGTGGAAACGGTGCGCGTGGTCGTGCAGGTGCAGGCGATGCCCAGCTATGTCGAGGCGATGGTGCTCGACAAGCTCGGTCGCAAGCTGCAGGAAGAGTTCGGCGCACCCAAGGCGCCGGCCCCGGCACCCGACGCGCCGCCCAAGGCTGACGATCCCCAGCAGCCGCAGCAGCCGTCTGGCGACGCGCCTGCCAAGCCGACCGCGCCCTCCCAGGCGAGGCCGGCCGACCCTCCGCGACCTGGCGACTCGCGCAACTAGCGGGTGGCGCAATCGCCCGACGCTTTGCCGTGCCGAACCCGCATTCGGCAATTGACTGCGCACGATCCAGCCGTAGGATGGCCGACCCGTGACACTCATCGTTCAGAAGTATGGTGGCACCAGCGTGGGCACGCTGGAGCGCATCCGCGCAGTCGCCGAACGCGTATCCGCCTCGCGTGCCCAGGGCAACGACGTCGTGGTCGTGGTCAGCGCGATGGCAGGCGAAACCAACCGCTTGCTCGGCCTTGGCAAGGAGCTCTCCAAGCGCCCGAGCGAGCGCGAGATGGACTCGCTAGTCGCGACGGGCGAGCAGGTGAGTGCCGCTCTGTTGGCGATTGCGCTCAGCGAGCGTGGCGTGCCGGCGCGCTCGCTGGTCGGCCACCAGACACGCATCTTCACCGACGGCGTGTACACGAAGGCGCGCATCCGCACGATCGACGACGCACCGTTCCGCTCCACCATCAACGCCGGCGCCGTGCCTGTGGTCGCTGGCTTCCAGGGCGTCGACGCCGAAGGCAACATCACCACGCTTGGTCGCGGCGGCAGCGACACTACCGGCGTGGCCATCGCTGCGGCGCTCAAGGCCGACGTCTGCGAGATCTACACCGATGTCGATGGCATCTTCACCACCGACCCCAACATTTGCAAAGAAGCCAGGAAGCTCGACCGCATCACCTTCGAGGAGATGCTCGAGCTGGCTTCGCTCGGCGCCAAGGTTCTGCAGATTCGTTCCGTGGAGATCGCGATGAAATACGGCATTCCCATCCACCTGCGCTCCAGCTTCAGTGACAGCCAGGGCACCATCGTCGGTGCCGAAGACAAATCGCTCGAGTCCGTCGTCGTGACCGGCGTGGCCTGCGACAAGAACGACGTCAAAGTCACGATGCGCGAGCTACCCGACAAGCCCGGCATCGTGGCGCGCGTGTTCGGCTCGCTCGCCGACAACAACATCTCCGTCGACATGATCATCCAGACCGAGCCGCGCGGCGGCAAGGCCGACCTCACGTTCACGGTCACGCACAGCGACCTCGCTCGCACCAAAGACGTGACCGAGCGCGTGGCGCGTGAAATCGGCGCGGGCGAAGTGAAGTTGCACGACGACGTGGCGAAGGTGTCCATCGTCGGCGCCGGCATGCGCAGTCACTCGGGCGTCGCCGCCAAGATGTTCCGCATGCTGGCCGACCAGAAGATCAACATACAGGCCATCACCACAAGCGAGATCCGCGTGTCCTGTCTGATCGACAAGAAAGAAGCCGATCAGGCCGTCCGCACCCTACACAACGGCTTTGGCTTGGGCTGATCGCGGCGCCGCAACCCTGGCAGCCATTGGCCGAAGGGGGGGCGTGCACGGTTCACCCAGGTTGGGCGCGGCGGGGCTGATCGTCTGTGCGTTGGCGATCGCGGCATTGGCCGCTGGACGACAGGTGCCGCCCGCAGCACTGCAGCGCGCGCCCGTGCCGCCACGTGTCGCCGTGGCGGCGCTGCGCGAAGGCACGGCCTTCGACATCAACGCTGCGGCTGCAGGCGACTTTGCACTGCTACCCGGCGTCGGCCCGAAGCTCGCCGCGCGCATCGTGACCGAGCGCACGCGGCGCGGCGGCTTTCACGATCTGGCCGACCTGCAAGACGTGCGCGGCATCGGTCCCGCAACCTACGCGCGCATCCGCGCGTTCGTCAGCGTACGCGGCACCGCTCAAAGATCCACGAACAAGAGCCCCGACAACATGAGCGTGAAGTAGACCGGGTTGCGGTCGAGCGCTGTCAGCAGGAACAGCGATCGCGCCTCCAGCTCGAAGCCGAGCTTGCGCGTACACAACCAGTCGAGTCCGAAAGCAAGGTGCGCACCGGCGTCCGGGTGCAGCGAGCCACCGCGTATCAGCCCGATGGCGTCGGGCCCGCCACCGAAGTACGGCACCCATTCCATGATGTCGATCGCGTAGATGAGATCCGCACCGGCGACGAGCACGGACAGTGGGGCCGGGTCCGGATGAAAGCCGTACGACAGCTGCGCGCGCACGGACCAGATGTCGTCGAGCCCGAGGCTGCCGCTGAGATTGCCGGCCGCACCGCGCGCGGGCAGCGTCTGGAACACCGCGTTCGCGTAGCCCATCCCCAAACCTACGGTGGCTTGATCTTCGTACGCTCGCGCGGACATCGGCACGAGCCAAGTCGCGAGCGCCAGGTAGAGCAGGGGGAGGACCCTCTTCACGCCCCGGCAGATACCACACGCGCGGTCCAGGAAACCATGCGTCGGCCCGGCCGACCCAAGCGCCGTTCGCGTTTGACTTGGGATCGCTCGAGTGTATAGTCGCCCGCCAAAGGCCCCGGCCCCAGCTCAGGGGTGCTGCGGGAGTGTTACGGTGGCCAATCTCGAGAACAACCCAGAAGCCCCTGCACGGGATACCGTGGGGTCTCGCCTAGCCGCGAAACGCGCCGCCAAGGCAGCCCAGAAAGCGGCCGCTCGCGGCACGCAAAACCCGGCCGAAGAGGTGGCGAAATCCATGCTCTGGGCCACTACGTGGTTCGACCGCAACGGCAAGCTGGTCTGGGGCAGCGTCGCAGGCCTGGGTGTGGTGTTTGCGGCCTGGTTGCTGTTCTCGATGCAGCGCACGCAGACCGAGCACGCCGCCGGCAGTCTGCTGCGCAACGCCGTGGTCGCTGCGACCGGCACCGTGCTCGCCGACGACGCAACGCCCCCCGAAGACTCGCTCGTGCCCACGTTCAGCAGCGGTGCCGAGCGCGACAAGAAGGCCCTCGAGCGCTACCTCGAGACCCAGAAGAAGTTCGGCGACACGCCGGCCGGCCACTGGGCCAAGCTCGGCGAAGCCAACCAGCTGCTCGCGACCGGCAAGTTCGCAGCAGCCACGCAAGCCTACAACGCGGCGTTACAACAAGCGGGTGACGACACTTTCCTGCGCTTCCGTGCGCTCGAGGGCCTCGGCTATGCGCTCGAGGGCGACCACAAGACCGACGACGCGCTCAAGCGCTTCGACGAGCTCGGCCGTCTCGACAGCGGCGCGTACAAGAGCGTTGCAGACTACCATCGCGCGCGCATCCTGGCGGCCAGCGGCAAGCGCGACGAAGCGCTGAAGTTGCTCGAGGCCTCGCTCAAAGCACAGAGCGCCGCGAACGCCGACAAACCCGAAGGCGAGGGCGAGCGCTTCGCCGGCATCCACGATGCCGCGCAGGTGCTCGTACAAGAGCTCGGCGGCGCGGCTGTGGAGAAGGCGCCGTTCGACATGTCAAGCCTCATGGGCGGCGGCGGCGGCAAGCCCGTGGTGTCGCAGCAGATCATGGACGCGCTGCGCAAGCAGCTGGCCGCCAAGAAGGCCGGCTCGTCCGCGCCCACCGGGAAGTGACGATGCGCGCGCGCGCAGGCACGCGAACAGGCACGCGAACAGGCATGCGGACGGTCACGACTCCCGGCCGATTTGCGTGTGCGGCGGTGCTCGCCGCGAGCAGCTGGCTCGCCGGTTGTGGTGCGGTGACTGGCGGCGAAGACTTCACACGGCTCGATCAGGCGCATGCGCGCGCCGCAGGCCCCGGCCTGCGCGTACGCTGGGCGCAAGAGCTCGGACCCCAGTTCGGTGGCCTGTACGTGCCCGTTGAGCGCGCCGCGGCCGCGCTCGATCGCCAGCACGGCCGCATCTTCGTCGGTACAACGCAGAGCGAGCTGTGGGCGCTGCGCAACGATGACGGCCGTCGGCTGTACCGCTACGCGACCGAGTCCAGCATCGAGGCCGAACCCACGCTCGACGCCGACCACGACGAGCTGTACGTCGCCACCACGCGCGGCGTCGTGCACGCGCTGCATGCTGGCGCCGGCACGCTGCGCTGGAAAGTCGAAACCGGTTCGTCGATCTCCAAGCCCGGCGTGCTCTCCGAAGACGCGCTGTACCTCGTCACCGACGACGACGGCGTGCTGGCACTGTCGCGCATCGATGGCTCGGTCTTGTGGCGCTACAAACGCGAGCCGCGCGCCGGCTTGCAGATTTCCGGACACGCCGGCCTGTCGCTGCGCAACCACAGGCTGCTCACTGCATTCACGGACGGCAGCATCGTGGCGCTGTCACCGGGTGACGGCCACGTGTTGTGGCTGGTCGACACCACGCTAGACTTCGCCGATCCGGCGCAGACCGAGAAGGGCCTGGTCGACGTCGACACCACGCCGCTACAGATCGGCGACATGATCTACGCCGCATCGTTCCTAGGCGGCTTCTATGCAATCGACGCCGCCCACGGCGCCGTACAGCTGCGTAACCCCGAGCTCACCGGAATCACGACCATCACGAACGACGAAGACGCGCTGGTGTTGGGCTCGGCCAAGAACGGCGTCGTGTGCCTCGAGCTGCCCAGCCTCGAGCTGCGCTGGAAGCGCAGCAAGCTGCGCGGTGCGCCCGGCAGCGTGACCATAGGCTCGCACCTGGTCTACGTCACCGAAACCCGCGGCGCGCTCTTGGCGCTGGCCTTGGCCGACGGCCGCGAAGAAGGCCGCCTGCAGACCGAGCACGGATTCTCAGCATCCCCGAGCATGCTCGACGGACGCGGGGTCATCTTGGGCAACTCCGGCACTCTCTACGCATTCTCGTACTGATCGCGGCGCGCCTTGGGGTCCATCCGCGGCTTACGTCCTCGGACCGTCGGTCACGCTACGTGAGTAGCGCTCCCTCCGGTCCTGCGGGCGCGCTCGCGGCTGAACCCCAATTCGCGCCGCTCGCGTTGGCACTAGAGAGGGGATCCTGCGCTCGGCACAGGCTCGCGGCTGGCCACCGTTCTGCCAAACCCTGTGCGGTATTATGTAGAACTCAAAGCCCGGCGCGCCTCGGGCGCCCCGGGCTTTGAGTTTACATAATATATCTTATGCGAACTGGTGGTGTAGGCGGTTACATCCTCACCACCAATCTCGAATACGTAGGCGGTTATTGGACGCCCGTGCACCCGCACCGCACCGGGCCGAACGATCTCAGCCGATTCGCGGTCGCATCACTTGATGATCTTGCAGTACGACGGGAAGCCGGTCGCCGGCAGCCCAGCTGCGTACG
>JADGRE010000230.1 GCA_017881185.1 Pseudomonadota bacterium | reverse complement strand
GGTTGCGGGGGCAGGATTTGAACCTACGACCTTCGGGTTATGAGCCCGACGAGCTACCAGGCTGCTCCACCCCGCGACAAGTGGGCCGGAGTCTACGTCGTGAGCGGCTGCTGTCAAACGGTTTGTCGCGAAAAGCTAGCGTGAGGCGTGGGGCTTGCGGCGGGGCTTGGCGCCGCCGGACTCACGCCTACCCGCGGACTCGCGCCTGCCCGAGCCGCGCGCAGCGGCCACGCGGGCGCGCGTCTTCTTCTCGGCCACTGCGTGTTCGTCGTGTGCGCCGGAGTCGCGGTAGGCACCCGTTCGGGTCTTGGTGCCGGCGGGGTTGAGATACTTCTGCTTGAGCTCGTTCAGCTCGGAAGTGCTGAGCGGGCGTGCTTTGCCGGCGCGCAAGCCGTCGATGGTGAGGCCCGCAAACGAGATACGCGCGAGGCGTAGCACCTTGCGGCCAATGGCTTCAGCCATGCGGTGCACTTGGCGGTTCTTGCCTTCGGAGATCGTGAGCTCGAGCCAGGTGTGTTTGTCGTCGTGCTTGACCACCGCGACCGTCGCAGGCGCGGTCTTCTGGCCGTCGTCGAGCACCACGCCTTCGCGCAATGCAGTCATGCCGCGTTCGTCGATCTTGCCGAGGATCTTGGCGGCGTACACCTTGGGCACTTGGCGCGTGGGGTGCAGCAGCGCTTGCGCCATGTCGCCGTCGTTGGTGAGCAGCAGCACACCGCTGGTCTGGAAGTCGAGACGACCCACGGGGAACACGCGCTCGGGGATCTCGGCGACCAGATCGGTGATGGTGCTGCGGCCTTCGGGGTCGTCGAGGGTGGTGACCACGGCGCGCGGCTTGTGCAGCAAGTAGTAGACGGGCTTTTCCGCGACCAGGCGCTTGCCGTCGACTTCGACGCGATCGCGCACGGGGTTCACGCGTGTGCCCAGCTCGCGGATGATGCGGCCGTTGACGCGGACTTTACCGTCCACAATGAGCCGCTCGGCGGCACGACGCGACGCGATCCCCGCTTTGGCGAGGACCTTCTGCAATCTTTCAGGTTTCATACTGCTTCAGCCGTCGGAGCCGGTCGCTGCTGCGGCCGCCTGCGGCGAGTCTTCCTGCGCGCGCTTCCACGCGGCGTCGCGATCCCAGCGGTCGACGCGTGAATCACCGTCGAGGTCGGTGCCCATGCGCACCATCTTGCCACCTTCGTAGTACTCCCAACGATCGGGATGCCATTGTGTGGGCGTGCTGCGGCCCTTCAGGTCGCGCTCGGCGCGCAGGGGCTTGCCGCCATCGAAGAAGACCTTGGTGTCGGTCTTGCCGTCGAAGTTGTCGTCGAACTCTTGGCGAACGACTTGGCCGTTTTGATAGACGGTGATGAGGTCCATCTTGCCGTCGAAGTTGCGGTCGGCTTCTTCGCGCAGCGAGCGGCCTTCGTCGTCGTAGTAGCGCACCACGTCTTTGCGGCCGTCGCTGTTCACGTCGGACTCGCGGCAGATCAAGACCAGGCGCGTGGTGGGCGGCTCGCCGACGCGCATGAAGACCTTGCGCACGTCGTTGATGCCGTCGCCGGAGGTGTCGTATTCGCTGGTCTCTCGACCGGGAACGTTGGCATTGCAGCGCGCATCACCGGTGCCAGCTGTCGCGCCGCCAAGCGCCTGCGCTTTGGTGCCCACCTTGGCAGTGTCGAGCTTGAGCGAGCCCTTGTGGGCACAGCCGCAAGCGAGCGCGACAGCCAAGCAGAGCGTGGTGTAGCGGAAGCTCATGGGTGCGCTCCTTTGGCCGGTGCTGCGGGTGCGGGTGCTGCAGGTGCCGGCGCCGCTGCCGTGGTGGCAGCGGGCGCTCCAGCAGCTGCTGCTGCGGCAGGTGCCGCAGGCATGGTCGCAGGCGCTGCCGCTGTTGGCGGCGGAGCGCTCCGGGGCGCAGACGGGATCGCCACGGCAGTGCCGTCGCAGCTGACAGCTTCCTTCACGAACTGCGGGCCGTCGTTGCCCTCGTTCTCGGTCTGATCGGGCTTGCCGTCACCGTTGCTGTCGCGCTGAATCTGGTACAGGCGGCCGGCGCGGTAGGTCTCCCAACGCTCGACACGGCCGTCGTTGTTGTCGTCGTATTGGACGCTGGTGAGCACGCCCTTGTCGTAGGTCTCCCAGGTGTCGACCTGGCCATGGTGATGGCGGTCGCGCTCGAGCCGGCCCACCAACGCACCCGTGCAGAACACCCACGTGTCGACGCGACCGTCGAAGTTGGTGTCGAGCTCTTTGCTCACCAGCGCACCCTTGTCGAAGTACGCTTGCTGATCGAGCTTGCCGTCGAAGTCGAAGTCGTCTTGCTCTTGCGCAATGCGACCGTCTTCGTAGACGCGCGTCACGTCGATGCGACCATCGGAGTTGAGATCGATCTCAGCGCACTTCTCGGTGCTGCCGGAGAACACATGGCGGATGTTGGCGAGGCCGTCGCCGTTGGCGTCGAGCAAGGTCTCGCGGTCGCCATCGCACGGCAGGCGTTTGAGCCAGCGGGTCTTGCGCGCCTCGGCCGTGGGAATACCGGCGACGGTCGGCGGCTTGGACTGTTCACCCGCGCATCCGAGCACGGTAGATACTGCGCAAACCGTTAGAATCAATAGTGAATTTGCGATGTATCTGGACATAGCGCGCGCTGTCGACCCCGGCCGGGAAAGGCCACTGCGGCGACAGCATAATGGCAGCGCCGAGTGGCCCGCAAGCCCGCCAAAACCTTTGACTATATGTATGATGCCATGTACGTTCACGGACGGCTTTCACGTACGCGGCTCGCCCGTACCCAACCGCAGCAAGTTCTGGGGCTCTTCAGGTCATGGCTCGCAAGAAAATCTCCACCACCATCTACATCACTCCGGAACAGAACGAGAGCCTGAAGCTGCTTCACGAGCGCACGAAGGTTCCCATTGCTGTGTACATCCGCGAGGGTATCGACTTGGTGCTGGAGCGACACTCGTCGGAGCTCCCGGGGCAGCTCACGCTGGTTGCGGCCGGCGGCGAGAAGAAGAGCTAGCCGCCACAGCGGGAATTCTCGACGCGGGCTGGTGGCTCGGCGCCCTTCCCTCGTGCATCGCCACGCGGCGCGCGCTAGAGCATGCTCCGCGTTCGCTTTGCACCTGAGAGACCAGTGACAGACCCCAGCCGCATCCGCAACTTCTCCATCATCGCCCACATCGATCACGGCAAGAGCACGCTTGCCGATCGCATCATGGAAGCGACGGGTGCGGTGACGGCGCGCCAGGCGCAGGAACAGCTGCTCGACAAGATGCCGCTGGAGCGCGAGCGCGGCATCACCATCAAGGCGCAAGCCGTGCGGCTCGCTTACAAGGCCGACGACGGACAGCTCTACCAGCTGAACTTGATCGACACGCCAGGCCACGTGGACTTCACCTACGAAGTGTCGCGTTCGCTCGCCGCGTGCGAGGGCGCGCTCTTGGTGGTCGACGCGACGCAAGGCGTGGAAGCGCAGACGCTCGCGAACGTGTATCTGGCGATGCACAACAACCTCGCGATCATCCCGGTCTTCAACAAGGTCGATCTGGCGAGCGCAGACGTAGAGCGCACGCGCCGCGAGGTGGAAGAAGTGGTCGGGCTCGACTGCGAGTTCGCGGTAGCTGCGAGCGCCAAGACGGGCATCGGCATCCACGACATTTTGGAAGCGGTGGTGAAGCACGTGCCGCCGCCCAAAGGCGACGCCGAAGGCACGCTGCGCGCGCTGTGCATCGACTCCTGGTACGACAGCTACCGCGGTGCCGTGGTGCTCGTGCGCGTGGTCGACGGACGCCTGAAGAAGGGCCAGAAGATCCGCCTACTGGCCACGATGTCGGACTACGAAGTCACCGAAATCGGCGTGTTCAATCCGTTCGAGACGCAGCTGACCGAGCTCGGTCCCGGCGAGGTGGGCTTCTTCTCGGCGGCGATCAAGTCGGTGCACGACACCAAAGTCGGCGACACCATCACCGACGCCAAGCGGCCCACGACCGAGATGCTGCCGGGCTTCGAAGACGTCAAGCCGATGGTGTTCGCGGGCATCTTCCCGACGGACTCCGATCGCTACGGCGACTTGCGCGATGCGCTCGAGAAGCTGCACCTGAACGACAGCGCGTTCCACTTCGAGCCGGACAACTCGCAGGCGCTCGGCTTGGGCTTCCGCTGCGGCTTCTTGGGGCTACTGCACATGGAAGTGGTGCAGGAGCGCCTGGAGCGCGAGTACCAGCTGGATCTGGTGACCACGGCGCCAAGCGTCGTGTACCTGGTGCACACCAGCGACGGCAAGACCATCTCGGTCGAGAACCCATCGCGCATGCCCGATCCGGGGCGCATCGAGAGCATCGAGGAGCCGTACTTCAAGGTCACCATCCACGTGCCCGAGACCTACGTGGGGCCGGTGCTCAAGCTGTGCGAGGACCGGCGCGGCATTCAGCAAGGCATCCAGTACGCGTCGCAGAACCGCGTGATCATCACCTACGAGATGCCGTTCGCAGAGGTGCTCTTCGACTTCTACGACAGGCTGAAGTCGGCGACGCGCGGCTACGCGTCGATGGACTACGATCTGCTCGGCTACCGGCCCAACACGCTGGTGCGCCTGGACATGTTGATCAACGGCGAGCCACTCGATGCGCTCAGCGCCATCGTGCACCGCGATCGCGCGCATCACCTGGGCAAGCAGCTGGCAGAGAAGCTGCGCGAGATCGTGCCGCGACAGCAGTACGAAGTCGCGATCCAGGCGGCGATTGGCTCCAAGATCGTGGCGCGACAGACCATCAGTGCGATGCGCAAGGACGTCACGGCCAAGTGCTACGGCGGCGACATCTCGCGCAAGCGCAAGCTCCTCGAGAAGCAAAAAGAGGGCAAGAAGCGCATGAAGAACGTGGGCCGCGTGGAGATCCCACAGGAAGCGTTCCACGCGATCTTGAAGGTGGAGTAGCGCGCGTTAGCGAACGCTGCGCGCTCGCGACGCCGCGCTCAAGCGGCGAACGAGCGCGCGCAGCCCGAGGTACGCCGCGGCACCGAACGCGCCACCGATGGTGTCGGCCAGCACGTCTTGGACGTCGGACGAGCGGCCGGGCACGAAGGCCTGGTGGATCTCGTCGGACAGGCCCCAGGCAATGGTGCACAGCAGCGTGCACACGTAGCCGGTGCGTGCTGACAGCTGCGGCCAGGTGCCCGCAAACGCGTGGAACAACAGCGTCGCGAGCACGCCGTACTCCATGAAGTGCACGCCTTTGTCTTTGAACGGCACATCTTGCAGCGACGGCACGCTGGAGAGCGAGGACAGCGCCCAAATCAAGCCCATGTACGCGACGGCGGGCAACCAGGCGAAGCTGATGCGGGACTTTGGCGTCACGGGGACATCAACGGCAGACGGACGACTTGCTTGCGTGCGGGCAGCCGGCGCGCGGGCTGCGGCATGGTACCCATGGGCACAGCGAGCAGTGAACGTTTGTTGGCTTCGATGACGCGCACGCGCAGCAGCTCACCGGCGTAGTCGCGCAGGTCGCGCGTGCCGCTGGGCTCGTGCGCGGCGCTCAGGTCCACGTGCACGATCTCGTGACGCTCGGAGCGGCCGGTCCAGCGCGCGGCGTTGGTCTTGCTGGGGCCTTCGACGAGCACTTCGGCAGTGCTGCCCACGAGGCTTTGCAGATGCTTGCTCTGTAGCTCGTCGACCAACTCGAAGAGACGCGCCAGGCGCTCGGACTTGAGCTCTTCGCAGATGTCGTCGCCCAGGCGCAGGGCCGGCGTGTGCGGACGCGGCGAATACTTGAAGGCGAACACGGCGCAGAAGCCGACCTCGCGCACCAGCGCAAGCGTGTCCTGAAAGTCGGTCTCGGTCTCGCCGGGGAAGCCGACGATCATGTCGGTGGAGAGCGTGAAGCCGGGGCGTGCGCTCATGAGGGCGCGGGCGCGCGCGAGGTAGTCGGCACTACGGTAGCGACGCAGCATGAGGCGCAGGATGCGATCGGAGCCGGATTGCAGCGGCAGGTGAACGTGCGCGGGCAACATGTCGAGCTCGGCATGCGCTTGTACCAGAGCGCTCGTGACGTGGCGCGGATGCGGTGAGGTGTAGCGCAGGCGCAAGAGCTGCGGCAGCTCGCGCGCGATGCGACGCAAGAGCTCGGGGAAGCGCGACTCGCTGGCGCTGGGCTCGCTCGGCTCGTGCCACGAGTTGACTGTTTGGCCGAGCAGCGTGATCTCGCGCACGCCGCCGGCGCACAGCGTGGCGCACTCGGCCACGATCTCGTCGGCCGCGCGGTAGCGTTCGGCGCCGCGGGTGTACGGCACGATGCAATAGGTGCAGCGCTCGTCGCAGCCCTTCATGACCGTCACGAAGGCGCTGACCTCGCGCTGACCGGGACGCACGCGTGCCGTGAGGAAGCTCGGCGAGTCGAGATCGAACACGGTGCGGGCCACGGGCGGGCCACCGTCTTGCACGTGCTGCACGAGGCCGGGGAGATCGGGGATGTTGTCGGGACCGATGACCACGTCGACCAGGTCGAGGCGGTCGAGCAACGCTTCGCCCTGCTGCTGCGCCATGCAACCGGCCACGGCGATGACCAAGTCGTGGTTCTGCTCTTTGAGGTCGCGGAAGGTGCCCACCATGCTGAGCAGCTTGTGATCGGCCTTCTCGCGCACGCTGCAGGTGTTCAGCACGATCAGGTCTGCGCTTTCGGGACCTGAGGCTGCCTGATAGCCGCGCTCGTAGAGCACCTCCTCGATTCGGCGCGAATCGTGGACGTTCATCTGGCAGCCGAAGGTCTGGATGTGGAAGCGGGGCATGCGGGTGGCGCTCGTGCGCGCGGCGCGGGCCAGTATGGCGGGGCGGCCGGGGTCTCGCAAATGGCAGAGCGCCCCCTGCGCGCACGCCGGCTAACAAACGCCGGCCGACCTGGTACAACGGGGCCGTGTTTCGCAGGTTCCCGCTGGCGTTGCTGCTCGTGCTGTGCATGGGCTTCGAGTGGCCCGGTCGGCTGGCACGGCTGCAATACGAGCTGGTGCACGAAGGCCCGGTTCGCCGCCGCGAGGTGGCGCGCCTGCTCGCGCAATACGCCGCGCACGACGTGCGCGACCCGCTCCTGCAGGCGCTGGAGGACGACGACGTCAACGTGCGGCTGGACGCCGCGCAGACGCTGGCCACGTTGGGCGTGGTCGATGCCGTGCCCACCCTCTTGCCCTGGCTCGGCGACAAGAGCCCCGAGCTGCGTGCCACGGCGGCGCGTGCGCTCGGCGTGCTCGCAGACCCCCGGGCGCGCGAGCCTCTGACCCGCCTATTGGGTGACAGCGTCGCGCCCGTTCGGGTTGCAGCTGTCGGTAGCGTTGGGGTGTTCGCCGATGCGGAGAGTCTCACCGCGGTGCTCTCGGTCCTGGACGACGCCGATGCTTCCGTGCGGCGCGCAGCCGTGCTGGCGCTGAACGGCAAGAGCGACGCGCGCGCAATCGCGCCGCTCGCCAAACGCATCCACGACGACGACGCGCTGGTGCGTGCCGCCGCGTTGCAGGTGCTCGGTGGCACGCGGGCCCCGCAGACGCTCGCGCTGCTCTTGCAAGGCCTGAACGACTCCACACCCGAGGTTCGACTCGCCGCCACGCTGGCGCTCGGTGCGTTGGCAGACGCCGGTGCGATTGCTGCGCTCACGGCGCAACTCACGCGCGAGCCGAGCGAAGCCCAAGCCGCAGCCGCTGCGCTCGGGCACATCGACGACCCGCGAGCGCAAAGCCTGCTCGTGCAGCAACTGGGCAGCGCCCAGCTGTGTGTCGCGAGTCAGGCGGCACTGGTCGAGCGGGTGCGGCGCGCCGGCGATGCGACGAGCACGGATGCGACGCGGCCTTCCGTGCTGCAAGCGCTGGCGCTCGTAGTGGCGCACCCGCAGTCGGCGCTGCAGCTGAGTTGTGCTGCTCAAACGCTGGTGCAGCTTTCGCCGATGTTTTCGCTCGCGCCTGTGAGCAGCGCGCTGATCCGCGCATTGCACGACGGCGAGCATCCACCGCTTGCCCTGTTGCAAGCCGTGGCGCTCACGCACGACGAGCAAGCGCGCGTGCCGCTACTCGAACGGCTCGAGCAAGCGGACAGCGAGGCGCTCAAACCCACGCTCGACGCGCTGCTGACGTACTTCGCAAGCAGCCCAGTCGATGGCACGGTCGCCGACCCCTTGCTCGCCAAGCTGCCTGCCAGCTCCGGCGAGTCACGCATCGCGCT
>JADGRE010000229.1 GCA_017881185.1 Pseudomonadota bacterium | reverse complement strand
GGCTCCGGAAGTAGGACTCGAACCTACGACCCGGCGATTAACAGTCGCCTGCTCTACCAACTGAGCTATTCCGGAATGGGGTGCGAACATTAGCTACCGCGCAGTGGGTGTCAAGCGCGGTTTTGGGCACATTTTCGGGGCGCTTCGGGGTCAGAAACGTGCGGGCGCGACCCCGTGCCGGGCGCGCTACGGGTCTCTGGCGCCGAGCACCGCCCTCGCTCACTTCACCATGATCGGCGCGACTTCTTCGGGCAGGCGCTGGATCACGTGGAAGCCGAACTCGGTCTCGACCACGGTGCTGAGCTCGCCGACCTTGAGCGCGAACAGGGCGTCTTCGAACGCGGGCGCGAGCAGGCCGCGACCCACTTCGCCGATGTCACCGCCGCGCGCTTTGCTCGCGTCCTCGGAGTACTTCTTCACGATGGCCGCGAAGTCGCCGCCCTGACTGAGCTTCTGTTGCACCTCGACCGCGAGCTTCTTGGCTTGGTCGGCGCTGCGTTTGATCTCGGGGCCGGCTTTCTTCGCGCCCTTGAAACGGATGAGCACGTGACGGCCGTGCACCTTCTCGACCTTGCAGCGGTGCACCACGACGAAACCGAAGGGCGCTTCCACCACCTGCGCCGCGGTCTCGTTGACCTTCAGCGCGAAGAGCGGGTCTTTGATGCTGGCGTAGAGCTCGGGCCACTCGTCTTTCTTGTAGGTGCCCATCACGCCACCGCGCGGCGCGCTGCTGGGCGCATCGGAGCTTTCTTTGGCGAGCGCGGCGAAGTCGCTGCTGGTCATGGCCTGCGTCTGCAGCTCTTGCGCGCGGGCGCTGGCAGCGGCCTTATCGCGCGTGATCGTGTCGGCGGCGTGCTCGGCGCCCTTGTACGCGACGACGACGATCTGGCCGCAGGCTTCGTCCGGATTGGCCGGGGCTTCCAGCACGGGGCCGGCCGGCACGGGCGCAGGCGGCGGTGGTGCGGGCTCGGTTGGCGCAGCTGTCGATGCGGCCTGCGTGGCCTGGGGCGCGGCCTGCTGGGCGTCTTGGCCGCAAGCGAGGGCGAACAACGCCACGACACCATAGACAGCATAGACAACGGAGCCAGTGGATGCATGAACGGGTCGCAGGGTCATGGCGGCAAGGGTACACCAAGACCCGCTCGACTGGCTGCGTCTAGCGCTGCCAGCAAGCGCAAAGCGAGGCTCCCCAGGCGGCCGCAAACGCTGTACAAGACGGCCCGGCAACCCGCACCCTGACCTGCCCCGAAAGGACTCTTCCATGGGAACCAAGAAGCCAAGCTCCACCGAGACCAAGCCGCTCGTCGGCATTCTCACCGGCAGCCCGAGCGATCTGCCGGTGGTGGAGAAGGCGCAGGAAGTGCTGGCTGGGCTGGGCATTCGCAGTGAGCTGCTGGTGCTGAGCGCGCACCGCACGCCGGAGCGCGTGACGCAGTACCTGGAAGCTGCACCCAAGCGCGGCGTCGAAGTGTTCATCGCGTGTGCGGGCATGGCCGCTCATCTCGCGGGTGCTGTGGCGGCGCAGACGCTGTTGCCGGTCATCGGCGTGCCGCTGTCCAACGGCGGGCTGGCGGGCTTGGATGCGCTGCTCGCGACGGTGCAGATGCCGCCGGGCATTCCGGTCGCGACCGTTGCAGTGGACGGCGCGAAGAATGCGGCGTACCTGGCGGCTCGCATCCTGGCGATCAAGCACGCGGGCATCAGTGAGAAGTTGGCGGCGGACTTGGCCGACCAGCGCAAGCGCTACGACGAGCCGAACAAGCCGCGCGTGCGCTGAGCTTCGCAGCTGCGCGGACAGCGCAGCTCAGCACGGCGCAGCTCAGCACGGCGCAGCTCAACGCGGCAACAGCGCTTCGAGCGCGTCTTCGAGGCGTGGCAGCTCGAAGCGAAAGCCGGCTTGCTCGAGCACGCGCGGTCGCACGTCGGCGCCTTCGAGCAAGGTCTCGCTGAGCTCGCCGAGCGCAGCGCGCAGCGCGATGCCCGGCAGGGGAAAGAGCGCGGGCCGGTGGAGCGCGTGCGCCAACGCATTGGTGAACTGCGCGCTCGTGGTGGTTTCGGGTGCCACGGCGTTCACCGGGCCCGAGATGTCGCGTGAGACGATCAGGAAGCGCAGCACGGAGATCGCGTCGGGCATGGCGATCCACGGCATGTGCTGGCGACCGGAACCGATGCGGCCACCGAGGCCGAGGCGAAACACCGGCAAGAGCTTGCCGAGCGCCCCACCCTCGGGCGTGAGCACCACGCCCATGCGCGGAATCACCACGCGCACGCCCGCTTGTGCGGCGACCGCGGTCGCCTGTTCCCAGCGTTCGCACAGCTCCGCGAGGAAGCCGCTGCCGGGCGCGCTGTCTTCGTAGACGGCCTCTTGCCCGCGATCGCCGTAGTAGCCCACGGCCGATACGTTCACGAGCACGCTGGGCGGGTCGGGCACCTCGGCGATGGTGCGCGCCAAGAGCGCCGTGCTGTGCAGGCGGCTGTCGCGCAGGGCTTGCTTGCGCGCCTTGCTCCAGCGCTTGTCGCCGAGACCCTCGCCTGCCAGGTTCACCACGGCGTCGCAGTGCGCGAGCGGCTCGCGATCGATCTGCGAGCGCTCCGGGTCCCAGTAGGCGAAGCCCGGCCGTGCGCTGCGCGAATAGCGCGTCACCTTCACGCCCGCGCGTTCGAGCGAGGCGCACAGCGCGCGGCCCACCAGGCCCGTGGCGCCCATGACGCACACGCTGGCGACCGCAGCCGCGGCCAGAGAGTTACGCTCGCCTTGGACGGTGGTCACGCCCGGCCGATATGCCGAATACCCCCCGGTTTTGCAAGCCAGGCGGGTGCCACGGACCGGCAGAAGCGCCGGCAAAGCCACCAAAGGCGGCGGTGTGGCTCAACTTTCGAGCAAAGTGCGTGTATGTTCCGCCGCCGTGGAGATCCTTTTCGTCACCTCAGAGTTGGCTCCGTTCAGCGGTGCTTCGGTAAGCCCGGTCGCTGAGGCTGCCGCAGCGTTGCCCAAGGCCCTGCGCGGGCTCGGGCACAAGGTCACCGTGGTGTCGCCGCTCTACGCGAGCATCGATCCGATGGCGCGCTCGCTGGCGCGTCGGCTGTCCACGTTCAGCGTCGAGGCGCAGGGCCGCAGCTACGCGTGCACCGTGTACGACGGTCGCACCACTGGCGGCGTGGACCTGATCTTCCTGGGCAACAGCGAGCTGTTCGCCACAGAGCCGACCGCCACGAGCAGCGCCGAACAGCACGCGCTCGAAGCTGCTGTGCTCGGCGGTGCGGTGGCGCAGCTGGTGCAAAAACGCGAGCCTGCGTTCGAGCTGGTGCACGCGCAGGGCGCGCTCGCGGGTCTGGCGCTGGTCGCGCTCAAGGCCGCGCTGCCGCAGCTGCCGCGCGTGCTGTCGCTGCACGATCTGGGCCACGACCTGCGGCTGTCCTCGGGCGAGCACGCCAAGCTGCAGCTGCCGGCGGCCTTGCACGACGCGCTCGCCAACGAAAGCGTGCTCGGCGCCGCCGTACGCGCAGCCGACCTGGTCGTGACCAATGCACCGACCACCGCGCGCACTTGGGCCAGCGACCGCAGTCACGCGCTCGGCACGCTGTTCGCCGAAAAGGCCGACAGCTTCCTGGGCATCGTGAACGGTGTCGATGCGTCGATCTGGAACCCCATCACCGATTCGCAGCTGACCGCGCGCTTCGATCCGGTCGACCTCAGCGGCAAGGCGCGCTGCAAAGCTACGTTGCAGTACGAGCTGGGCCTGTCGGTGAACGCACAGACACCGGTGATCGTAGCGCTCGGAGCGCTGTCGCCTGAGCGCGGCGGCGACCTCATCGCCGAGACCGCCGCTCGCGTGATGCGCAACGACGCCCAGCTGGTGGTGCTCGGCGCCGACCACGAACAGGCCAAGCAGCTGCAACCGCTCGCGACCGACATGCCGGAGCGCATCGCGCTGCGCGCAACCGCCACCGACAAAGAGCGGCATGTGGCGCTCGCTGGCAGCGACTTCTTGCTCTTGCCCGCGCGCCAGCCTGTGCTCGTGGACGCCGCGCTGTGCGCGCTGCGCTACGGCACCTTGCCCATCGTCACCGCGGTGGGCCCGCTCGCCGACATGATCGTCGACGCCGACGCCAAGCTCGAGACCGGCAATGGTTTCCTCGTGCCCACGACCGAGGCCGCCGACGTGCTCGCCACCATCCAGCGCGCACTGGCAGCCTATTCGCTCCCGGAAGCCTTCGATGCGCTGCGTCGGCGCGTGATGCGCACGGACGTGTCGTGGGAGCGCGCAGCCCGCCGCTACGAGTACGCCTACCGGCAGATCAAGGCCGCGGCACAGTCTGCGGCTTGAGCGGGCTCAGTGCGGGCTCAGTCTCGAAAATTCTCGTACTGCAGATCGATGCCGAAGTCGTGGGCGCGTAGCGTCTGGATGCAAACCTGCAGATCGTCGCGCTTCTTGCCGCTGACGCGCACGGCGTCGCCCTGGATGGCCGCCTGCACCTTCAGCTTCTGATCTTTGAGGTACTTCACGACGTCGCGTGCGTGGTCCTTGTCGATGCCCTGGTTGAGCTTGAGCAGCTGACGGAAGGTGCCGCCGGACGCGGGCTCCATCTTCTGAGGGTCGAGGCAGCGCAGCGAGAGCTTGCGGCGCACGAACTTTTCCTGGAGCACGCCATAGGCAGCTTCTACGCGGCCTTCGCTGTTGGCGCGCAGCACGATGCCCTCGTCGGTGCGCTCGACCGAGGCGGCGGTGTCGCGAAAGTCGAAGCGCGTGGTGAGCTCTTTCTGGGTCTGCAACAGAGCGTTGTCGACCTCGTGCATCGGGACCTTGGAGACGATGTCGAACGATGGCATGGCGGGGAAGATACGCTCGGGGTACGGGGGCTGCCAAGTGGAGCGGGTGTGAGGATGCAACGTTGTGTTGCCGGGTGTTCGCCGTCGCGCTCGCTGCGGTGGTTTGGGGTGCTGCGCTCAGAGCTTGAGTGGGGCTTTGGGCAGTTGGGCGTCGCTGCCGCGTAGGTAGAGGGGGACCAGGCTTTCGAGATCGGACGGGCCCTTGGTTCGTAGGAGCTGGAGGCCTTCGGCGATCAGGGTGGCGGGGTGCGGAGAGTCGTGGAGCGGATCGAGGAGACGTACTTGTGCGGCGTCGAGTGCGGGTTGCAGCTCGGAGAGGTAGCGGCGTAGGCCGGCGCCAAGCGCGTGGAGGGGGCGGCCATTGGCGGCTCGCAGCAGGCGCTCGAGTGCAGCTGATGGCGGCGCGTTGAACGCTGGCAGCAGGAGCTGCATGTCGGCGGCCGTACCGCTGTAGAGCGCGGCAAAGACTTCGCCTTTGTGGGCGTCCAGGAGCGGCGCGACGAGGCGTGGCTCGGCGAGCGCGGGGCGTGCCAGTAACGCCAGCGACTCCACGCCGCGCAGTGGTTTGCCGGTGGCCAACGCAAAGCCTTTGGCGGTGGCCAGGCCCACGCGCACACCGGTGAAGGAACCCGGGCCGACACCGACCACGAACAGATCGATGTCGGACAGCGCCATGCCCGCTTCGGCGAGGCATTGCTGGACGCGCGGCAACAGGGTCTGCGCGTGGCGTTCTGCGACGGGCTCACTGGCTTGCGCGAGCAGCTGGCCATCGCGCGCCACGGCGACGCAGGTGAGCGCCGTCGATGTGTCGAACGCCAACACGCCACGTGGCATCAACGGCGAAGGCGACTCGACAGACATCTCAGTGCAGCTCGCTCGCGCAGCGGAAGCCGAGGTTCACGTTGCGCAGACCGGCGGGCACGGCCAGTGCGGCAGCGCCGCGGCCATAGCCACCATGGCCGTCCCAGCCGTTGCCCTTCACGACGAAGGTGTCCTTGCGACCGGGCACCTTCGTGGAGGTGCGCTCGAAGACGTTACCGCCCAGATCGAAGATGCCGTCGGGCGTCGCACCCTGCGGCAGGCTCGCCACCGGGACCGTATCGCCGACTGCGCGCAGCGCGGTGTTCACGCGGAACCCGTCGTAGGCATCGCCCCACGGGTAGATTCGGCCTTGCTGACCGCGCGCGGCCCGCTCCCACTCGTCGGCCGTGGGCAAGCGCGCACCGCGCCAGGCGCAGTACAGACCGGCTTCGTCCTGGTCGACCAGCACCACGGGATGCTTCTCATGGTCCGCGGGTGGCTGGTGGTCGTCCCACAGGAAGCGCGCGATCTGGGCGTAGCTGCGGCTCAGGCTGAAGCGCTTTTGCAGATCGGCCCAGACCTGCTGCGTGATCGATTGCACATTGGGCGGCGTGGTCCCGCAGGCCTCGACCATCTCGCGGTACGCGGCCAGCGTGACCGGCGTGCGGTCGATGCGAAATGCACTCAGGTGGGCGCGGCGGACGCGTGCTTCGTCGGCAAACAGGCGCTCGCCTCCGCGCCCGTAGTCTTTGCGGGCCTGCGCCCGTTCGGAGTCGGCGGAGCCGAGCACCGCGGGGCCGTCTTCGATCATCACCATGCGCTGCTGCACGGCGTCGCTCAGCGGATGGGGCAATTGGACACACGCGGACACGCGCTCGCCGTAGGGGTCGACCGGGGGCGGTGCGGGAGCGGCCCCGGCACAGCCACAAAACAACGCTATACCCAGCAAAACGCTGGTCAGCGCGCCCGTGTCCTTGACCCACTCCCAGCGTGCCAATAGCTTGCGCGTCATGCCGACGGCCAGCGTACACCCTTCGTCGGGGTGGGCTCAAAGCTTGCGCGCGCGCGTCGTGGTATGTCACCCGCCGCGCGCGGTTCACCAGCGCCCGATGAAGCGCCCATGCTTGCCTTGCTGACGCCGACCGATTCCTCTTGGGTGGAAGCCGCCGAGGCCAACCTCTCGGCGCTGCTGTCGGATCACGCGCACTGCGAAATCAAGGCCGCTCAGAGCGCGCTGGCGTTGTGCGCACGCTACGCTGGCGAAATGCCACAGCTGGTGGCGCCTCTGCATGCGCTGGCGCAGGAAGAAGGCGATCACTTCGCGCAGGTGCACGAACACCTGGTCGCACGCCAGCTGCGCCTGGAGCAGCCCCGCTCCGACACCTACGTTACGGCTCTGGCTGCAGCCGCACGACAAGACCATCACGACGGCTGCCCGCAACTCATGGACCGACTGCTCTGCGCAGCGCTGATCGAGGCGCGCTCGTGCGAGCGCTTTCGCTTGTTGTCCGAGCACCTACGCGCCGCCGACCTACGCGCGTTCTACCGCGAGCTGATGACCTCCGAGGCTCGCCACTTCTCGCTCTTTTCCTCGCTCAGCGCCGAGCGCTTCGGCAAGACCGAGACGCGGACACGCCTGGCCACGCTGGCCTCGCGCGAAGCCGCCATCGCAAAGCACCTTCCCCTCGGCCCACAGGTACACGGATGAGCAGCCCCGCAGACCCCGCGCAGAAGATTTCTCCGTCCGCATCGCCATCGGGTGCTCCTTCGACCTCGCCCTCCACTCGCAATCTCAACGAGCTGGACGCGAGCCGCTGGGAACGCCTCGCCGCAAACCTGAAGACCATCGGCGGCGCGGTGCTCTTGGCCCTGGTGATTCGCACTGCGCTGTTCGAAGCCTTCGAGATCGAAGGCCCGTCGATGGAGCCCACGCTGCTCAACGGCGACCGCGTGGTGGTTTCGAAGTTCTCGTATGGGTTGTTTCTGCCGCTGCGCGATCAAGCCGAGCTCAGTTGGGGCGGGCCACAGGTGGGCAACGTGGTCATCATCAAGAGCCCGGCCGACGGCGTCGACATCGTCAAGCGCGTGATCGGCGTGGGCGGCGACTTCATCGAGATGCGCGGCGACCGCGTGTACCGCAACGGCCAGCCCTTGCCGCTGGCCGACGTGGGCCCGTGTGTGGCAGGCGTCGGTCAGCTGCAACCGGACTGCCGCGTGTACGAGTCGAAGGTGGGCGACCACGACTTTCTGCTCAGCACCGCGCGCGTGATGCCCGAGCCCATGCCCATTCACGTGCCCGAAGGCCACATCTACGTGCTGGGCGACCACCGCGACCACAGCAACGACAGCCGCAACCCGATGGTGGGGGCAATTCCGATCAACCGCATCAAGGGGCGAGCGCTCGCGATTTACTGGTCCAGCGGTCCCGAAGGTCTACGCTGGCCCCGAATGTTCCACGCCATTCGGTGACTGATCGCGGCGCGCCTTGGCCTCTATCCGCGGCTTACGTCCTCGCTCTCTCGGTCACGCTACGTGAGTAGCGCTCCCTCGGTCGCTGCGGGCGCGCT
>JADGRE010000228.1 GCA_017881185.1 Pseudomonadota bacterium | reverse complement strand
CATGGGCACAACTTGGGTTGTCGTGGCGCACCGCGCTGGTGCGCGCATCATGGAACACAAGACCAGCGACAAGAGCTTGGAGCTCGTGTCGACCTTGGAGCACGCCGAGAGCCGCCTGAAGAGTGGCGCCTTGGAAAGCGACCGGCCGGGTGACACGTTTTCGTCTGGCCCTGGACCAGGCCGGCATCCCATGGGGCACGAGCACGGCGCGCACGATCGCACCGCGGAAGATTTCGCACGTCAGCTGGCGGCGGTGCTCGCCACCGGCCGCAACGAGAAGCGCTTCCGCGAGCTGGTGCTGGTGGCCGAGCCGCGCTTTCTCGGCATGCTGCGGGCCAAGCTCGACCACCAAACCGCGGCGCTCGTGAGCGAATGCCTGCACAAAGACTTCGCCAAGCTCTCGGTGCACGAGCTGAGAAAGCCCTTGAGCGCAGTCGTCGCGCTCTGAATCTGAGCACACGGCCACGCTCGCTCGAGCAAGCCAAAGCCTGGACGGCCCGCTACGCGAACATCCTCGGCGACTGCGAGGTGGACGTGCGCGACATCGAGGCCTGAGGTTCGGACGCGTGGACCTCTTGCCTCGCGCGCGCTGATCGGCGAAAAGTGGCGCAGCCATGCTCAGGACGTTGCTGCGACTCGTGTTCGCGTTGTTCGTGCTCGCTGCGCTGCTCGTGGTCGGCCTGGTCGTCTGGGTGAACAGTACGTACCAGCGCGACTTCTCCGCGACGCCGCTGCCGGACATCCATGCCAGCCAAGACCCTGCGGTGATCGCACAGGGTCAGTACTTGGTGGAGGCCGTGGCCCACTGCTCCGAGTGTCACCGGCCGGCGTATTACGTCCGAAAGCGTCAGCCGAGCGCCGACCCGACCGACCTGCGCGGTGGTTACGCCTTTCGCGCAGGCCCCTTCGGGACCTTCTATGCCGCCAACCTGAGCTCCGACGCACAGACCGGCATCGGCGCCTGGAGCGACGGTCAGCTGGCACGCGTCATTCGCCACGGAGTCGATCGCAACGGCCACTTCGCCGTGTTCATGGCGCTGTCGATCGGCGCGCTGTCCGACCAAGATCTCACAGCCGTGATCTCCTACTTGCGCACGCTGCCGCCCACGAAGAACGCGGTGCCAGGCGATCGCTGGGGCTTCGCGGCCAAAGTGCTCGCACACTTCTACAAGCCGCACGACGAACCGCGCTTGCAACATGTACCGCCGGGTGGGCTTAGCGTGGAGCGCGGACGCTACCTCGCGAACGGGCCCGCGGGTTGCTACACCTGCCACAGCGCGCGCAACCCGTTCCATGGGTTCGCAATCGAAGGGCCACGTTTCGCCGGCAACCCGCAGCCCGAGCCCGATGAAGCCGACGCCAAGTTCGAGCTGGTCGCGCCCAACCTCAGCTCCGATCCCGTCGGGCGCACCGGTCAGTGGAGCGAGGACAAGTTCGTCGCGCGCTTCAAGATGGGCGTCACCCTCCGCGGCACGCACATGCCCTGGGAGAGCTTCCAGCGCATGCGCGAGGACGACCTGCGCAGCATCTACCGCTATCTGCGCAGCGTGCCGAAGGTGAGCAACGACCTTGGTCCCTCGCGTCGGCTCGCGGGTTGGAAGCGTTGAGCACGCGCGTACCAAAGGCCTTTTCATGTTGCCTATGCGCCTAGTAATCTTCTCGGTACAACTCGGACGAAGCCGGTACGGTTCATGAGCTCGAAAGCCGAAATCGCGGAGCTGATCAACGACACCCTCATTGCACGGTGAGCTTCGAAGCAAGCGGTCCGCTGCGAGGCGAGTGGGATCGGGCGCGCATCGGGCAGGTATTGTCGAATCTGCTTGGCAATGCCTACCAGTACGGAGCGGAGAACCAGCCGATGAAGGTTAGCGCTCGGGGTGATGCCGATCGAGTTGTATTGAGCGTGCACAATCAGGGGCCCGTGATCCCCAAGAGCCAATTGCAGGACATCTTCAACCCGTTCCGCAAACTCGACCCGGATCGCGCGAAGTCGGCTGATCTGCGCAGTGTTGGCTCAGGGCTTTATATCGCGCAGTCGATCGTGAGGGCCGACCACGGCACGATCGAGGTCGAGTCGAGCGAAGCGGGGACCACGTTCACGGTGAGCTTGCCACGCGGGGTGCCGCCAACGTGACGGCGGCTCACCGGAATGCGCGTGCCATTGTCAGCTGCAGCAGACCGGGCGCGCGTGTCAGCCGCCGGCAGGCGTGTCGCACAGACCCATGCCGGTCGCAACCGGTGAGGTGCCCGTGTCTGCCAGCTTGGCGTTCCAGGTGCCCATGCCGCCGATCTTGGAATCGGGTGGGAAGATCACGCCGGCCATGGGCTTCTCTTTCACCGTCCACTCGCCCATGGTGAAGGTCGTGGTCGGCTTGTCGTAGACCGCAGGCGCAGTGCCCTCGAAGCGGTAGAGTATGGTGGCCACGTCGTAGCAGCCGTTCTGCAACAGGCCCATGAACTTGCCGGTCGAGCAATCGAGCGCGCCGCCGAAGTCGATCTCGAAGCGTATCGCGAGCGCGAAAGGGTTCGGAGCCGCGTCAGGCGGCGCGTTCGGGTCGGGGAACGGGTTGGCGAAGCCACGGATCTTGCCGCCCTTCACCGTGAAATCGCCGCAGAACTCCGAGTTGGTGCAAGCCGTCTTCGCGGTCTTCTCCAGCCAGAACTCGAGACCCGGCCGGCCCATCGATGCCACGGCATCCACCATCAGCGGCACCGAGCCATTGCCCCACGCGGCCGAGTTGTAGGTGCCCTTGAACGAACCCGTGTAGTGGCCGGGCGCGCAACCCGTGCCGCCCAAGCTGATCGGCGTCATCGCGTCGGTCGCGACCGCAGCGGTGTTGGAGTTGCCGAAGGCGCCGCTGTCGCCGGAGCTGCTGGTGCCCGAGCTACCACCGCCGTGGGACTGTCCGGTTCCAGCTTTTGAAGCTGGACTGCATGCGACCACGAAGCCCAGACTAACCAGCAGCGCCACGGTGAGCGCGCGTCCCAACGTCTGATTGAGCATGAATTTCACATACACTTGCGCTGGTTGCCGGTCAAGCGGGGCCGCGGCGGGTGTGCCGCCGCATGCGCTCCAGAACAACGCAGAACCTGCCGCTGTCGGCTGCAAACGCAGATCCGCATACGCCACCCCACGCGCGGCCTGCAGGTTCGCGTTACTGGCCGCGCTGGCGCTGTGTGGCCGGGCGCGCGCGGACGATCGCAGCAACGCTGCAGCAGCACCCACGCTGAGCCCTGCGCTCGCGGCTGGCGCTTGGACGCTGGCCCAGCTCGTCCCGAGCCCGCTACTCGTGATCGGCACAAGCGGCTTGGGCGCGGGCATGCGCTGGCAAGTCACGCCTCTCTTGTACTCGTTCGGCGTGGCGGAACGGCCGCTGCGTGCGTTCGTGATCGAGCCCGTCGCGCGGCACACCGGGGCGGTCGAGCTCTACTTCTCACCGGAGTGGGCGTGCTGCGCGCCGCATCAGGCAAGCTCGTGGCTGGCGCGCCCTGGGGCGCGCATGTACTTGCCGCTGCGCTTGCGTGGCGAGTCGCTGTCCGCTTCGCTCGGCGCATCCTACTACTTCGGCAACCCGCGCCACGGCGCCGCAGTGGAGCTTGGCCTCTACACGCTCGCCAGCATCTTCGGCTTCACGCTGACGGTCGCCCCCACACTGACAGGCCGCGAGCTCATCGCGGCACTCACCCTGCACTTCTACTGATGAAGCTCCCATCTTCGACGCTGCTACTGTTGCCATTGCTGTGCTCGCTGTGCAGCTGCGGTTTCGTCGTGCGCGGATTCAGTCGCAACCGCGCGCTGCCCGACGAACCCGCCAAGCTCGCCCACAAGATTCACGATCCGCGCCGCGCGGATGCACGCCTGGCAGTGCTGTGGATCGGCCACGCCACCGCACTGATCCAGCTGGACGACGCCTACGTGCTCACCGATCCGGTGTTCACCAGCCGCGTGGGCGAGCTGTCGCCGCGCTTGGTGGAGCCTGGGCTCGACCCCAAAGACTTGCCCGAGCTGTCGGCGGTGCTGATCTCGCACATGCACATGGATCACCTCTCGTTCGACTCGCTCGCGATGATCGAGCACAAGACGCGCGTCATGCTCTTGCCGCCGGGCGCGCGCGCCAGCGTGCCTCGCTACGCCTTTCCCAGCCATGAGCTGGAGCGCTGGCAGAGCTATGATGCGGGTGGTGTGCGCGTGACGGCGGTGCCTGTGCGTCACGCGGGAGGACGCTGGGCACTGGATATGGCGTGGCGGCCGCGCGCGTTCACCGGCTACGTGCTGGAGCACCACGGCCTTTCGGTGTACTTCGGTGGCGACACGGCGTTCGATGCGCAGCTCTTCACCGAGACGCGCGAGCATTTTCCAAAGCTGACGGCCGCGCTCTTGCCGATCTGCCCGGAAGAGCCTCGCGAGTACATGCGACGCGTGCACATGGGCCCCGCAGAAGCACTCGACGCGTTCCTACTGCTCGGTGCGAAGCACATGGTGCCCGTGCACTTCGACACCTTCATCAACAGCGACGACCGACCGGGCCAGTGCGCCGAGCATCTTCGGCAAGCGATGCGCACGCGCGGAGTAGGCGCCGAACGTGTGGTGATTATGCGCATTGGTGAGCAGCGGGTGCTCTTGCCGCGCTGAGCGCGTGTCGGTGGCACATCGGCGCGAGCTTGCAGCCGCGCGCCGCGAGCGCCGCCGCCAAGTGGGGTCCGATGCCTCGGGACGCGCCCGTCACGAGTGCCACTGCGCCGCTCAGCTCAAACCTGCCTGCTTTGCCGCGCCCGATACTCACGCGCGCCAGCGTACCAGGCACGCCTTCCGCTGGGCAGTGAGTGCGCAGGGCGACCAGCGACCGGCGCTGCGTGGGCCTTCTTCAGCACGCACTCACGCTGACACGAAGGTGCCCGAGCCGATCCGCTCTGCTGTGTCGACTTCGCCGCGCGGTGCCCGAGCCGTGGCTCTCGTGAAGCGGCGCAGCTGAGCCACGAACGCAGCGAGCTGTTCGCGGTCTTCCCCGCGACGGATCTCTCCTTCGGTCAACGCCAGCGTCGCGACCGGGTGGCACAGCGACTCGGCCTGCATCTGCTTGAACACGCGCTCGCTTCCGCGGCCGCCGTGGGTGAGGAAGAACGCCGTCTCCTTGATGCGCGAGCGCATGCCCGCGAGATAGCTGCGCACCGGCGTAGACAACGACGCGTTCCACACCGGCGTGCCCACCACGACCAGATCGTAGTCTTGCGGATCCTTCTGCAACCGGCGCAGCGCAGCGGGGCGCCGCAGCGTGGCGTCGAGACCCGAGCGGAGATAGCCCCTGAAGCCTCTGCGCGGGGTCTCGTCGATGATCTGCTCGATGTCACAGTCGAGCGTTGCCGCCAAGCGGTTGGCGATGCCACGCGTGGTGCCCGTTCGCGAGTAGAAGACGATCAAGATCTTCTTGTCTGCCATGACACTGCCTCCCGTAGTCGCGAACCTTGACGGCACACGCATCCGTCCTAGCAAGTTAAGGCTGCGACGCCCCGATGCAAGCGAAGCTGCTGGCACGTGCGCTTGCGACGCCCCTGTGTGTGCGTATGAACAACATCCCGCTGCCAGCTCGTTCGGCATGCTTGGGATTGCTTGGCTTCGCCAACCAGTGACCGCAAGGAGCTAGCCATGAGTTTGATCCGCCGCAAGAACGAGAGCCTGTCCAACCCGTTTCAGGAGTTACGTGAGATGTCTGAGCGCATCGATCGCCTCTTGCGTTCCACCTGGGACGACGAAAAGAGTGAGCAAGCTCTCAAGGCGCTCGATTGGTCACCCGCCACGAACGTGAGCGAGACCGATCGCGCATACCTGGTGAAGGTCGACTTACCCGAGGTGAAGAAGGAGGACGTGAAGGTCACGCGCGCGGACGGCGTGCTCAGCATCGAAGGCGAGCGCAAGCACGAGAAACGCGAGCAGACCGAGAAGATGCATCGCGTCGAGAGCTCGTACGGGCACTTCCTGCGCAGCTTCACGCTGCCGCAGGACGCGGACGATGCGCACATCGAGGCTACGTTCAAGGATGGTGCGTTGAGCGTCGTCATCCCCAAGTCGCCGACCACCGCGGCGAAGGCCAAGACGCAGGAGATCAAAGTCAACTGAAGAGCAGGTCACGCTCGAGTCGGCCTTTGAACCACTCGAGCGTGACCGGGGCCTGAGACGCAGGAGGTTGCCATGACTCACAAACGAGTGCTGTTTCGAGGTGAGGCACGCGAGAAGGTGCTGCGCGGCACCAGCCTGCTCGCCGACTGCGTGCGCGTGACGCTCGGGCCACGCTCGCGCAGCGTGCTCATCGGCAAGCGCTGGGGCAACCCGATCGTGTGCAACGACGGCGTGACGATCGCCAAGGAGCTGGAGCTGCAGGATCCGGAAGAAGATCTCGGCGCACGCATGCTGCGGCAGGTGGCCGTGCGCACTGCCGAGGAAGTGGGCGACGGCACCACGACGGCGACGATCCTCGCGCAGGCCATCTGGTCGGAGGGTTTGCGCAACGTCGTGGCGGGCGCGAGCGCGGTCGATCTGCGCCGTGGGCTCGACCGTGGCTTGCAGGCGGCCACGCGCGCGCTCAGCGCGCTGTCGCGACCGATCCAGAGTGCCAAGGAGCGCGCGCAGGTCGCCACGATCTCGGCGCACAACGACCTGAGCATCGGCGAAATGGTGGCGCAGGCGACCGAGCGCGTCGGCAGCGAAGGCGTGATCACAGTGGAAGAAGCCAAGGGTATCGCCACCGAGCTCGAGGTCGTGGAAGGCATGCAGTTCGACCACGGGTATCTGTCGGCGTACTTCGTGACCTCGCCCGATCGCATGGAGTGCGTGCTCGAGGCGCCGTCGATCCTGCTCTACGACAAGCGCATCTCGGCGATGCCACCGCTGCTGCCGCTGCTCGAGCGCGTGGCGCAGACGGGCCGGCCGCTGGTGTTGATCGCGGAAGAAATCGAAGGCGAGGCGCTCGCCACGCTGGTCGTGAACAAGCTGCGCGGCACCCTGCCCTGCGTCGCGGTGAAAGCACCCGGCTTCGGCGATCGGCGCAAGGCCATGCTCGAAGACATCGCCATTCTCACCGGCGGGCGCGTGATCTCCGATGAAGCCGGCATGAAGCTCGAGCAGGTGAGCGAGAGTCATCTCGGCTCGGCCTCGCGCGTGCTCGTGACGCGGGAGAACACGACCCTGGTCGGCGGGCGCGGCGACAAACACGCGATCGAAGCACGCGTCGCGCAGCTGCGACTGCAGCTCAAGGAGACCAAGAGCGATTACGATCGCGAGAAGATCGAGGAACGCTTGGCGAAGCTCGCTGCGGGCGTGGCGGTGATCCGGGTCGGTGCACCTAGCGAAGCCGAGATGAAGAGCAAGAAGGAAGCCTTCGACGATGCCATCCACGCGACCAAGGCCGCGGTCGCCGAGGGCATCGTGCCCGGCGCAGGGCTTGCGCTCTTGCGCTGTGCCGACGCCGTGGAACGCGAGGCGCTGGCCTGCGAAGGTGATGAGCGCACAGGCGTGCGCATTCTGGCGCGTGCGCTCGAGGTGCCGGCGCGACAGATCGCTGCCAACTCCGACGTGGACGGCGGCGTGGTGGTGGACAAGATGCGCGCCGGCAAAGGCGCGTTCGGCTTCGACGCTGCAACCAACCGTTACCTCGATCTGTTCGAGGCGGGCATCATCGATCCCACCAAAGTGATGCGCGTCGCGCTGGCGAATGCCGTTTCGGTGGCCAGCGTGCTGCTCTTGGCAGAGGCGACGCTGACCGAGGTGCCGGACGAGCACGACGAAAAGGGCCCGGCGGGCTTGCCGGGCGTGGACTGAGCGCGTCCCCGCGCATTGCGCAGACGTAGGCGCACTGGCTGTGCTGGGGCGCCCGGTGATCAAGACGGCCGGCCACTTGATCGGTCCGTTCGAGGTCGAAAGCGCACTGCTCGAACATCCAGCCGTGGCTGAAGCAGGGGTCATCGGCCGGCCCGATCCGATCGCGGGCAACGTCATCAAGGCGTTCGTGGCGCTCAAGGCCGGACACAAGCCGAGCCTCGATCTGCAAGTGGAGCTGCTGGGCATGGCGCGCCGACGCCTTGGCCCCTCGGTTGCACCGCGCGAGCTGGCGTTCATGGACAGCCTGCCCAAGACGCGCAGCGGCAAGATCATGCGGCGGTTGCTACGCGCGCGTGAGCTGGGTCTGCCCGAGGGCGACACCTCGATGCTGGAGGGCAAGGACACATGAGTGAGACCCTCGATC
>JADGRE010000227.1 GCA_017881185.1 Pseudomonadota bacterium | reverse complement strand
GCGACCTTGCCGAGCCTCGCCAAGCAGCGCAACCAGGGCCAGCACGAAGAAGCCAAGGCCACGCTGCGCTACAGCTTGCGGTTGTCGCTGTTCATCGCGATCCCGTCGTCGGTTGCCCTGGTCGTGCTCGCACGGCCCACCATCTCGGTGCTCTACGGCCGCGGCGCCTTCCTCGACTACAACGTGGAGCAGACCGCGCGCTCGCTCGCGTGGATGGCGTGCTCGACCTGGGCCGTGGCGGCCATCCACCCGATCACGCGCATGTACTACGCCTACAACGACACGCGCACGCCCGTGTGGTGCAGCGCGCTCAACCTCGCGGTGTTCACCACCGTCAGCTGGCAACTCGCTGGCCACTACGGACACGTCGCCATCGCGGCGGCTACCAGCGCAGGTGCGGTGGCACAGCTCTTCGGCCTCTTGCTGGGCCTGCCGCGGCGCGTGGGTGCCATGGGCATGAGCGAAGTGTACCGCTCGGCGCTCTTGGTCACGCTCGCGAGCGTCCTGATGGGCGCGGTGGTCTGGGACGTGGCACGCTTGGGCACCTGGTCGCGTGACGGCTCGCTCTTGCGCAACCTGCTCGTATACGCGTTCACGGTGCCGTTTGGCGCATTGGTCTTCACCGGGGCATGCTCCCTGCTAGGTGCCGCCGAGATCGACGACCTCGGCAACGCCCTCCAGCGCCGGATAAAAGCCCGATGACCCCCACGATGACCCCCACGACGACCAAAGCCAGCTCAGTCACCGACGCCACCTTCGTGATGTCCGCGCGCAGCGTCGCCGAGCTGCCTGCGCCCACCTTCGCGGAGCTGGTGTTCGCTGGCAAGTCCAACGTGGGCAAGTCGAGCCTGATCAACGTGCTCACCGGCCGGCGTAAGCTGGCACGCGTCAGCGCCACGCCCGGCTGCACGCGGGGCATCAACGTGTTTCGCATCGCGGCGGGCGACGCTGTAGTGCACTTCGTCGATCTGCCCGGCTACGGCTACGCCGAGCGCAGCAAGAGCGAGCGCCGCGCCTGGGGACCCATGATCGAAGGCTTCCTGCGCGAGCGCGTCGGTCTGTCGCTGGTGGTGGTCATCGTCGACGTGCGCCGCGGCCTCGCCGACGAAGACCTGCAGCTGCTCGAGTTCCTCGACAGCCTCGGCCACGCCAGCGTCGTGGTGGCCACCAAGCTCGACAAGCTCGCGCCGTCCAAGCAGAAGCCTGCGCTCGCCACGCTGGCCAAGAGCACGGGCCGCAAGGTCATTGGCTTCAGCGCGGAGACGGGCGCAGGGCAGCAGGAGCTACTGCAGCGCTTGTTGCGCGCCACGCTCGCGCGCTCCGCCGACGCGTGACGAAGCACTTCAGCCCGCAGTGGGCGCCGCAGCCGTCAGCGGCGCGACCGCCCACGACGCACGGTACAGGTACCGCCCGGTGCCTTCCACGAAGCGCTTCACGGTGTAGGGCACCTTGAGCATCCATTCATGCACGTCGTCGCGCACCATCGCACCGAACAAGCCGCCGCCGATGTCGGCCATCACGCCGTAGGCGAGCAGCGTCTTCTTGCCGTCGGCGTACGGCCGCACGGTGTAGAAGCCCCAGGCCGCGCGCAGGTCGTGCGGACGACGGCTGTCCATGGCGAAGGTGATGTCGCCACGCTCTTCGTAGGTGGTGAGCTTCAAGTAGTACTCGGTCTCGATCGGCCCCGCGCCCTGGCGCATGTACACGATGCGCTCGTGCGCCGTGGCGCTGACGACACGCGCCTCACGCACCTGCGGCAACATGCGGCGGTAGTTGTCGGTGTCGAGCAGCGCACCCCACACCACTTTGGCGGGCGCATCGATGACCTGGTAGCTCGTGCCGCCCATCAGGTCGAGCGAGCCGCGGCGTTGGGTCATGGGCCGGCGCACGAGCGCGCCTGCCGCAAGGTTCGCTTGCTCCGCGCTCGATAGCTCGCGACCGGTCTCGGGCCCGGCGTGCGCAACTGCCGCGCTCGCGAGCAAGAGCACGGCGAGCCAAGCGCCTTGATGCGCACGCGCACGCGCATTCGCACTTGGGCTTTGCGCCTGCTTCACGCCTGCCGTCCCTGTGCTGCGTGTCACCCAATCATCCTTGCAGAGGGATGGGCGAGCGGCCAGGTGATTTCGTCGCGCGCACGCGTGCGAGCACGAAAAACACCGACGCGTTTGCAGTGCTACTGCACGCGGCCTGTGTGTAACTGCGCTCAGTCGATCGCGGCGTGCGGTGCGCTGACACCGAAGGGTGACGAAAGCGGCGCAGATGGCGCACGCGCACGGCCGTTCTCGGCTGCGAGCCCACCTTCAGGCGCGCCACCCGGATACCACGGCCAATACGGCGCCACGTCTTTGCACAGCGGCCGGTCGGCAGGCGCGCAATACACACGCACGTGGAAGTGACTGCGATGCGGATTGCCGTGCGCCGGCTCGACCAGCAGCGAAGCCGCACGCGCGATGAGCTCGGCGTTGGCACCGCGATGTGCTGCTTCCTGCAGCAAGCGCTGACGCAACACGTGCGCGCAGAAGATGTATTGCACGCGAGCGTCCGCGTCGCTGACCAGCTTGGAGACCAGCTCCCAGTTGCGCGCGTCGTCGAAGCGCAACCCACCGTTGGGCCAGAGACCGCGGCCGTTCGCGTCGAACTCGGCGAACGACTGACCCGCGTAGGGTTTGCCCTGCGCGTCGGTCATGAAGAAGCCCACGTCCGCGTCGCGACCGCTCTCGTGCGAACGGTGGCCGCCGATGTCGCCGCCGCGCTCGCTCGACAGCTCGCCCATCGACAGCTTGGAGCCGGGCAAACGGAACGCGACACGACGCGCGCCGCGCTCCAGCAGCTGCACCAGCTCCCAGGTGCCGTAGAAGCGACCGGTCGGCACGTACTCGGGCACGTAGCGCACGTACTGTGATTCTTTCAGGCGCATGCCACGCAGCAGCTGTCCGTCCCATGGAAAACGCAGCGAGTGCGAGCGCATGCCCGGCGGCGGACGCAGCGAAACCTCGGTGGCGCTCTTGGCGCGCAACGGACCTTGCGTGGCCGCGGGCGAAGCGAACATCGCGCACGCCAGCACGCACAAGAGCGTCGTTCGCGTGCGTCGCATCTGAGCTGAGCCCGTCATCACCGACTCCGTGGCGCGGCCACGTGTTTGGCCGTCGCCTTACCCCTATCCGTGTCGGGGCTGCACCGGCAAGTTTTCGACAAGCCCGGGCGAGGCGGTGGCAGGCGCGTGGTACGGTGCGCATGAGCCACACGAACCACACGAACCACGGACGCCCTCGGACGCGCCGCGATGCTACTTCGCGGTGCGCACGAGATAGGTCGTGGCCGTGGTGCCACACGGGATGCCCCAATACACGGCCTTCTTGGTCTGAGTGAGCCCGTTGATCCCCGCAAAGCCACGGGCGAGGTTCATGGGCTGACCCGAGGCATCCTTGTGGCCGCGCCACACTTGGGTATCTGCTCCGTCAGCGCCCGACACCCAGTACAGGTCGGTCGCATCAACCGCGAGCCCGCCAAAGCTCGGCTTCGGCTGCGTGAACAGGAGCTTCATCGTTCCGTCCTGCAGGTTCACGCGCGCAACACCGGTCGGGCCTTTGGGGTTGCCGAGCTGATCGCGCATGGCGATCAGCGTTGCATACAAGTTCGTTCCGTCGCTGACGAGGATGCTGATGCCTGACGGCGGACCGAAGGCTGTCGGTGTACTGCTGCCCTTGGCCATTCGATACAACTGCATCTGCAGCGCCGATGCAGATGGCATCTCATACATCGCGAAGTACAGCGTGTTGCCAAGCAGTTGCAACGAGCCGGGTACCGGCTGGCCGGGCAGGCTGGCGAGCATCGCAGTTGCACCCGGAGTCCGATCGCTGCGCATGAGATGCGCCGTGCCGGCAGAGCCACCACCGTCATCCGCCATCCAGTACACTTGGCTGGCATCGACTGCGATCGAGCTGACGTTCGGAAAGGTGGCCGCAAGCCCAAGGTTCAAGGACGTGCCGTCCGCGAGTGTCACCTCGGCGACAACCACACCAGTTCCGTCGGAGGTGGCGAAGAAGAGCTCGCCGACGGCTGGCGTGAGCACCTGCGCCCCTACTCCCGTTCCCCCTTGTGTCCCAAGCGCTTGTGTCGGACCCGTGGGCTCGCTGAAGCGCCAGATCGTCGCGCTGGAAGCGGGGCCAGGGATACGCGTCCCGTACACACTCGTGTCGTCGGCGGTCAGGGACCCCAAGCCGTCGAAGGTATCGAGTAGCTCGAGACCAGCCGGCACTGCACCCGCCATCAGGCCCGCGCAATCGAGCTTTGGCCCGGCCGCAGTGACCGAGGCATCCGCCAGAGCCTGTGTCGCTGCCGCGTCGCTGCCGCCGTCCGCGGCCGTCGTCGCATCCGCAGCCGCTGTCGCATCCACGGCAGAAGCTGTGCTCTCATCTACCAGCACTGACGACACGCAGACCGAGCTCTGCTTCGCCGACGCAGTGCACTTGCTCGCAGTCGACAGCGTCTTCGCGCTGCGGCACACGGCGTCTTTGTTGAGGGTGGTGCATGTGTCGTCAGCTGCGCACGCGCTGCTGCAGATACCGCAAATGCAGTCGAGGCTGCCACAGTCGGCCTTGGACTTGCAGGTGGCAAGCCAGTGCGTCTGACCATCGATCGGGTCGCCTGACGGCGTCGTTGCGCGCGCGCAGCCGGTGATCGTGCTGAGCATCAGCAGTGTGACTGCAAGGAACGCTGGACCAAGACCGCTCAGGCTAAGTGTTTGTGTCATAGCTATACTCCATCGTCGTTGTGGCCGTCATCGTCGCGTGTGACGAGTTGGCCGCAGTAGAAAGAAACTCGGGTGCAGGCGTCTGGTTTGCCGCTGGCGTTGTGGCGCGAAACTTCGTCCCAGAGAGCACCCAGCGTCTCGCGCTGCTGCTTCAGCAAGCCGAGGATGCGCGCTTCGCACGGGTGACCGGGCCACAGGTCGAACGAGAAGGTGCTCCCTCCGAGTTGATCGGACGGCAGTGCCCGCGTCTGTCCGTTGCGCAGCTTCGCGCAGATGGCGCCCACCACCGTGTGATAGTGATCGAGCAGGCCAGCCTCCCAGCCGCTGGTCTCGCCGAGCGGCAACAAGATGCGGCTCGAGCTGTAACGCTCACCATCGGCAAGCCCGGTACGCGCGACACGAGCGTCGCGCACCAGAGCCTCGAGCGCGCGCTCCAACATCGCTGGCTCGATCGGCAGGGCTTCGAGTAACTGGGCGCGCGACAGCGGACCTTGGCGGTAGATGATTGCCCACGCGCACGCCTGAGCTGTCGCGTCGGGATCGACGGCCAAGGTGCGCTGCAGGTCGTCCGTCGGGGCCACGCGGTAGATCACGGCCTCGCCCCGGCCGGTCTTGTACACGAGGCCGCTTTCGACCAGATCGCGCAGGATCCCCGCGACGCTCGCGGCGTCGTCGCGGCAGAAGCGGCCGAACACCTCGGAGCGCGATGCGGTGCCGTGCTCCACGAGGTAGTTGTGGATTGCTTCCCACAAGGTCATGCCGCTGGTCGAAGCGCTCTCGGTCATGCGGTCGACCTTCTGCTGGTACGAGCGCAGCGCCAGACCGAACATGTCAGCCACCACCTTGCGTCCGAGCCCTTGCTGCTCGAGTGCTTGGGTCAGATCCAAGAACACCTGGTTTGCAACATGGGCCAGTGGCGTTCGGTCGCCGGCCATGGTCGCGACCTGTGCGATCAGGACCATGGTCTGCCGTACGAAAGCATCGATGAGTAACTTGGAATTCATGATTCGACCGCAGCCGACGGCGGCCGCGTACCTTCTTGTGCCCTGACCCGAGCGGGATTGCCAGTGTGGGTTTTCACACCCCCGATGGGTGTTGTTCTAACGCTGTGCCTGTAGACGAGCGTTCCACGGGCCGAAGACCTGCGTCAGTCGATCGGTTGCAACGCACGGGCTTGGACGCGCCGGCCCAATGCCGGGCGAGGCGGCTGCCCGCGCGTGGTAAGGTGCTGCCATGCGACGCGGGGCGATCGGGTTGGAATGGGTATTGGGATGCGTGCTGGGCGGTGTATTGGTTTCGCGCTGCGGGGCGGCACGACCAGCGACGGCTGCGCGAACACCGGATCAGCAAGCGCCGGCGCAAGCGGCCAGCCCCGCAGGCGCGCAGCTCGCCCAAGATCTGCCGCCGCAGAAGATGGGTGAGCAGGGCCACAAAAAGCCGTCCACAGCGTCGGTCAGATTGCGCCCCATCTGCTGCATCCATGCGCCGTTGGGGTCGACCGTGATGCCGCAGATCTCTACGCGCCGAGTTGCCAGGTCGATCACGAACAGCACGTGATGGCGCACCAGGCCGGCGAGCGTCAGCACGTGAGTTGGTGAGTGCCGTGTGCGTGGCCCCCGTCGCCGCCGCCCGCTGCTAGCTCGCGCATGCGCGCGGGAGCTGCCTCCTCACAAGCCGGGAGCAGACCCGCACGCGTCCGCGGTTGCCAACGCACCAGCACTGCACTTGTTCTGCGAGCACTGACCGCCGTTCGCGCACTCGTCGGCGTGCGCGCACGCGGAGCCAGGTGGCTTTGGCACAGCGCAGGTTCCGCCGCTTGGCAGCGTGCAGTACAAGCCGATGGCACAGCTGCCGTCGTCACATGTCTCGCCGTTGGCCTGCCTCGCTGAGCAAACGCCTGCTTTGCAGTATGCCTCAGCGACGCACGGCAACGCGGTGCACGGTTCGCCGACCTTCACTTCGAGCTGACACGTGTTAGTGGTCGAGCTGCAGTACAGGCCGGCGCCACCCGCACAGTCGGAGATCACAGCCGGGAGCTTCACGCTGTCGGAGGCGTTGCACGGGTCGCCCAGTGCCGCGGTTGGCTTGGTCAGCGTGCACTGACGTTGCCAACTGCTCGCATCGGCACCGCCAGTCTTGTAGTCCAGACAATCGACGCTGCCTTCGGTCGACAGCGCGCAGTCACTGCGCACGTCGCACGCTTGACCCGCTTGCCGCGTGCCGGGATAGATCGCCAACTCACACGCATCGCTGAGCGCGCGCTGCAACTCGATGCCACCCGAGCAAGCCGGCAACCGCCCGCGCATCAGCTCGAGGCACTTCTTCGCGGCTTGCGCATCGTAGGTTCCGGTCGGGTGATAGGGCGCGAGTCTGTCTCGCTCGACGGCTTGGCACCCAGCCGCATCATAGGTGTATCCGACACGCTCGCAGCACGGGCGCAGGCTCTCGCAGTACACCTGGGCCGCAGTGGCGACGAAGCTCGACTCCGTCGGCGCTTGCGTGCCGGTGGGTGCCTCACCAGCATCAGTCTCTCTCGTGCCGGCCGCGCTGCCGCCACAGCCGAGCCCCAGCACGATCGCTGTCGCCAGCAGGCTGCTTGAAGGGCGCATCATGATTTGCGGGCGCCGGACACCGGGACCACCCTAGCACGGCTCCGTTCTGCCGCCGCAGAAGATGGGTGAGCAGGGCCACAAGATTCTGTCAACGCCATCCAGTCTGCCAGCCGCCCCGCGCCGCGTCACCCACCTGAGCAGCTACCCCTGGCGGCGGTTGCAGGTGCCGCGAACGCGATCGATCCAGCGCCGGTTGACCGCTGTGACGTCTTCGAGCTCCAGAATAGAAGCAGGCGCAGCGAGTTTCGACCCAGCCGCAGTCGGCGGGCTGGGCACAGTGTTGCGCTTGCTCGATGCCACCGTCGAGCTCCAGCAGCGGCTCTGCGCCGTCTTCGTCGCTGGCGTCGTCGAGTGCAGCGTCACGCGGCCCCGCGGGATTGACAGCTGCATCGCGCCGCTGATCCGGTGAGCGCGCGTCGTGACTACAGGCTTGGAGCGTGACGGCCATTGAGACGGCCAGCAGCCAAGTGCGTGTGTGGGTTCCGGCTGGGCTCAGTGGCGTCAGCGCAGCGTACTGCATGGCCGTTGAGTCGTCAGTGCGCGCTCTGAACACGCACCAGGCTGCGCGGCTGCCAAGCGCAGACAAGCCCACGATCTTTTTCTGAACCCGACAGCCTCTTGCGGGCACACAGGAAGATAGATGGGCAAATCGGCGCACAAAGTGAGCTGTGACGAGGCTAAGCTCGCACCCGTATTGGCGTTGCATCCCCGTCGCACTTTCTGCAGCGAACCGCTTGTCGAACACGAGCTGGAGCGCCTGCGCGCGGGCGAGCCGGCCGCCGTCGCTGCGCTCTATGACCAACACCACGCGGCGCTGCGCGCGTTCTGCCAGCGCCTGCTGGGCGATGCAGCTGCGGCCGAGGACCTGGTGCACGACACCTTTTTGGGCCTGCCGCGTGCGCTCGTGGGCTATCGAAGCGACGCGCCGCTGCGCACGTTTCTGTTCGGCGTCGCGGTCAACCACTGCCGGCATCATCTGCGCGCCGCCGCACGTCGCCGCCGTGCCATGGCACGCTATGC
>JADGRE010000226.1 GCA_017881185.1 Pseudomonadota bacterium | reverse complement strand
TGACCGCCGCCATTGATGGCCAGGCACGGGCCATCAGTGCCATTTGAATTTCGGATCGTGGCGCGCCTCGTTCTTGACTAGATGCCCGCCTTTCAAGTTGAACGTGATCTCGAGTCTTCCGCAACTCGGACAGCAGTTGGCATCGCCGGCCTTCCACACTGGGTTGACGTACTTCAACGAACTGAGGTCAAAGCCACCGCCTTTCGACACGCTGCAACCCGCGGGCAACAAGCTCTTTTCCTCGGCGGTGATCGCGGCCTCGATTTCCGGTCGCAGGTTCATCGCCGTGGGCGCGTGCGGATTGAGCACGAAGTAGTCTTCGATATAGGCGTTTCCGGCGCCGGCCACGCGGCATCTCGTCGACAAGATCGACATTCCTTGAACCAGCTTGATCTCCGAGGAATCTAGCTGAACGTTGGAATCGTCCAGAATCCAAACGAGCGGTCGAAAGCGACCGGCGTTGCCAACCAAGATCATCTTCCCAAAAGGTCTTTGGGTCTCGGGGAGCGCGAAGAAGACATCGAGCACTATCTGGCCGGAGAACCTTCCGATGAACTTGACGTCGGCACGAATCGCCGACCAATCGCGGGTTTTGTCGTGTGCGACTCGCCGAGCAATCTCTCCATCGAAGTCGGGAAGATGTTTGGTGAAGTACGCCAAGGAACGCGCGCGATCGATTCCCCTCGTCCGCGCACCATTGCCGCTCGACTCCCAGCAAAGCCAGTGGTCCTTTTGGAGTGGCCGTGATCGCGCAGCGCGCGAGCCTTGGCCCCAGGAGATCGAGGAGGAGAGGAGCAGGAGCAGAAGCAGGAGGTACGGCGCGCGCCAGAGGCTGCGCCAAGTGTTTCTTCGAGGCCTTTGCTGGTGGTCGTGCAAGCGCGAGTCCCTGGTCTTCGTCTGAACGTGTAGGTTGGTGCGGCCGCGAAACCCGGCCAGCCTATCACAATCGTCGCGGGCCCCGTCGTGAGCGACGTTTGTCCGGTCAGCTGTATCGCGTGTACGTTGCGCTTCCGCTTGGCGTGCTCATAGGTGCGGCGGCGATAGTGCGGGCGGTTGGCTCGCTGACGTTGTTCAAGGCCGGAGACAAGATTTTCTGGCTCTCCTCATGCGTGAGTGGGTGGATGAGCGCGTCTCGGTCAGGGTTCGAGGCTTGAAACGCAGCGGTTTTTGCGGCGCCCTGGGCGCGTCGCCGAGCTGATTTCAAACGCATGGATGGGCGGGGGGGGGTGCCTTCGGGTTGCGACACCAACGGAGGCCCACCGACCACCATGCGAGCAACGAAGGTACTGACAAACATCCTTGAATGAAGCAAGTTCGTGTAGGCGGCTGCGAGTTTGATGGTGACGGCGTTCTCATCGACGTGGCGCCCAGCACGCGCATCGCGCGCTGCGGCGGTTGCGGCTGTCGAGTGCGCCGCGTGTACGATCATCGGCGTGGGCGGTTGTGGCGTCACGTGGACTTCGGTGGCATGCAGACGCGGCTTCGTTACGACTTACGTCGCGTCGACTGCCGGCGCTGCGGCGTTTGCACCGAGATGGTTCCGTGGGCGCACGCCGATTCGGCCTTCACCAGTGCGTTCGAGGAGCAAGTTGCGTATCTGGCGCAACGCACGGACAAGACGACGATCGTGTCGATGATGCGCATCGCGTGGACGACGGTCGGAAGCATTGCTTCGCGCGTGGTGCAGCGCATGAGTCCAACTGACAGACTCGACGGTCTGCGGCGCATCGGCGTCGATGAGCTGAGCTACAGACGGCATCACGAGTACGTCACGATCGTGACTGACCACAAAAGCGGGAAGGGCGTCTGGGCTCACGAGGGAAAGAGCGCGGCGACGCTCGACATGTTCTTCGCCGAGCTTGGTCCCGAGCGCTGCGCGCAGCTCTCCGCCGTGACGCTCGACATGTCGCAGGCGTACATCAAGTCGGTGCAGACGCATGCGCCGAAGGCCGCACTGGTCTTCGATCGTTTTCACGTGCTGCGGCTCGCGCATGATGCTCTCGACCAAGTGCGTCGCGAGCTCGTCGCCAAGCAAGCGGGCACTGAGCAAGCGCGCGTGATCAAGAAGACGCGCTTCGTGCTGCAGAAGAATCCGGAGAACTTGTCTGCGGACGAGCGTCACAGGCTCGCCGACGTGCAAGCTTTCAACCAGCCGCTGTATCGCGCGTACCTGCTCAAGGAGTCTCTCGCTACGACTCTCGACCGACGACAAATCAACGTCGCGCACGGCGAGCTGCAAGCGTGGCTGGGCTGGGCCTCGCGCTCGCGGCTCGCGCCGTTCGTCAAAGTTGCCGCCACGATCCGCAAGCAATGCACGGCGTGCTCGCGTACGTCAGCACCGGACTATCCAACGGCCGCATCGAAGGACTAAACGGGAAGATCAGAGTCATCACGCGACGCGCCTACGGCTTCCACAGCGCTGCCAGCCTCATCGGCCTCATCTTCTTGTGCTGCGCGCTGCCCGCACTCTCCCCGCTGCGCGTCTTGCCGAATTCCCACCCACTCACGTCTTAGGAGAGCCCTATAAAGCCGGTCAGATCTCATCGCTCTTCACATTGAAGAAGAGCGACGGATCGGTCATGTAGCGAGCCGCAATAATCACTGCCAATGCGGTCGCATCTACTCGTCACGACGATCTGAAGCCGCACGGGCACGGGTTCATGGCAGCGACGATCAGCGGCCGTGCCGGCATGCTCACGCGTTGCTTGGCACGCACGACCACGGCCAGACCGGACTCCATGGTGGGTCGCAGCGCCTCGATGACGTTGCGCCGAAACTCGGGCAGCTCGTCGAGGAAGAGCACGCCACCATGGGCGAGCGTGACCTCGCCCGGGCGAATCGGATCGCCGCCGCCGATGAGTGCTGCTTCGCTGCACGAGTGGTGTGGCGCGTTCCTCGTGATGGGGCGCTCGACCGACTTGCTGCCCACGATTCGCGAACGCTATCCCCTGGCACCCGTCGAGCTACGCAGGAGCGCTGCAGGAGACTTGCTGCTCGCCGTCGTGCGCGTGCCGCTGGGCGAAGTGCGTCGCGCCGAGGCGCAGCTGCACAACCGCTGACGCACCGAGGCCGGCGCCCCGCGGCCAAGCGCAAGCCTGGGCACTCGGTGCCGCTGCCGCAGCATGAAGTCGCCTGGCAACTGCGCGCAAGCCACCTGAACCGGACCCCAGATGCAGCTGACGCAAGCTATCTTGTGCGAAGTGGTCCGGGTAACCTAGGCCACGGGCCTGGCGGCGCAGGCCTTCGGTTCCGCGTCGCGACGACTTGACGTAAATACATCTCGTATTTACGGTCATCGGATGGGCTCCCGTATGTTCAATCAGCCCGTCGACCGTGTAGTCGGGCAGGGTTCCGTTCATCCGGAGATGGGCTTCGGAGTGCGTCACGCGGAGCCGCCGTACGTCACCAATCATCGCGCACGCTATCGCTGTGTCGCGATCCACAATCACGAGCTCTTTCGCGAGCTCAAGAAATATCGCATCGAGCAGACTCCGAGCGTCAACCGGCACGTCGCCGACACGCTCATCTACGCTGCGCTGCGCTGTTGACGCTCGTGGCCAGTCGCGCGCTTCAGCGGGCCTTGCACGCACGATGGAAAGTCGACCCTTGGCGATGGCCACTCGATCGCTGGGGCGTGCTCGCCGCCACTGTCGCGGAGCAGCTGCTCGCTCTTTTGATCTCGCGGCGCGACCGGCACCTGCGCTGCGCCTGCATCGAACGCTTCCTACGCGCCGAAGCCCGAGACCCCAACCAGACGGGCTCTTCCAGGGTCGACGGCGCGAGTCGGTGCAGCGCAATCGCGAGCGGCCGATGTTGGAGTGGGTCGTCTGGCTCACGGCACGTGCGCAGAGCATAGCGGACCCACGCGCCGCGCGTGAGGGTCGCAGCCTCACTACGCCACCTCGACCGCGTCCCGCTCACCTACAACCACGTTGCACACGCCTCGCCCTCGCCGATGCCGGTAGTTACCATGACCAGGATGCTTCAGCCTTGGCCAACCGAAGCTCCGCGCGCGAGCGAGCCCGCGGAGCTGGCGATTATCGGCCAGCGCTACGAGGTCCAGGCTGTCGTGGGCCGTGGCGGCATGGGCGCCGTGTACCGGGTTCGTGACTTGCGCACGAACAAGGAGCTCGCGCTCAAGCGCTTGCGTGTCCGTGTGCGGCGCAAGAACGAAGTACTGGCGCTGTTCGAGCGCGAGTTCTACACGCTCGCGCAGCTGCGCCACCCGCGCATCATCGAGGTGCACGACTACGGAGTCGACGCTCACGGCGCCTACTACACCATGGAGCTGCTGTCGGGCGCGGACATGCGCGAGCTTGCGCCGCTGCCGTGGCGCCTGGCTTGCAAGTACTTGCGCGAGGTGGCCACCTCGCTGGCGCTCCTGCACGCTCGACGTCTGGTGCATCGCGACGTCACCCCGCAGAACGTGCGTGTCGATCACGACGGGCACTGCAAGCTCATCGACTTCGGCGCACTCGCAGACTTTGGCAAGAGCGGGGAGGTGATCGGAACGCCGCCGTACGTGCCACCCGAGGCGCTCGACGGCAAGACCATCGACCAGCGCCTGGATCTGTACGCGCTCGGTTGCCTCGCTTACTTCATGCTCACGGGCCAGAACGCCTACCCCGCGACCGACTCGCGACAGCTGCGGGCGTTCTGGGCGCGCACACCCTTGCCGCCGTCGACGGCGCCCAAGAAGCGGGCCGACGATGCTGCTGTCGGCGGCGAAGCCCTCCCCGAGATTCCTGCCGCGCTCGATGCGCTCGTGATGTCGCTCTTGTCCCTCGATCCGATGGCCCGGCCTTCCAGCGCTGGCGCTGTGATCGATCAGCTCGACGCGATCACCCGTGGCGAGCAATCCGAAGAGGCAAGTCTCGCCGACAGCTACCTGGCGAGCGCACCGCTTTGCGGTCGCAAGGTGGAGCTGACCAAAGTGAAGCTCGCTCTGGACCGCGTGCTGCGCGGACGCGGCACCACCTGCGTACTGAGCGGTCCGACCGGCGTGGGGCGGACGCGCTTGCTCGGCGAGTTCGCGCTGCGCGCCAAGCTGCAGGGCTGCATCACCGTACAGATCGACGCGGCAGAGCACGAGGGGCCGTATGGTGCAGCGCTGGCTCTTGCGTCGCAGCTCGCGTGGCGCTTGCCGGATGAGGCTTGCAAGCACGCCGCCGAGCTGGCCCGTCAGAACCCGGCCCAGATGCGCGCGCTGTACAGCCTCGCGCCCGCGCTCTGCGCCGCCCTCGGTCTGCGCGCGCCGAGCGTGCGCCCACTGCAGAGCGAGCAAGAGCCCACGCGCGAGCGCGCGTACTGCCTGTCGGCGCTACACGCGTTGATCTCGGAGATCGCGCGGCAACAGCCGCTGGCGGTGCTGGTAGACGACGTGCATCGCGCCGACGAAGCGTCGCTCAGTGTGCTCGGCACGCTCGCGCACGACGCCCGCAACTTGAAGTTGCTCGTGGTGGTCGCATGCCGCACCGGAGACGAGGCGCTGTCCGAGAGCAACCTGCACGCCCTCATGCAGTTCGGTGCAGCGTTCGAGATTGGTCCGCTCACGGAGAGGCAGCTTTCCGAGTGGCTGTCCTCGGTGTTCGGCGACGCTCCGAATCTCGGCCGGCTCGCGAACTTCCTGTACGAGCGCACGCGCGGCCGCCCCGCAAGCGTGGCGGCATTGGTGCGCTTCCTGATCGCACACGGAGAGCTGCGCTACCGCGATGGCACCTGGGTTCTTCCGAACGAGCCCGCGCAGCTGCCACTGCCCGCGGACACCGACGACGCGACGCTCGATCGCCTCCAGGCGTTGCCCGAGCCGACGCGCGCGCTGGCGGAAGCGTTTGGCATGCACCGTGGTGCGCTCTCGCTCGAGCTGTGCGCCGCGCTCAGCACGCCAGCGAACGGCTCCGCGCCCACGCGTGACGCGCTCGCAGCGCAGCTCGAGGCGCTGGTGAGCATCGAAGTGCTCACGCTCGGTCGTGAGGGCTATCGTGTGAGCAGCGAGCGTCTGCGCGAGAAGCTCGAGGCGCGCATCGACGCAACGCGGCGCACGGCGCTGCACCTGCGCATGGGCGAAGCCATCCTGGCGCGCGGCGCCCAGACGCCACTCGAGCAGCTGGCCGCGGGCGTGCACTTGCTCGAAGCGCAGGACCCGCGCGGCCAGGCGCTGACCACGCATGCAGCATCGGTCTTGCTCAGCCGCGTCGATGGTCTCGGTGGCGCCGTGCGGCTGCTCGAGCGGGCGCTGGTGATCGCCAACGAGCGAGGGTTCTCGTCGGCGCACCGGCTCGCGCTGCTCGGCGCGCTCTGCCTTGGTGGCTACGTGGCCGATCATCACCTCGTGCGCTACCAGGAGCAGCTGTCGTCGGCGCTCGACGACATGCTTCTGTTGCCGATGGCACGCAAGCTGCGGGCCATCGGCAACAAGCTGGGCCGCTACTGGGGCTACAGCTTCGGCCTGCTGGCGATCGGCTGGAGCGTGGTGCGCTACTACGCGCAGCCGCGGCACGCTCGACCCGAGCGTTTCCGCCGCGTGGTGCTGTGGGGCGTGAGCGGGATGGTCGCGCTGTGCGGACGCGCGGCGCTGTGCCTCGACAAACCTGCAATCGACCGCATCGTCGCGCGCATCGCGCCGCTGCGCGGGTTGGGCATGCGCGATCCCGGAGGCTTTGCAATCGCCTACTGCGAGGCCCTCGGCATCGCGACGCAGGACCGCTACGGCACAACCCACGCGCTGTGGCTGCGCCTCGAAAAGAGCCTGAACAGGCCTGGCGCGATGCGGGAGGTCGCGCTCGAGCAGCGTCGACTTTGGATCGGAGGCGTGTCCTACGCGCTCGGGCTCTTCGAGAGCTTTCGCGGCGATCCCATCGTGCTGCAACGCGCCGAGGAGCTGGAGGCCAGCGGTACCGACATGCATGCGATGATTGCGGCGCAGCTGCGCCTGCAGTACCACGGCTTCCGCGGGGAGACCGAGCAGGTGCGCAAGGCCTACGAGCGCATGGAGAGCTGCGCCATTCAGACCGGCTCGTCCTGGCAGGTCGAGACATGGTCTGCGATCTCCATCAACCTGTTTGCCACGCTCTGGCACGACGTCATCATCGCCAAGCGCGCGATGCGCGAGACGCAGCGCATGAAGGACGACCTGCCCTCGCTCACGCGCTACGCGCTGAGCTCCGAAGGCACCTACCTGTTGCGCCGCGGGCAACCCGCCGAGTGCGCGGAGGTCTACGAACGCCTGCTGGCCGCCGAGCAGCCACTCTCGCGCATCGGCTGGTGCACCTGCCATGGCTTGCTCGCCGAGGCCTACAACCAGCTCGGCATGCACGACAAAGCCAAGGCGGTGTGCGAACGCGCGCTCTCGGTCATCGCCCCGGACGACCGCGTGTACTTCGCGATGCGCATCGAGCTCGAGCTGCCTTATGCGGTCGCACTCTCCGGTCTTGGCGAACACGAGCGTGCAACCGAGCACCTGAACATGCTGCTCGAATGCTACGCGCGCTTCGGCAGCCCGCTGGCGCTGGGGAGCGTGCACGAGACGCTGGCTCGCATCGCCCTGGCGCGCGGCGAGCGCAAGCGCTTCACGCAACACTTGAAGGAGGTCGAAGCTCACTTTACGAAGCTCGGCAACCCTGCCTTGATCGCGCGCTTCCAGGCATTGAGCGATCTCGCTGGCGAGGGTGGCGGTTTCGTCACGAAGGTCGCTGTGATGCGCGAAGTGCGTGCCTTCGACGCCGCGATCGAGCCGATCGATGACGCAGCACAAGGTGCGCGCGCCATCCTGGCCTGGCTGATGCGCACTTGCGAAGGCTACGACGGCTACCTCTTTGGTCCCGCCGAACAGCCCGAGGACGAGCCAGTGCTGCTGGCGGCGACGACCGACAAAGAACCTGGCGCCGAGGTCTTCGAGACTGTCAGCAGCTCGCTGCGAAAGTTGGGCGGCGACGGGGACACCACCAACCTGGGCACCGGCGTGGCGACCCAGGCGCACCGCGACGGTGGCTCGTCGCACCTCTATCTGCTCAGTTACCTCGAGGCGGACGAGTTCCACGCCGAAGGCGCGCTCGTGCTGCTCGGGCGCGCACCACACGCACCGCCAGTGCGCTACGAGCTACTGCAAGCGGCCGCGCAGCAGCTGCGGCGCCTGTCTGATCACTCCGGAAGCTGACGCGCACGCCGTCGGCTGACTGCGAAGCGCTAGAACACGCCTAAGTGGAGCGCTTGACCGCGGCCCCGGGGCGCGCTGCCGGCGATTCACTGCGGCACGAGGATGCCGCAGAACCCACCGATGCAATTCAAGCCCTTGCCTGTGCAGCAGTCGGGGCGGTAGTCGGGTCGGGAGCCGGCGCGGTGGATGCTGAAGGTCTTGCGAGCCCTGACTGTTTCTCCCCTTTGGGGTGAGTGTCCCGCTCGATCGGAC
>JADGRE010000073.1 GCA_017881185.1 Pseudomonadota bacterium | reverse complement strand
GCTGGTGCGCCGCCATGCAACCTATCGAGCCCGGGTTATTCACGGCCCCAACCACCGCGCTGATATTTGGGCGGAGCTCGACCGAGACGCGGACCGCCCGATTGCCGAGGTCGCACGCGCTGTCGGGTGCGCTTACGAGAGCGCTCGGAGCGTCGCCGGTGACTGGCGGCTCGCACGAGCGGCCCGGTGAGCGGTTTGCTCGCGGCTCCACGCGCTTCGTTGGAAGCCACGGTGCGAACGGTTTCAAGATGCTCGTCCAGTCGATGGTGAGCGGCCTGCCGCACGGACGGGATCAGCATCGACGAGCTACCCGAACGGCTCGGTATCGCTCGCGCGCACGCGAAGGCGCTGTCCGAAGCCATCGAGCCCCTCGTGACGCGAGGTTGGGTCGAGCGCGACGACGAACGAATCTGCGTCACGGAGCAGCGGAAACAGTGGGCGGAAACCCGACTCGAAGAGCTCGGCATCGGGTAGCGAGCGCAGCATGACACGACCCGTGTGTACGCACCCGGATTACGCGCCGCAGGCAAGCGTCGCCGGATGAGCGACGGCACCGGGCGGCACCCACGCACGATCCCTTGCAACCTACGCGATGAATAACTACCATGGCGTATTGCCATGTCCCGCGCGCTGAGCCGACTTGATCCAGCGCAACGCAAAATTCCCCCAATAAGCGCACGCTGGCGCATACGGCATTGTATGTGATGCTGCCGGAGGGAGCCGTATGGACGCAGGACAGCCGGTCATGGAACGCGCGCCGAGCGATGCAGCGGATGCCCGTCGCAAGCGAGTGCTGCTCACCAACGCCTACGGGCCCTACGAGCTGAAGTGGGGGCAAGCGCCCATGGACTTGCTCGGTGCGCGTCTGGCGCGCGGCCACAAGATGTTCGAGCGCAGCTCGCATCTGCCGACTTGGGCGCTCTATCTGATCGCCGAGAACGTTCACAACCCCTGCACGGTGCTCGAGTTTCCGCGCTGGGATGACTTCATCAAGGAAGTGAAGAAGAACTACGACGTCATCGCGTTCCAGATCAAGACCATCCACACCGCGCGCATCGCCAGGATGGTCAGGGCGGTCCGAGAACTCTCGCCGGCGACGGAGATCGTGCTCGGCGGCTACGGCGTGGGGCCGCTCTACGAGGGTGTACCGCACGACCCGGAGCGGCTGGGCGAGTATCTCCTGGCGAACGCCAACCACGTGTGTCGCGGCGAAGGCGTGCGCTTCATGCGCGAGGTGCTGCACGACTATCCGGTCGACCGCCCGATCACGCAGATCCACCTGCCGCCGTCGACGGTGCATCCCTCCGAGCGCAGCAGCGTCGAGATCCCGATGCCTGCGATCTTGGTTTCGCTCGGCTGTCCCTCCGCCTGCGACTTCTGCAACACCTCGGCGTTCTTCCATCACAAGAAGATCCAGGTCGCTACGCCGCAAGTCGTCTACGACACCATGAAGGCGCACGCCAAGGAGCTCGGTCTGGACGAGCTCACCTTCATCCTCTTCGATGAAGACATCTTCCTCGATCCGCCTTTCGTGCGTGAGCTCGGACGCCTGATCCGTTCCGACCGCAAGACCTGGGCCTTTCGCTGGATCTCGTTCGGCTCGGTGCGCGCGCTCTCGCTCGGGAATTTCACCGGACGCGAGCTGCGCGAGTGTGGTGTGCAGGGCATCTGGATCGGCGTCGAGTCGGGCATGGTGGAGAGCGAGCACGCCGGCTACGGAAAGCGTGAAGCCTCGCTCACACCGCCGCAGCTCTTCGCCGACCTGCGCAACCACGGCATCCAGACCATCGGCTCGATGATCCTTGGCTTCGACTTCCACACCAAGCAGAACATCGAAGCAGACATCGACTACTTCCTGTCGCTTCGGCCCACGTTCTATCAAATCGGGCCGATGCGCCCCTGCCCCGGCACCAAGCTCTATCGCCTGATGAGCAAGGAGCAGCGCATCAACAACAACTACACCTGGAACGACTTCCATCTCTGGGAAGTCGGCTCGCACAAGGTCGCGAACTTCTCCGACCCCGAGCTCCGAGCCGCCTATGACCTAGCGCACGAGAAGCAGCGCACCGTGCTCGGTTCGCCGGTGCTCTCGATCTACGAATGCAATTTGCTCGCCTACCAGAACCTGCGCGATGCAGACACGGAGTTCCTGCGCTTCCACGCAAGGCTCGCGCGTGACGCCGTGCGCACGCTCTTCCCCGTGGTCACGGGCATCATGCGCAACGCTCCGTCGCCGGAGGTCGAACGCCGAGCGGCCCACTTGCTGGCACAGGCCAGCGTCGCGCTCGATGGCGATGGCATGTTTGCCTGGGCCTTCCGGGGCATAGCCGGTGAGGTCATGACTCTGCTGGGACGCAAGGCTGCGCGCGACGCCCTGCGGGAGGCGGAGCGGAACCTGCCCGAGACAGCGTGGGCGCCGGACGTCCGCCTCACTCGCTACAACGTTCCCGGCAAGCGTGCTCCGCTCATCGACAAGCTGAGCTCGGGCGACGTGCAGCACGGGCGAAAGAGGCGCGCCCTGAGAGGCTTCGTGCAGTCCTTCGCTCGTGTCTGAGCTCATCCTCCCCGACGCAGCTTCTGCCGCGCGGAAGAAGCTGCATCCCTCGGTAGCCCACCAGTGCCGAGACGCATAAGTTAACTTACGTCAACTGCATCTGGGGTCCGGTTCATGTGGCTTACGCGCTGCACTCTTGGCTGACTATCGACCGAGGACGAGATCGAGTCCAGCAAACACGAGATCGAGATGTCGTCGCTGCAGCTTGCCTGCGCGCTCGGTCAACATCTCTTTGTCGACGGAGACAATCTGCGAGAGGCGCCGCACTGGCACCACACCGCGAAGCGACTGTGTCGCGAGACCAGGCCGCCCGCAGCCGTGCGCCAACGCAGGTCGGCGCGGGTGACTCCGAGCACGGACCCGCCGGACCGCGCGCAGGAGTCACCCGCGCCGGCCGTTCAGCTCACGCCCCCGTCTTCGCCCCAAGGTTCCGCAGCAGCTGCAACGCCGTCAACACACCAAAGCCCGTTGCACCCTTCGGCATGATCCCCTGCGCCTTCTCCAGGTACGCCGGCCCCGCGATGTCCAAGTGCGCCCAGCGACAATCACCCACGAACTCGCGCAAGAACAACGCCGCCGTGATGGCACCGCCCAAGCGTGACCCCGTGTGCTTGAGGTCGGCGATGGAGCTCTTGAGCTCGTCTTTGAGATCTTCATCGAGCGGCATCGCCCAGAAATTCTCGCCGCTCTGCTCGGCGGCCTGCTTGTAGCGCTCGCACAGCTCGTTGTCGTTCGAGAATAGAGCCGCGCGGTAGGCGCCGAGCGCGACGGTGCACGCACCGGTCAAGGTGGCGTGGTCCACGAGGTAGGTCGGTTGCAGCTCACGCGCGTACGCCAGCGCGTCGGCGAGCACCAGACGCCCCTCTGCGTCGGTGTTGATGATCTCCACCGTCTTGCCATCGCGCGAAGCGAACACGTCGCCCGGACGGTAGGCGTCGCCGCCGGTCATGTTGTCGGTCGAGCCGACCACGCCGTGCACTTCTACTGGCAAGCCGAGCTGCGCGGCGAGCGTGACCACCGCGATGGTCGTGGCAGCGCCCGCCATGTCCATCTTCATGTCGAGCATGGACCCCGAGGGCTTGATGCACAGACCGCCCGAGTCGAAGGTGAGCCCCTTGCCCACGAACACCACGCGCGGCGCATCGGCGACTTTCGGCTTGTAGCTGATGTGGATGAAGCGCGGCTCTTCCTTGCTGCCGCGATTGACCGCGAGCAAGAGCGGCATGCCGAGCTTCTCGATGCCCTTCTTGTCCCACACCTTGCAAGTGATGCCCGCGAGCTTCGAGCGCTCGGCGGCATGGTTGGCGAGCACGGTCGCGCTCAAGTCATTGGCAGGGCAGTTCACCAAATCGCGCGCAAAGTTCACCGCGTCGGCCACGAGTTGCGCTTCGTGCACGGCTTGCTTCTGCTCGTCGCTCGCCTTGCTGTCGACGAGGAAGGTGATCTTGCTCAGCTGCTTCTTGGGCGCGCGCGCGCCCGTGAGGTAGCGCGTGTAGCGGTAAGCGCCGGTCACGACGCCTTCGCACACCACGCGTAACTTTGCCGGCTCGCTCGAGGGCGCGAGCACCACCAGCTGCGTTTGCGCCATGGCAGCGCGGCCGGCCTTCACACCGAACAAACGCAAGGTCGCTTCGCTCACGGGCGCTTCGCCCAGGCCCACGAGCAGCACATGCTTGGCCTTCACGCGGCCACGCCCCTGCACGCTCAAGGTCTTGCCGCGTTTGCCGTCGAACGACTCGTCCTTGATGCTGGCGGCCAGCGCGCCGTTCATGGCGCGGTCGAGCTTCTGCACGGTGGGATCGAGCTGCGGCTTCTTGCCGGACACACCCACGACCAACCAGTCGGTGTGGAGGTTCTGCGGCGCGTCGGTTGCGATCGAGATCTTCATGGCTGGGAAGGCTGCCATGCCTCGCGGTGGCCCACAAGAAACGCCAGCGCCACCGGCGGCCGCCGGCGCCGGCAACCCGTTCCGCCAGCACGACACAGCTAACCCGCCGGTATCGCTGGCGGCGCGGCTCGGCACGGGCGCTGCACTGACGCACAGCACAACCCGCGCAACCCGCGCACCTACAGGAGAACTCGCATGACCTCTCGTTTCGCTTCGCTCCGCAACCGCAGCTTCGGCGCCGCGCTGTTGGCGCTGTGCTCACTGCCGCTCGCGCCGGTGGCGTCGTTGGCGCACGCCGAATCCCCCAAGCCAGCAGCTGCCACGGCACAGCCGGCAGCCGTGCCCGCCGCCGACGGCGTCATCAACATCAACACCGCCACGGCTCAGGAGCTCGACCGCTTGCCGGGCGTCGGCCCGAGCCGCGCCGAAGCCATCGTGGCGCTGCGCACGAAGATGAAGCACTTCGAGCACCTCGAAGACGTGATGCGCGTGAAGGGCATCGGCCGAGCGACCTTCCGCAAGCTGCGTCCGCTGCTGCGTCTGGATGGCGCGACCACGCTCGTGGAGAAGCACGCGCACGCGCCACGGCCCGCGCACCCGGCAGCGGGCTGAAACGTCCGCTGCCCGGCAGCGGGCTGAAACGTCCGCTGCCCGGCAGCGGGAGGGTCAGGGTGGAGCGCCGTGCAGTCGCGCCCTTCCCCCTGCCGTGGCGCCGCGCGGCGCCACCCTGCCCCTCCCTTTGCCGGGTTTGCGCCAGCCGCAATCACGCCAGGCGATCGCCGAGCTACCTGCCGAGCGCAGCCAACAGCGGCGCGATGCGCGCGCGCTTGAGCTTGAGCGCCACACGATTGGCCACCACCACCGACGAAATGTTGCAAATCAGCTCGAGCTCTTCGAGCCCGTTCTGCCGCAGCGTCTCGCCGCTCTCGACCAGATCCACGATGACATCGGACAGGCCCGTGAGCGGCGCGAGCTCGACCGAGCCCTGCACGTACACCAGATCCACCTGCTGGCCCTTGGCCAAGAAATAGCGGCTGGCAATGTTGGTGAACTTGGTCGCCACGCGCAGCGTGCGCCCCGGCGCGTGCTGGGCCCGCTTGCCGGCCACCACCATGCGGCAGATGCCGATGCCGAGATCGAGCGGCGCGTAGAGGTCGTACTCGCGCTCGAGCAAGATGTCGCGACCCACGATGCCGAGATCGGCGGCGCCGTATTCGACGTAGGTCGGCACGTCGTCGGGCTTGAGCAAGAGAAAGCGCAATCCGGTCTTCGGGTCGTCGCGCACGAGCGTGCGGTCGTCGGCCATCAGCACGCGGGGGTCGAGACCGAGTGGTGCGAGGCGCACGGCCAGCTGCTTGAGCACGCGACCCTTGGGGATCGCCACCGTGACACGCTCGAGCACCTTGCTGCTTTCGGCCTTGCTGGTCGCGCGCACGCTGCGCGGCGCACGGGCCTTACCCACCTTGCCAACGGCACGCGCTTTGGCATTTGCTTCAGCCATCTTCCGGCATCCGCGTGATGTTCGCGCCGAGCCCGGCGAGCTTGCGCTCGATGTGCTCGTAGCCGCGATCGATGTGGTAGACGCGCAGCACGTCGGTGATGCCCTCGGCCATCAACCCCGCGATCACGAGCGAAGCGCTCGCGCGCAAGTCCGTCGCCATCACACTGGCGCCTTCGAGCTTGGCCGGGCCGTGCACGCTCGCCGACCGTCCGTCGACCTCGATGCGCGCGCCCATGCGGTTGAGCTCGCTCACGTGCATGAAGCGATTCTCGAAGATCATCTCGGTCAGCGTGCTCATGCCGTCGGCCAGACACATGAGCACCATGAATTGTGCCTGCATGTCGGTGGGAAAGCCTGGATACGGCGCGGTGGTGACGTCGGTCGGGGTGAACGGTGGCTTGCCCACCACGCGCACGCCGCGACCTTCGCGCTCCACGATGACGCCGGCTTGCCTCATCTTGCGCGCGACCGCAGCCAGGTGCTCGAGCGTCACGCCCTCGACCAGCACGTTGCCGCCAGTGGCGGCGCCCGCGACCATGAAGGTGCCGGCCTCGATGCGGTCGGCGATGATGGCGTGGTCGACCGCGTGCAACCCTTCGCGGCCTTCGATGACGATGGTGTCGGTGCCGGCGCCCTCGACGCTGGCGCCCATCTTGTTGAGCACGCACGCCAGCTCTTCCACCTCGGGCTCGCGCGCCGCGTTGTGCAAGGTGGTGCGACCCTTGGCCAGCGCCGCGGCACACATCAAGTTCTCGGTGCCCGTGACGGTGACCATGTCGAAGTGCACGTCGGCGCCCTTGAGGCGGCCACCAGGCACGTGCGCGTTGATGTAGCCGTGGTCCAGATCGACCACTGCGCCCATGGCTTCGAGCCCCTTGAGGTGCTGGTCGACCGGGCGCGCACCGATGGCGCAGCCACCCGGCAGTGACACGCGCGCCTTGCCGAGCCGAGCCAAGAGCGGCCCGAGCACCAGCACCGAAGCGCGCATCTGCCGCACGAGATCGTAGGGCGCTTCGTGGGACGCGACGTTCGTGCTGTCGATGGTGACGATCGGCGGGTTCACCGTGACGGTGAGCCCCATGTGGCGCAGCAACTTCGCCGTGGTGCCGATGTCGCGCAGGTCGGGCACGTTGCGGAACGTGGACTCGCCGTGGACGAGCAGCGACGCGCACAAGATCGGCAGCGCGGCGTTCTTGGAACCGCTCACCTGAACGTTGCCGATGAGCGGCCGGCCACCTTGGACGCGAATCTTGTCCACGCGCGGTTGTTAACCCACAAGCTCCGGGCCAGCAAGCCCCGGCCGGTCTCGATCCACCGCGTTCACGCGAGCACCATGCCCAGCACGAACATCGCGAACCCCAGCACGATCACAGCGCCCCACTTGCGTGCCTGTGCCCCCACGAAGCGATCGTTTTCGTCGATCGCCCGCACGCTGAACATGAAGGCCGCCGACACCCAGGCGACGAAGCCGGCGAGCAACACCAAGGTCCACAGCAGGTTGGGATCGGGGTTCTGCTCCAAGAGCGCCAGGTGCTCGTCGCGCAGCTGGGCTTTGGACTTGCCGGCGTCCATGCCGGGTGGTGGCTGCGCCGCCATCAGCTCCGCAATGCGCAGGTCCGCAGCGTGCAGCCGCGCACGCTCCGGAACGTAGAAGCTGCGCGTCGCCATGATCGAGCCGCGCACCGCGCGGTAGGCGCTGAGCGCGCGCTCGCTGTCGCCGTCAGCTTCAGCCTGGGCCGCGATGCGCGCCAACTTCTCGAGCGCCTGCACGTGGTACGGGCTGCCCGGCGCGTACCAGCGTGCAGCACGCCGGTAGTGCACGATGGCCCCTTCGACATCGGCTTGTTGCATGAGCACATCGCCCTGCGAAAGCTCGTCCTTGGCCGAGCGCAGCACGCGAAACACCAACACCGACAGCACGATGCCGGTGACCGCAACCACGCGCGCGAAGCGAGCCAAGCTGGTGGGCGAGAGCCTCACAGGAAGTCACGCTTGCGAAAGATCAGCGAAGCGAGCGTGAGCAAGATGGCCGAGTACAAGAGCGCATAGGCCATGCTCGCGCCGAGGTAGCTCAGCGGACCGCCGTAATTGGCAATCTCGCGCTCGAGCGTGTGGTGCCCCGGCACGAACAAGTTGAAGTTCGGCCAGACGTGCACGAGCTGCCGCAGCAGCGCCTTCACTGCCGCAGGCAAGGCATTGCCCTTGACGGTGATCATGTTGTCGGCCGAGCGCCCCACGAGCCAGACGCCCAGCGTGAACAGCGCGGTGAGAAAGGGCGTGGAGAAGGCCGAGAACACCAGTGCGACCGCCGTGAGCACCAGCACCTCGCCGAGCGTGAGCAGCAGCGCCGCGAGGATGGGCGTGAGCTCTACGTCCGCACGCGCCGCAACGGCCGCAGCTGCGCCCAGCGCGCACAGCGACCACGGCAAGAGCACCGCAGTACGATCGCGCGCCTTCCACATGCCCAGCCCCAAGAGCACCGGCATGCCGAACACCACCGCCGCCAAGAGCGGCAGGCTGCCACCGGCTTGGGTAGCGGTCACGCACAGCTGCACGGCGCCCATGATGGCCACGAACACCGAAGCCGTGAACACGATGCCGAAGTACTTGCCCAGCAAGAACTCGTGACGACGGATCGGCTTGGGCAAGATCACGTACAGCGTCTTGCGCTCGATCTCCTTGTAGAGCAGCGACGAGCCCAGGAACACCGCGACCACGACCGAGAAGAACGAGATCGACGACAGACCCACGTCGAGCACGATGCGGCGCTGCTGATCGAGCGAAACCTCGGCCATGGCCAGGGTCAGCACCAAGACGAACAACGCCACGCCGAGCACGCCGTTGAGCACGCGGTCGCGGACCGCCTCACGGAAGGTGTTCACGGCCACAGCCATGATCCGAAGCATGCCCAGCATTGTAGGGATCTCGCAGCGTTGCGTCACCTTCGCGCAGCGGGCAGACGCGGCGCCTTGTCCTACATGGGCGGCGGCGCGCTGGTAGGTGGCGGAGCGGGTTCCTCGCTGCCGCCGCCCATGGGCAACATTTCCTCGCCAATCGCGAAGCGCCCCACCACCTGCAGGTAGCCGAGCCACAGCAACAAGCCCAGCGCCCCAGCGCAGTAGCGCACGACCGTGCGCGAAATCCGTGGCCAGCGACGCTCGGCGAAGCGCGCGAGGCCGGTGGCGAGATGAAAAGCCAGCGCGGACACGCCCAGCACGTACGCGACCAGCGCGGCCGGCGTGCCGAGCGCGCTCCAAAGCACGTCATAGCTATCGCCGACGCTGGCGTGCGGACCACGCGCCGGCGGCCAGACCTGGGACAAGTGGTAAAGCAAGAACCCCAAGACCAGGAGGCCCGTAGCTCGCTGAAAGCCCGCCAGCGCGTGGGGCGCGGCAAGCGCGCGTTCACTTCGCGCCGCACGCAATCCGAGCCACGCGTGCGCGGCCATCACAGCGAGCACGAGCGCACCGAGCGGCCACGCCAGCTGCCAAGTGCTGGCACGCTCGACCCACGCGGCACGCGAGTCTAGCGCCGGCCATTGCTGCCACAGGTGGAAAGCAGCGAACGCTGCTAACGGCAGCACGCCGAGCCAAGAGTGCGTGGCCAGCGCCGCATCGCGTGCGCTTGGCTGGCTGCGCGGGCTGGGCGCGTCTGGCTCAGGATCCGGCATGAGGATGCGCCATCGTGACAGCCGTGCGCGCCGAAGACCAGAACCCGCGCGCGGGTCGCTGACCTAGCGCGCGCGATCGCGATGATGGCGAAAGCCGAGCAAGGTCAGCGGCTCGTCCGAGAGCTGCAGCTCGATGCGCGAAGCCATGTCGATGACGTGCGCCGAATGCGGGCCGTCGACGTACAAGCGTCCGGCGCGCATGCGGCTCTGCAAGCGCAGAACTTGACCGGGCGGCACCAGACCGCGCTTGAGCTTGTAGGGGTTGTCCTTCGTCTCGTAGGGCTCACGTACCACGAATTGCAGCTGCTGCGAGCGCAGCGGCAAGATGCGACCGCCCGCCGAATGCTGGGCTGCGCTCGAGCCGGCTGCGGGACCCACCCACAACCCGCTCGACTTGTGATTCTCTTCGCGACCGCCCACGCGAATCGAGTAGCGCGAGGTCGATGCCGGACAGTTGTGGCAGAAGAGCACGTCGTTGAGCACGCGCTTGGTGACCAGCTTGCCGTCGACGTCGGCGCGCATGCGCGCGAGCTCACTCGCCTCGAGCTTGCCGCGCAACGCGTCGCGGAGCACGTCGCGCAACTCGGCCTTGGTGCCCGCACAGTAGTAGCCGACGCTGTCCCGAGGTGCGGTGTTGATGGCGATCACCGGTACGCCAGGGCCCACGTGATGCGAAGCCCACAAGAGCGTGCCATCGCCACCCAGCGTCACCACCAGATCGAAGGCCTGCGCGTGCCCCGGCTGCGAGCGATGACGAAAGCTTGCGCGCGCGCCCAAGCTGGAGAGCGCCGCGCGCGCTTGCTCGAGCGCACGCAGATGATCGCGGTGCGCACGCAAGAGCGGCGCCACCGTGCGATCACGCGCTTCGATCAAGCGCTCGATCAACGCGTGGCGCCGGTCGCGCACGTAGATCTGGTACGACGACTTCTTGTAGATGACCAGCACGCGCGGGGCGGATGCTGGCTTGGGGCGTGACACGCTCACCCCGGAATCTTCTTCGCGTCCGCGAGAAACTGCGCGAGCCCGGAGTCGGTGAGCGGATGCTTGAGCAGCTGCAAGATCACCTTGTACGGGATGGTCGCGACGTCGGCGCCCATCTCGGCGCAGCGCACTAGGTGCACCGGATGACGGATGCTGGCGGCGAGCACCTCGGTCTCGTAGCCGTAGTTGTTGTAGATGGTGACGAGCTGGCCGATGAGCTCGAGGCCGTCGCCGCCAATGTCGTCGATGCGACCGATGAACGGACTGATGTACGTGGCGCCGGCCTTGGCCGCGAGCAACGCTTGCGGCGCGCTGAAGCACAAGGTGACGTTGGTCTTGATGCCGAGACCCGTGAGCGTGCGCACAGCGCGGATGCCTTCGGCGATCAGCGGAACCTTCACCACCACGTTGGGGTGAATCGCTGCCAGCAGCTTGCCTTCGCGCACGATGCCTTCGGCGTCGACCGCGATCACCTCGGCGCTGATCGGGCCGTCGACGAGCTCGCAGATCTCGCGGATGACTTTCTCGAGCGGCTTGCCGGTCTTCGCCACCAAGCTGGGGTTGGTGGTGACGCCGTCGATGACGCCCATGGCAGCGGCGTCTTTGATCTCGGCGATGTCCGCGGAATCGATGAATATCTTCATGGCTCGGTCCTTGCGCGCAGGGTGCCTTGCCCGCGTTGTAGGGCCCCACGAAAAGCGGGTCAAGGCATGTCAGCGCGGCCGTGCCGGCGCGCTATCCGCCGCGCGCCCACCGCGCACCCGCGAAACCTACGCATTGCGGGCCGTTTGCGCGTAGCGTGAAGGCAGCGTTGAATTGCCGCAGACCTCGCGCGTCGAAGCTGAAATGCGCCATTTCTTGCTCCCATGTCTGCTCGTCTCGTTGTGTTTCGGCCCGGCCAAGGCGCTGGCGGAAGCCGCCGTGACGCCTGCGCACGATGCGCGCACCGATCGCCTCGAAGGCCTGAGCCGCGACGATCTGGCGCGCCTTGCACCACAGCTCGCGCGCGGCCCAGTGGCGCTGGTGGAGTTCGCGGACGACGACGCCGACGAGCTGCCTGCGATCAACATCGCGCTGGTGGTGCACGCGCCCAAACGTGTGCTGGAAGAGCTGGTCGTGGACCCCACCGCGTATCCGAAGTTCGTGCCCACCATCAGCTCGGTCGACGTGGTGGAGAAGCGCGGCACCACCATCATCTACGACTGGGCGTTCGATCTCGCGGTGCTGCGCATGCGCGGCCGCAACGTGATGACGATCTACCGCGCGCCTGCCGAGCGACCCGATGCCGTGACACGCATCACGATCGACAGCCAACAAGGCGACCTAGGTCAAGGTCGCATGTCGTTTCGCATCCACCCGCGTGACGTGAGCAGCTGCGTGCTGGTGCTGTCGATGCGCCTCGATCTGCGCGAAGCCAACTACGTGGCGCGTCAGATGGCCGAAGCCGCGCGCAGCGTGAACCGCTCGGCGAATCTCGCGCTGGCGTTCTCCATGGCACTGCACTTCCGCAAGCAAGCCGAGCACGCGCACCCGGCGCCTGCGGCCAGCGCCGCGCCCGCCGGCATGAGCGAGCCCGCGGTCGATCTGCGTGCACTGGCACACCTGCTCGATCGCGGTGACTTGGTGTTCCTGGAGCTGTCGGGCGATCGACTCGATCAGCTGTCGGTGGTGGGACTGATCGGCGAGCAGCAGGAGAAGGTGCACAAGGCCCTGCGCGATGCGCGCGCCTTCGGCAGCGAGCTGGTGCCAGGCGGAGCCGCGAAGATCGTCTCCGAGAAAGACGGTGTGACCACCTTCGACTGGACCATCGACCTGCCGCTGGTGGGGGTGTCGGGTCGCATGCGCATGGACGAGACCAAGCCGGTGGTCGCCATCGACGCCACGGCAGGTTCGCTGCACGGCGGGCGCTGGCTCTTCGACGTGAAGCAGCTCGCCAAACGCACGAGCTTGATCACCGCGTGGGCGCGCTTCGATTTCAGCGACTCCACCTGGCTCATCGAGAAGCTGGTCGAGGCCGACCCGTACCTCGGGCATGGCATGACCGCCGCCAGCGAGATCATGGTCGTGCGTGCGCTGCGCTCGCGCGCCAGCGACATGTGAAATGCGCTCAGCCGCCGTCGGCGGCGCCGCCGGCGTCGTCGGCCGCGACGGCTGCCGCATCGACGCCAGAGTCGTGGCCGGCGTCGTGCAACAGCGGGCCGGCGTCTTGTGAGGCATCGAACCCGGCTTCCATGGACGAGCCGGCGTCGTCGCCAGGTTGCGCGTCGGTGGCAGCATCGGTGCTGGCGTCGCTCAGGTGCCCGGCGTCGACCGATCGACCCGGAATCTGACCGCGATCGAACTTGGCAATTGCCTCACAGCCGGCAAGGCCAAGCGAGCCGAGCGAGCCGATACAGAGCAGGAGCGCAACCTGCGCGCGACGTTTCACGGTTGTGTTCACGGGTATTAGAACAGCAGCCGCGCGCTAGCGGAGGCTGAGGAAGGGGTGAGCCCCGGCGTGAGCTCGAGCCGTGCGCTGGCCGGGGCTTCGGCGTGCGCACTGCCCGAAGAGGTCAGGTACAGCACGGCGGCCGTGGCAATCGCCATGGCGCCCACGCCGAAACCGACGTCGGCGAACAACGCGTAGCGCTCGCCGCGATCGGCCGATGCCGTGGTCGGATGGTGCTCGAAGTCGCTGTGCTCTTTGACGGCCATGAAGCCGAGCACACTGCCCGCGATGAGCGCGGCCGCACCGATGCTGCCGGTGACCCAGATCGCCGCCATCGGCCGGCCGGACGAAGGCTCGGGCGCGCCCTCGACGTCGGAGAGCGGCGCGGTCGAGGTCGCGGCAACGGGCGCAGCTTCCGGCGGCGCGGCGTTGAGCGTGAAGGCAAGCTCCTGCGTGCCACCGGGCGTGACCGTAATGCTCTGCGTCTCACTGTGGTAGCCGTGCAGCATCGTGTGCAGCTCGTGGCTCCCAGGCGACATCTCGAGCGTCACGGGCGTCTGCTTCTGCGTGGGAGAGCCGTCGAGGTCGAGATCGGCGCCCGCGGGCTCACTCGTCACCGCGACGTGCGCGGGCGTGGCCGATAGCGCCTTGAGCTTGGCCTCGACGTCCGCCTTATCGGGCGCATCGGCGCGCACCGCGAGGTACTTCTGCAGCGCGGCAATCGCGAGATCGATCTGGCCGACCTTGGCGCGGGACTCCGAGATGCTGAGCAGCACGATCGGATTGGGAATCGCGGCGTAGGCGGCTTCGAACGCGGTGGCGGCTTCGTCGAACTTGCCAGCGTTGAACGCGGCCTGACCGTTACCGTACGCGGCGCGCGCGGCTTCCTTGGCTTCGACGGCTGGGTCCGACTTGGCGCCCTTGCCCTTGCCTTTCGATTCCGCCGCCGCAGTGCTGGCCACCGCGAAGGACAGACCAGCAAGCAAACTTGCGACGACTACGGCGAATGGGAAGGTGGGCAGGCGCTTCATCGGAACCCGAAATTACGGCTCTGCCCGATCTGCGTCAACCACCGTCGCTGCTGCCGGCGTCAGCGCCGGTGCTGGCATCGTCGCTAGTGCTGGCATCAGGGATCGTGCCAGCGTCGTCACTGGTGCTGGCATCGGCACCAGCGTCGGAACCGGTGTTGGCCGACGTGCTGCCGCAATAGCCGCGGGCAGCCCCCGTGCCGAGCTGGCAAGTCAGCCCCTTTTCACAGTCGCGGTCGACCTGGCAGTCCTGTCCAGGCCCCTGCGAGCAGCCGGCCAGACCAAGTCCCAGGCCGAGCACCAAGAGCAGCGCGGCTGCCGACGTGTGGAGACTGCGAGGGCTGCGTGCGGCGTGATCAGGCGTCAAACGCGCGTGGTGAAGTGTCAGGTCCAAGGCTCGTCCTCTCACTTTGGGGGCAGCGGCCCGCCAACGGGGGCGCAGCATAGAGCCGTTCGCCTGGCCGCGCTATGGCGTTTCTGGTTGGGGGCTCGGCCGGTTGGCGACCGAGGCGGCCATTGGGTCGGCGACCGGGTCGGCGATTGGCCCCGGATAGGCGCAGCGGAAGCCGACGTCGGGGCGGCGCTCGTGCTCGGCAATGTGGCCACGCTCGCTGACGCGCAAGAAGGTTGGCGGCGTACGCCACGAGCCGCCGCGTATCACGCGCTCGGCACCGCTGCTGGGGCCTTGCGGCTGCACGCAGCTCACGACTTCGGCGTACGACGGCGCGTAGTGGTCGGCCACCCATTCCCAGACGTTGCCGGCCATGCCGAGCACACCGTAGAAGCTGCGGCCATCGGGGAAGGCGTCGACCGGTGCAGCATAGGCGTAGCCGTCGAGGTTGGTGTTGTCGGCGTCGGGCGCGTGGTTGCCGAGCCGACTGTTCCACAGGGAGCCCCACGGGAAGCTGCGTGCGCTGCCGCCGCGTGCGGCGCGCTCCCATTGCGCTTCGGTCGGTAGCGCACCGCCTTGCCACGCACAGTACGCCGCGGCCTGTGCCCAGCTGACCATCACCACCGGTTGCTCGGGCCGGCCGATGCGCGGGTCGTCCGCGGCCGAAGCGGCCGGCGCGCAGCCGTCAGCTGCAACGCAGCGCCAATAGGCGGCATTGCTGACCTCGGTGCGGTCGAGAGAAAAGGCGCTGAGATGGACCGCGTGGGCGGGGCGCTCGTCGTCGAGCGCTTCGGCGTCGCAGTCTTCGCCGGGGCCGCTGGTTTGCTGGCACAGCTGCAGCGCGGCGGCGAGCTGGGCGTCGCTGCTGCCCATCTCGAACCAACCCGCTTCGATCACGATGCGTGCAGGTGTGGCGCGGATCACGGCTACCGGCACATCGGCGAACGCGAGCAACGGCGACAGCAGCGCAGCGCACAACGCGGCTGGCAGCAGTAGGTCAGCGCGCTGGCAAGGCGAGCGTGGCCGAAGCAAGGTGGACGGGCGCATGGACGCTCTGTGTAAATTACACCCCGGCGTACGTACCGAAAAGTCGGGGGCCGCCCGGCGCGACATGCGTCGCAGCACAATGAACGCCAGCGCGAGCACGAGCACGAGCCCTGAGACGAGCTGCGAAGTAGACAAGAGACCCGACCAGTACACGCCGCGCAGCGCATCGCCGCGCAACGGCTCGAGCAGCGCACGCTCGCAGGCATACGCCAGCGCGTACCAGGCGAAGCGCTCGCCGTCCGCTGCGCGAGCGCGCGGCCACGACGCGAAGGCCGCCGCCAAGAGCAGCAGCAGTGCAGCGTCGTAGAGCGGCCAGGCGTGCCGCAACACCGATGGATGCGCGGCGGGCGCCAGCGCGTGCGTGTAGCGCACGGCGAATACGCCCGTGTACGGCGCGCCGTAGCAGCAACCGCCGAGAAAACAGCCGACGCGGCCGACCGCTTGCGCAATCGGCAAGGCGGGAATGCCCAGGTCGAGCAGCTTCGCCACGGGTAGCTGGAGCGCGCGTGCGGCAGCGACTAGCGCGCAGAAGCCCGCAGCGGCGCCGCCGTAGAAGACCAGACCGGGTTGCGACAGCGCCGCCGTGAGCGAGCCCGTGCGCAGCCAACCGAGCGCAACGAAGAGCGCATCGGCCCCCGCAAGGCCAGCTCCGACCGCCAGTGCGAGCGCCGCAATGCACGCACCTGCGTCGAGGCCCGCACGCGCTGCAGCATGCACGCACAGGCCAGTGCCCAAGAGCAACGCGAGCGTGAGCAGCGCGCCGTAGCTGCCGAGCGGCAGCGTTCCTCCACCCCACTCGATGACTGTCAGCACCGGATGCATGCGCAAACCCTCAGTCCACTAATGACCGGTCGCGGGTTGACTCGGACCGGCAGGCAATGGCGGCGGGGGCAGTGCGCCTGGTGGTGCGCCGGGTATCCCTTTGCCGTCCGCGCCTCCCGGAGCTACGCCCTTCCCGGTCGAGCCTGGAGCCGAACCCGTGCCGGGCGGCCCTGCGGGTGGCGCCGGAACAGGCGGTGGCGCAAAGACGCCGGCGTCCGGGCCGACGACCACGAGCTGCCCGGCGGGCCCGACCGACCACTGCGTGCTGCGGTGCATCTGGACGTTGCCGCTCGACAGCACGGCGTTGCAGACGCCGCAGGTCAACGCGGTGAGCATGCCTGGAATGAAGGCGATCACGCTCAGGATCACGCCTGCCCGAGCCACGTCGGTGCGCTCGCCCGTGCGCTTGTTCCGTGACAACTGCACGCCGCCGAGGGTGACGCCGAGCAGCGCCAGCGCGGGTGCGGCGAACGAAAACACCGTGCCCACATGCGGCACGAGCGAGGTCACCACGCCCACCGCCATGCACCCAAACGAGAGCACCGCGAGCAGGATGGAGGCGAGCGCCATGGCGGCGCTTGTATCCGCCCTACTCGAACAATGGTCAAGCAGCGCTCGACGCGAGCGCTTTGCCTACTACAATGCCGGCCCCATGCCCCAAGCCCCCAAGAGCGGACGCGCGGCCATCATTGGCCGGCCCAACGTCGGCAAGTCGACCTTGCTCAACGCGTTGCTCGGGCAAAAGCTCGCCATCGCCACGGCCAAGCCCGGCACCACGCGCAGCAACTTGCTGGGCGTGTACGTGCAGCAAGAGCCACCCACGCAGATCGCGTTCGTCGACACGCCAGGTCTGCATCGGCCCAAGAACGCCCTGGGCCGCGCGCTGGTGGAAGACGCCAAGGCCGAATTCGAGAACGCCGACGTGGTGGTGCTGGTGACCGAGCTGGGCAAGGGCCCCAACACCGAACGCTTCCTGGGCGGCCAAGACTCGGACATCATCGCGTTGCTGCGCGAGAGCAAGACGCCGGTGATCTTGGTCATCAACAAGGTGGACAAGGTCAAAGACAAGTCGCAGCTCTTGCCGCTCATGGACCGCGCCATGAAGGCCATGCCGTTTGCGGCCATCGTGCCGCTATCGGCACTGCGCAACGACAATGTGGACGCGCTGGTGCGCGCCATCCGCGAGCACCTGCAGCCGGGGCTCGCCTACGACGCCGAAACGCTCACCGACAAGCCACAACGTTTCTTTGCAAGCGAGCTGATCCGCGAGGCCGTGCTCGTGCACACGCGACAGGAAGTGCCGCACGGCGTGGCGGTGCTGATCGAACGTTTCGAGGAAGACGACAAGCTGACCCGCGTGGCGGCCACCATCGTGGTGAGCAAGGACAGCCACAAGGGCATCGTGATTGGCAAAGGCGGCGCGCAGCTGAAGGAAATCGGCAGCGAAGCCCGCAAGGGCATGGAAGAGCTGTTCGGGCGCAAGGTGTTCCTGGAGCTCTGGGTGAAGGTCGTCGATGGCTGGATGGATGACCCGGCCAAGGTGCAAGCGCTCGTGCGCGAGCCGCTGGGGAATCGCTGATGTCACGCAGACGCACGGCCCATTCCCCCGGCTCGCAACGCGCCAGTGGTAGCGCAGGCCAAGCACCGATCGTCGCCATCGTGGGCCGGCCCAACGTGGGCAAGAGCGCGCTCTTCAATCGCTTGGCGGACGCACCGATCGCCATCGTGGAAGACATGGCAGGCGTCACGCGCGACCGGCTCTACGCCGAAGCGCTGGCGCTCGGCCGGCCGTACGTGCTCATCGACACGGGCGGCTTCGACCCCGGCAGCGAAGATCCGCTGACCAAGAGCATCGCCTCGCAGGTGCGCTTGGCAATTGACGAAGCCGACGTGGTGATCTGCGTGCTCGACGCCACGCAAGAAGCGCTGCCCGCCGACCGCGAAGCCATCACGCTCTTGCGGCAGAGCGGGGTTCCCGTGCTCTACGTCGCGAACAAGGTCGACAACCCCTCGGTCATGCATGGCGCGATGCCGTTCTACGAGCTTGGCATCGACGAGCTACGTCCGGTGTCGGCGACGCACGGCCATGGCATCGGCGATCTCGAAGAGGCGCTGATCGCGCACTTCCCTGCTGAGGTCGCCGCGGAGACCACGAACGACGAGGTCGATCGCATTGCGATCGTGGGACGACCGAACGCCGGCAAGAGCTCGCTCGTGAATCGCCTCGCCGGCGAGGCGCGACAGATCGTGGACGACCGCCCGGGTACCACCGTCGACAGCGTGGACACGCTGCTCGAGTACGAGGGGCAACCGCTGGTGCTCATCGACACCGCGGGCATTCGGCGCAAGCGCGCGGTCGAGGAGGGCCTCGAAGCCATGGCCGTGATGCAGGCCGTGCGCGCCATCGAACGCAGCGACGTCGTGGTGCTGATGATCGACGCGCACGAAGGCGTCTCCGAACAAGACGCCAAGATCGGTGGCCTCGCAATCGAACGCGGGCGTGCGCTGGTGATCGCGCTCAACAAAGGCGACCTGCTCGACGCCGAGGCCCGCAAGAAAGCCTTCGCCGACGTGCAAGACGTCTTCAGCTTCGCCACCTGGGCGCCCGTGCACTTGGTCAGCGCGCGCTCCGGTCGCGGCATCAACACGCTGATGCAGGCCGTTCGTACCTGCGCCAAGGCGCACAAGTCACGGGTAACCACCGGCGAAGTGAACCGCTTCTTCGAAGAGGTGCTCGAGCACCATCCGCCGCCAAGCATGGATAGCCGCTCGGTGCGGCTGTACTACGCCACGCAGGTGCAAGCGGCGCCGCCGACCTTCGTGATCACCTCGAACTATCCGGAGCGCGTGCACTTCAGCTACCGGCGTTACGTGGTCAACCAACTGCGCGAACGCTTCGGCTTCACGGGCACCCCGATCCGGGTGTTCTATCGAGGTAAGCCGAAGCGGGACAAGCCCTAAGACACGCGCCTTCAGTGCGAGAGTTGAGATCTTGGCGAACGGTGACTCGGAGGCGGGTACGTCGGTGCGCCGGGACGGTCGACTTGCAAGAGCGGCGGCCGTGGCGATTGCTGGCGTTTCCACACGCCGCGCAAGTCGACCTCGTACTCGCGCGCCAAAACGCGGCCGCGCCACTTGGCGTTTGGCACGCGAGGACGCCCGTCGCACCGACGTACCCGCCTCCGAGTCACCTTTAGGTCAGCGCCACTCGTGCAAGCGCGGCACGACGGACCTAATCGCCGTCAGCTGCGTCATCAGCCCAAACGGATCGGACTGCCGTTGTTTGGTTTCTTAGCGGACCGACGTCACTGCAACACATCGTTGTATGCACGGATCTCGCCGTCTGATCCGACGCAGCATGGACGATGGCAGCGCAGTGTGTTTGCCGCGCATCGGCAGCAGTCACTGCGAGCAACCATGTCGTCAGCGTCAGACGACCACACTTGCTGCGAGCCGTCGCGCTGTCTGCGCACTCAGCCGTAACGTTGAAGCGCTTGGGGTCGGCAGGTCGCTCTCGGGCTCGCTTTCGCAGGCCCCAGGCGCGTCTTGCGAAGCCGCGGCGGTTGTGCCGAGGACACTCTCGCGAGCCCGGGAGCGACCTGCCGACCCCAAGCGCCCCGGCAGCTTGCGATGAATGCTCAGATGCGCGCGAGCTACACCCAGGGCAAGGCAGGATACGCGTTGAGCAGCTCCGACAGTGCGCTGCCGCCACGGCGAATCTCGAGGAACTCCACACCCACACCGTGACGCGCGCCAGGGTGGGCCGAAACCGCGCGCGTGATGACTCCGCGGGCAACCACTGCGTCGGCTGAGTTGGACGCGCCGGCTTCGCGACTCACTTGCAGCAGCACGTCGACCACGGAGCCCATGCTCACGGGGATCGCGGTGCGCAAGAACAGACCGCCCACGCCCACGTCGGCCGTGGCGCCGTAGAGGGTGAGCTCTTCGCCTTCGAGCCAGCACTGGCAGCGCAGGGCGTGGCGCTGGTAGCGTCGGCGCTCGGCTCGTGCAGCTGGTTGTCGGTTCGGCAGCTGTGTGAACATGGGCGAAGACCGTACGGACAGCGCGAACCTAGACGCCGGATCCACCTCGTGCAAGCCGAAGTTGCTGCCAATGCTCTTGGACACCCTCGCTCATGTACGGGCTGTGCCCGGAGCTGTCCAGAAAGCGCCGCGCGACGGATCGTTGCGCACCGCATGCGTGTCGCAGGCGTGATCCGCTCTGTGCTGCTGGGCGCCGCGCTCTTCTGCTGCTTCAGCTGCACCGGCCGCTCGGCCGAGCGCGAAGAAGCGCGGCAGCTGCTCGCGCTGCTCTTGCGCCTGTCCGATGAGCACACGCTCGCGTCGCGCCAGCGCCTGCTCGACGATCTCGCCCGCATGCCGTTGCGCGTGCCGGCCCATGCGCGCGCGCGCGACGACTGCCAAAAGGCCCATGCGGAGCTGCTGCGCGGCGAGACCGAGCAAGCGTCGGCCAAGCAAGCGCTGCAGAGCGGGCAAACCGGCACGCCGCAAGGACCGTTGCCGGCCGAACGCGCACACCACATCTCGGAGCTGATCGCGCGCTCGAACGAGGCGCTCGCCAACTCCTCCAAGCTGTTCCCGGTCTGCGAGAGCGCGATGGCCAAGCTGGTGACCGAGGCGCGCTGAGCGGGCCAGTTGCCGCACCTCGGTAAACCGGCCACAATCCCCGGCGCAGAGAGTTGGCTGTGGCAGAAGTCGCCTGGCATATGCAGCACGCACGTAACGACACACGCACCCGCAGCATGGTGCTGCTCGCTTGCGCCGCGTCAGGGTTGGCGTGGGGTTGTGGCAATCCCGTCGGCGATTCCAGCGCCGAGCGCTCGGGCTCGGCCGAGGCCCCGCAGCCAGCTGCCTCGGGCGAAACGCCGACAGCGGTGAAGCCACCGTTCCAGGTGAAGGGCGACGCGAGCGGGCTCTTGCTCTCATGGTTCGATGGCCAGGGCATGCACGCGGCGGGCAAGCTCGCGGACATCCCCGAGGCTTCGCGCGCGCAGGTGCGCGTGGAGTCGCTCAGCGCGCCGCCCGATCTGCAGCTCGACGCCGATCACGTCTACGTCGCCGACCTGCGCAAGCCCGGCAGCGACGGCAACTATCCGGTGCGTTTGGCGACCCGCACTTGGTTCGACGCGCAAGTCGACCATATCAAGCCGCCTGCCAAGCTCGACAACGCGCAGGCCTCGGTCGTCATCTACAAGGCGTCGTGGTGCGGCGTGTGCAAGTCGGCGGCCGCGTTCCTGCGCGAACGCCACATCGCGTTCGTGGAGAAAGACGTGGAGAAGGACCCGCACGCGCAGGCCGAGATGCTGCGCAAGACCCAGGAGAAGGGTCTGTCGCCGCACGGTGTCCCGGTCATCGACTTCCGCGGCGAGATCATGCTCGGCTTCGATCAAGGCCGGCTCGAGAGCCTCATCGATCGCTATGCAAAGGCGATCTAGACCGAGCTCCATCTGAAGTCGGTCTAGCGAAACGACGCGGATGCGCTAGCCTCGCGGCGCCAGTGCCAACACGCAGGAGACCAACATGTCGGACGAAGATCTGAAGGCCGAGCTCGAGCGCTTGCGCAAAGAGAACGAGCAGCTCAAGCAGCGTGGCAGTCGCAGCGTATCGTTCAAGGTCTCGGAGAAAGGCGGGCTGTCCGTGTACGGCATGGGCCGCTTTCCGGTGACGCTCTACAAAGAGCAATGGACCAAGCTGCTCGACATGGCCGACGAGATTCGCGCGTTCATCAAAGAGAACGAATCGAAGCTCAAGTCCAAGGAGTGAGGCGTTCGCTTCACTCGCTCGGCACGAGCGGACCGCGCTCGATCGCACCTTCATAGGTCTGACCGGCGGTGGTCAGGTAGAGCTGACCACCGGTGACGACCACCTCCCAGTCCATACGCTTGGCGAGCACTGGCGCTAGGCCGGACAGCACGCTGCTGGGCATGCTGACTACTTCGATTTGTTCGGCGCGATGGATGCGCTCGCCGGCGAGCGTACGGAGCAACACGCTCGGATCCTGGTAGGTGCAGACCACCACGCGCGCGCCGAGCTTGCTGGCCTTGTGCAAGCGCTCGGCGCTCGGATGGCCGACGTCGACCCACAGCTGCACGCGCCCGTCGAGCGAGCGCACCCAGACGGCTGGCTCGTCGGTGGTGGACAGCCCCTTGGAGAACGCGATCTCGGGCTCCCAGAGCAGGCAGTACGCCAGCACCCGCGTGAGCAGGTACGGCAGCGTCTCGGAAGGATGCTGCGCGACACGCAACTCGAAGCTCTCGTAGACGCCGCGATCGGAGTCGCTGAGTGCGATGCGCAGCGTGTAGAGGGTGGCGGTCAATGCCATGGAGCTGGCGCAGCATCGCGCACTCCACGGGTGGCGCCAAGCACGCACGCCTGCAGCGACACGAAGTTGTGCGCCGAGCCCGACAAGCGCGCTGGCGGGGCGAGAACGACGGCGCCCGCTGCACGACACGCGCCAGGCTCGGCGCACTCACGGCGAAGCAAGAGGCCTACTTGGCGGCCTTCTTTTCCTTCTTCTTGGCCTTCTTCTCCTTCACGGAGAGCTTCGTCGCGTTGTTCACCTTCTTCTTCTCTTGTCCCTTGGCCATGTGTCGAATCCTGTCGTTGGTAGAAAAGCGTTGAAGCGGTGTCGGCCGGAACGCCGAACCACGCGCACAGGATAAGCCAGAGCGAGCAGCAAGCGAGATTTTCTCGACAGCGATCCGTGACCCCGGTTGCTCCCAGGCTCACTGCGAACGGCTCAATACAGCGCGCGCGTGCGGATGTTCGTGGACAGGCGTGCGACGCCATCGTGCACCGCGCGGGCCAGGTCTTCGTCGAGATCCATGATGAGATAGCCGATGTCGGCGTCGGTCGCCAGCATCTGGCTGTGGATGTTCGCGTTGTGCTCGGAGACGATGCGGTTGACGTCGCGCAGCACGCCCGGCACGTTCTGGTGCACGTTCACGATGCGGTGTGTCCCCGGCGGCTGCGGCAGCTCGAGCTGCGGGAAGTTCACCGAGCCGGTGGTGGTGCCGGAGTTGTAGAACTTGAGCAGCGAGGTCGCGACCTCGCGGCCGATCGCGGCCTGGGCCTCGCCCGTGGACCCGCCGATGTGCGGCGTGAGGATCACGTTGGGCAGGTCTTGCAGTGGCGTGCGAAAATCGTCGACGTTCGACTCGGGTTCCTCGGGGAACACGTCGATCGCCGCGCCCGCCAGGTGCTGGGATTGCAGCGCAGCCACCAGCGGGGCAATCTGCACCACCGTGCCGCGGCTGGCGTTGAGCAGGTACGAGCCAGGCTTCATCTGCGCTAGCTCGGTTGCGCCGATCATCTCGTGCGTCTCGGTGGTGGCGGGCACGTGCAGGGTGACGAAATCGGACTCCGAGAGCAGCGCCTCGAGCGTGGCGCACACGCGGTTGTTGCCCATGGGCAACTTCGTGGCGCGATCGTAATAGGCCACGCGCATGCCGAACATCTCCGCGAGCACGCCGACTTGCCGGCCGATGTGGCCATAGCCCACGATGCCCAGCGTCTTGCCGCGCACCTCGTACGATTGGGTGGCGATCTTACGCCACTTGCCCACGTGCACCTCACGCAAGCGGTCCCCGAGCTGCCGCGCCAGCATGATGACCTCGGCGACGACGAGCTCGGCCACGCTGCGGGTGTTGCTGAACGGTGCGTTGAACACGGCGATGCCCGCGCGCTTGGCTGCGAGCAGATCGATTTGGTTGGTGCCTATGCAGAAGCAGCCGACGCCGATCAGCTGCTTGGCCTGCGCGAGCACCGCGGCCGTGACCTGCGTCTTGCTGCGGATACCGAGCAACTGGACGTTGGCGAGGCGCTCGCGGAGCTCGCTCTCGGAGAGCGCCGTCTTGAGTGTTTCGACCTGAAATCCGTCGGCCGAGAGCATCTCGGCGGCGCTCTCGTGGATATTCTCGAGCAGCAGGACTTTACAGGATTCTTTCGCGACCGACGGCGCGGGCGGGTAACTAGACGACATCGACGACCTACTTCCGGGCGCTGCGTAGCAAGCTTGAGAAGCGTGGTCAATCGGGACGTTTCTCGCTCCGGACGGCAGTGCGCAGAGGGCAAGCTTGGCGGGCGGGGTGTTGGGTAACGGTGGGTCGACGCCCCCGCCCGCCCCATCGACTCCCAACACCCCTCGGCTCGGTGTCACTCGCGCAAGCCCGAGTGCGGGAACGTCGCGCTATAACTTCTTGTTGTAATGCTACCCCATTGCAAGCGCACGCCGGTCGACACACGCGGCGCGTCGGTCAACGGCCAAAGACAACGCTCGTGGCCGCCCCGTCGGCTCACTCTGCCGTAACGCTGAAGCGCTAGGTGTGGGCAGCTTGCGATGGATGCCCATCCCCGCTTACCCCTCAACTCCCGCGCACACGATCTCCACCGACTAACCATCTGGTGCGTTCGTCTTCGTGTCATGATAAGCTTCGTGCTTTAGATTAGGGGTGTAGATGACTCTCGGATCGGTGGGTCGACACCATTGGCTCGCGCTTTGCGGAGTCTGCGTAGTCACCGCCTGCAGCTCGTACGACGCCGGCTTGCTAAAGGCCGACAAGCACAACAGCCGCGACGCCGGTAACGGTGGCGGCATGTTCGTCGCGGATGCGGGCAGCGATTCCGGCGTGCCGGATGCAGGTGTCGATGGCGGTCACGCCGGCGCGGGCGGCGTGGGCGGCATAGGCGGTGGCGGCGGTGGCGGCGGGACCAGCGGCGCGGGCGGCGGTGGCATGTGCCACCCGAACCCGAACAAGAACGACGAAGTGTGCACGCAGGTCTGTCCGGAGCGCTGCAACGGCATCGACGACGACTGCGACCTGCACATCGACGAAGACGAAGCCGACAACGACTGCATC
>JADGRE010000225.1 GCA_017881185.1 Pseudomonadota bacterium | reverse complement strand
AACGATGCCGGTGTTCGACTCGAGCGTCGTGACTGGCGGCACGTTCGTCAACCGCGGTTCACTCACCATCAGCAGTGGCAGTCTGACGGTGGCCACTGGCGTGACCCTCAACCACAGTGGTGTGATCAACGGCAACAACACGCTCTCGGCGCTGCAAGTAGACGGCAAGCTGACGCACGACGTGCGCTACACGCAGGGGATCTCGTTGACGGTGACTGGCAACGCGACGGTCGGGTCCAGCGGCTCCATCGATGTGACGGGTGCCGGCCTACCGCCGCCAGGGGTGTAGCTGCTCAGGCGGGTGACGCGGGGCTGGGCGGCTGGCAGACTGGGTGGTGGTTATGCCGGCTATCGCCCGGTGACGACCTGATCGTTAGGTACCTACCTATGAATACTGGCTACCGCCCCCTGTCGCCGGGACGGAGTTCCAAGCTCCCCGGCTAGCGCCACGCGTTCACGGGCCTGCGCGTGCAGCGGCCGAAGGCCTGACGACCTCGGTGCGTCTGGTGGCTCGTAAGCTGCATCAATCCGGTCGTCATCGAGCGCCGCCAGCGGTCATTGGCAGACTGTGACGGTTGACGTGACCGTGTCGGAGGCCGCAGCTGTGCCGCCGTCGGCATCAGTCGGTGTCCCGTAAGTGTCGATTGTGTGCCTGTGCGCGGTCTGGGCGGTGATGTCGTATGTCACGGTCCCGAGAAGGCCGTCCGAATAGACGTAGCGAAGGTCCGCTGTCGCATGCAGCGTCTGAGCATTGTTACTGGCGTCCAAGACGCTAAACGAGAGCTTCTCCGGTTCCCCTTGTCCGCGCTGTCGCAAGCTCAGCCGCTCACCCGTGACCTCGTAGGTGAGCTGCGTAAGCGGCAGCTGCGCGGAGAAAGAGAAGCCTCTCTTCCCCACCTCTCTGGAGAAGCTGACAGACCACTCGGTCTCGTAGTCCAGGAGCGCATCGAGGAATTCGAGGCCCGCAATGGGGCCGGGTGCGCCGAGCGCGCTAAGCGAAGTGTCGAAGGAGATGGGGCTCGCGAGCCTATGGTCTGGGTCGATGACGCTGGCCCTCGGTCCGGGTGCCTGCCACGCCAGCGTGAAGTGAGCAACCTGTGACGGGCTCTTGACCAAGTCCGCAACGGGCACGTCCACGACGAGCGATACCCCGCTAAAGTACGTGTCGAGGGAAAGCAGCTTTTCTCTCACTTGGGCGGCGTCGGACGGATCGAAGACGCGCACGATCAGCGAGTCGTCGCTGCCACCGTATCTGAAGGTGCCGTCGGGTTGCGCGGCATAGATGGCGTTGGTGCTTACCCCAAAGGTCGCTAGGGACGTCCAGTTCGCCCCGGCGTCGCGGCTCCCCACTAGATCGGACACCCCGCCCAGGCTTCCAAGCACCAGCACCTGGCGAAAGGCAGCTGCGGCAGAGTCGACGTTGGAGAGCTCGTTCGTGAGATCGCCAAGCGCCCCCGCGACGTCTGTCGCAATCTGCTCGTCGCATGGCTTCACCTGCTGCGAAAGGTCGACATTGCAGCCCTTGGTCTGGCATCCGGCAGTCAACGTGACGAGCACGACGAGTATCCGACGCATAGGCGCCTCCGCGTGCGTGGACCAGTTGACGGGCGACATCTTATGCGGACCAGCGCCAATGGGCGAGCTTGAAGAGCGCCTAAGAGCGCCTAAGACAAATAACCCTCAAATTTCCCCCTCGGGATGTCAAGCGCCGGCTGCCGCGACCTGCCTGCGTCAGCGCCCGGAACCCTCGCCTGGCACTGCACCAGCCGCTGCAAGCGCCTGGTTGGCGTGGCACTGTCCCTATGCGCGCCCACCGGAACCCTTCCCTCACACCTCCGCGTCTGCTGCAGGCCGCGCGTGGCGGCCGTGGGAGCGTGGTGGTGCAGCTCAGTCCAGCGCTAGCCGCAGTTGCGAGGGGTGAGCTCGCTCCGGTCGCGCAGCCAATGGCGGCGGCTGCGGAGCGAGACCGGCGTGACGCGCTTCGACGCGCTTCGACGCGCTTCTTGACACCCGAAGGGGTGTGACACCCGAAGGGGTGTGACACCCGAAGGGGTGTGACACCCGAAGGGGTGAGCCATGGCACGAGCGATGGCTTCCGGCGTGGTGCACAACTCGCGCAAGCGTACCCCTGCGGGTATCACACCCCTTCGGGTGTCACGAAGCGCGTCGAAGCGCGTCATGCGGCCTTGACAGTGGACGCAGGTGGTCACGTCGATCGCAAAGACGTGACGCATGAGCTGAGCCCACGGATGACGGCCTTTGTAGGGCGGCGGACGCGGATCGCGCTCAGCGGGTGGCGCCGGCTGCGGCGGAACGTCGTTGGTGAAGAGCCGCAGCTGAACCGGCTCGGTGGGCACAGCCGGTGGGCGAGGCACCGCCAGCGAGCGGAGCTTCGCGTTAGGGGCGAGCACGCCATGAAACCTCAACAAATGAGCTCTCGGCGGCGGGATGGCTGCCACCAGGCGCGCCAGGAAGTCCTGCGGCTCGAACACCACCGACGTGGTGCCGTCGCGACTCCTGGCGCGATGGTCATCACTTCGAGCGCGACGACTCGCCAGACAAGCCGGCTAGCTCACCGCGTCGTCCCGCCAAGAAGCGTTGAATCCGCCCGCGATGCGAGCTCAGCATCGCAACATCGATGGTCACTTTTCTACGGAAACGATCGGCCGTCTACAAGTGGTAATATGTCACCCGGAACGGAAAGACCAATACCCCTTTCGTCCGGACTATGCTCCCATTCGCGCTTGTCGTGGACGCAGTTGCATGAAGCACGTAGGCTCGCGCGCCTGTCGCGGGAGGACATCGGATGCGTCGTTCGTTGGATAGGGCTGACGCGGCACTGTGGGCGTGTTTCTTCATGCTCGCTTGCAGCGCGTGCGTGCCGCCCACGATCAACTGCACGCGTCAACCGTTCGACGCACGCTGTCCTCAATGCGCGAGCGATGCGAAGCACATGGATGCGAGGTGTCGCAAAGCGTCAGCCAAAGTTGACGCCGGCACACGCAACGCCAGCGACGCGAGTGTCGACGACGCCCAGCGCGATGCCGGCAGTCATTCGCGTCCCGGTGACGCCTGCGCGAGCGCTTCGTGCATGGATTCGCGCAGTCCAGACGCGGGCGCAGATGACGCGGCGGTTGTGTGTCCGAGCGGGTACAAGAGGACTGCAGCTAACGGCTGCGTCGACATCGACGAATGCAAAGACCAACCGAAGCTGTGCGGCGCTTATGCAAGCTGTTCCAACACGTCCGGATCGTTCAGCTGCCAGTGTAAGGCGTGCGCGAGCGCCGACACCTGTGCGCCGATTCCAATCCCGAGCGTGAGCGTCGATCAGGTGCCGGCGTGGTGGGACGGGCAGTCTGCAGCGATGGACGATCTGCGCTGGCAAGGCGCAATGAGCTACGGGCACGTGAACAACGACGCGCAATTTCGCGCTCTCTACTACGTCGATTCGGGTCAGAAGTACCTCGTGCTGTCGTGGGACGTGAAAGCCGACTCCGGAGGCTCGTCGGGCAACCAGGACTACATGTTCGTGGGGTTTTGGGACCCCGTGACCAGCAGCGGCAACATCATAAAGATCGTGCGCAACACGGGCGCAAGCGTTGCCGACGGGACGAGTGCCGCAGGCGCCTTCACGGCGGAGATGCGCTATCGAAACTCCGGCACCGGCATCAACTGGGACATCGTTCTGCCCGTCAGCCCGTGGGTAACGAGCGACGTGCGCTTCGGTGCAACCTGCGCAACTGGTTTGTGCACGCGCTGGAACGTCCGGCTGCGCGTACCGATCGGCACAGCGTCACCAGCGTCGAACCCGGCCGCGGGTCTGCCGCTGCCTGACAGTTTTCGCATGTGGTATGAGCTGCACGTCGAGGACGCCGGCGCAAGCATGGTGCGCTACAAATGGCCGACCGGTGCTGGCGCCGTCGATGAAACAATCGGGTTGTATCCGGACCCGATGACGACGCCGTGGAACCGCGTCACGCTCGCCGACGAGCCCTGTACGCGCGGCGTCAGTCTCAGTGCCACCGACATCTCGACGGGCGATCCGGCGATCGAGCAAATCTCGCTAACCGGCGTAAACTGGTTTCACGTGCGCGCACGCAACACGACCGGAGCCAGCCTGGCCGGGCAAGCCGTCGTGGCCCGGTTGCGCATTGTCGATCCCGACGCCGGAGCGGTCGACATCAATCCGAGCTCACCAAGCTGCGCGCGTGCTTTGGGCGGTGCCGCCGACGTCCCGGTCGGAGCCAGCTTCGACATGACCTGCTCTTGGCAGCTCAGCGCGAATCAGCGGTGCGCGTATCGACCAGACATCTACGGAGGGTGCGGTCCGATGCCGGCGCGGCTGAGCGCGAGGCCGCGTATCGTCGCCGAGCTTTCCAGCACCAGCGACGTGCTCTTCAATACGGTCGGAGCAGCGATCGACATGGACGTGGTCGCTCCATGAGCCTCGCCCACCTTAATTGCTCCACGGCGGACAAGCCGGGTGCGCAGATGCCACGCGGACCGAGCTCTCTCCACCAGATCGGGCTCGCGATCATCGGCGTTGCGCTCTTCGTCAGCACCGTCGCCGCCCAGCCCCACGATCCACCGCCGGCCTACACCGAAACCATTGCGCAGGCACTCGCCGAGTTCGACGGGCACCGCTATGCCGAGGCGCGGGCCCTGTTCGTGCGTGCACATGCGCTCTACCCCAACGCGCGAACCTTGCGCGGTCTGGGGGTGGTCGAGTTCGAGCTGCAGCACTACGGCGTCGCAGCAGACTACTTGCGCGACGCGCTTGCAGCTGACGAGCGACGCCTGGATGGCGAGATGCGTACGTCGACCGAAGCACTGCTGGCGCGGACGCGGGTGTTCCTGGATGACATCGAGCTCGCGCTGCAACCGTCCGCGGCGCGCGTGCTGGTCGATGGCGTGCCCGTCGCCCTCGCCGGCGGTCACCTAGTGGTGCAGGTGGGCGACCACATGTTCGAGATCGAAGCGGACGGCTACCGGCCCGAGCGACGCGCATTGAGCGCTCAAGGCGGACGCACGACGCGGCTTGAGATCGTGTTACAACCGCTGGCGTCTGCAGCGCCGCGCACAGACGCAGCCACGCCGCTCACGGCGGCGACGACGCAAGCCGCAGATGAGTCAGCTGCTTCGGCGACGACGCCTGCGCCCCGTCCCAACCTGCTGGGCGTGGTACTCGGCGGCAGCGGCGTCGCAGGCTTGGCGACAGCGTTTGGGCTGTGGGGCTATCAACTTCATCTTGAGCGGGCGTACCGAACAGAGGTCGATCAAGGGCGCGATGCTACCCGCGCGCGTGCCGAGCTGGATGGGTTCGAGTCAGTTCCGCTCGGCGTCGGGGCCGCTGGCGCGGCCCTATCCACGCTGGCGCTGCCGTGGCTCTTGCCTGAGCACGCGAGCACTCCCGCGTGGTCGCTCGCGCTGGGCGCGATCGGGGCGGCCACCGTCGTGGCAGGCACGGCACTGCTGATCACGCACGCAAAGTGCTCGCGCTACGACGTGCTGGGGCGCTGCACTGATCTCGACGCAACCACGCGGGTTGGCGGATTGCTCGTCGAAGCGGGGCTGCCGTTCGCTGCGGTGCCGGTGGCCTACTGGCTGCGAGGCGGCCGCACCGGTGCAGAGCAAAGAGTCGCGCTGCGCTTTGGCCCCGCCACGTTTAGCACCGTCTGGAGCGGGCGGTTCTAGACTCAGCGCGTATCGAGCACACGCAGACGCGCGGCAGCCAGCGGCGCGCGCAAGCTACGCGGATGCAACTGCAAGAACTCGCGCAACGCGCGCGCTTCGTCGAGCCGCACGCCAAGCGCACGGTACGCTTGCGCTACGCCATAGCGTGCTTGCGCCTGAGACAAATAACCCTCGAATTTCCCCCTCGGGATGTCAAGCGCCGGCTGCCGCGACCTGCCTGCGTCAGCGCCAGGAACCCTCGCCTGGCACTGCACCAGCCGCTGCAAGCGCCTGGCTGGCGTGGCACTGTCCCTATGCGCCCCCACCGGAACCCTTCCCTCACACCTCCGCGTCTGCTGCAGGCCGCGCGTGGCGGCCGTGGGAGCGTGGTGGTGCAGCTCAGTCCAGCACTAGCCGCAGTTGCGAGGGGTGAGCTCGCTCCGGTCGCGCAGCCAATGGCGGCGGCTGCGGAGCGAGACCGGCGTGACGCGCTTCGACGCGCTTCGTGACACCCGAAGGGGTGTGACACCCGAAGGGGTGAGCCATGGCACGAGCGCACCCCTTCGGTCACCAGCGAGCGGAGCTTCGCGTTAGGGGCGAGCACGCCATGAAACCTCAACAAATGAGCTCTCGGCGGCGGGATGGCTGCCACGAGGCGCGCCAGGAAGTCCTGCGGCTCGAACACCACCGACGTGGTGCCGTCGCGCCAGGGCTTCTTCAAGAGCAGCTGCAACCTGCCGTCGGGCAACTCATGCAAGCGCTCTCACCCCTTCGGGTGTCACGAAGCGCGTTGCGACAGCGCCGGGCGCATCAGGTAACGGCACAGACGCTCCACTTGTGCCTTGTCGCGACCGTGCACGCTCGCCGATGCGTGCACATTGACGCCGCGGGCCTCACCGACGACGCCACGCTCATCGCCTGCTGCTGACGGCGGCGCTGCTCCGAGCAGTCGAAGCACTGGCTTGCCGGCGATCCCTTTCCGGAATCGGCTACAGACGAACTCTATCTGTCGCGACGACGGCAGGGCATGCATTGCGTTCGCAGCCTGCAGGGACTGTTGCTGGAGCGACGGCGGCCGCGCCTGACAAGTCCACAGCAGGATACGGCCGTGTTCTGCGCCGAGCTAGGACTGGACGAAAAGACGTACTGGATGCTCGCGCACGACTAAGGAGCGTACCGTAAGAAACCGCGGAAATGGACGAAGGAATCTTCGCCATCGCGGTTGCGAACGAGAGCGCGGCACAGGCCTTCTCGCCGACCACAGGCTCCTGTGGCAATAGCTCCGGCCTGCTTCTCTGAACGAAGAATTCGACGGACCCATGGCAGTTGACTCGCTGCACGACGTTGCCCGAAGCTCGGGGCTAGCGTGGTGCTCAAGCCGAAGGTGGGTCGCGATGTGCGTGCGCGGATGGATGGCCGGGGCTGGGGCGCGAGTCTTACTTGCGTTGCTCGCGTGTGGATGCGCGGCATCCAGCAAGCCGCCAATCCGCGCGGCGCAGGTCCCATCCGAGAGACTAGCTGACCGACCTCGAGTGAAACCCACTGCTTCGCCTGCCATGTCCGACTCGTATGATGCTGGTGTGGCTCGGCCTGTGTTCTCAGGCTGTGTTCTGCACACCGGCGAGATCGAAAAACACAGGCACGCTGCGAAGCTCCCAGGTGGCGGCCCAGGACCCGTGACGCTGGCCGGCTCCTGCTCGCTGGACGCTGAGTGCGTTCAGCACCACGGACAGAGCACTCCAGGTGACGGACTCGTCGAACTCAGGTGCGATGCAAGCGTGTGCACCTGCAGGCTGGAACCGCTCACTCCGCCCGGGCAGCCCGTGCACTTCGAGTTCACAATCGACACTCAGTGCACGACGTTCGAGCAAGCGCGGCGCTTCCTCTTGGAACGGTGCATGGCCGGCATGACCTCGCGGGAGTGAAGCCACGCGCTTGGTGAGTGTGTCTGAGAACCCCGGAGCCAAGATCATGCCAGACACCATCAATCAAAAAGTCCTAATATGGGCGCGCGGCAAGCTGCATCAACAGGTGGGCGCCGGGGAGTGCTGGGATCTCGCCGATCGCGCCCTGCGACACGCTGGAGCGGATAGCTCGACCACGACGGGTCTGGATGACGATTACGAGTGGGGTGACCCGATCGACGTAAGTGATGTGCGGCCCGGCGACGTTCTGCAGTTCCGGGACTTCGTCGTGACGACAAGCACCACCGTGGACGTCACCTTCGCTGACGGTTCGGGCAGTGTCGACGAGACGGAAGTGGAGGCTCTTCGCCCGCATCACACCGCGATCGTGGACGCCATACTTGGCACGCAGCATCTGATCATTCTGGAACAACAAGTGAAGCCTTTGGGAAAGCGGGTCCAGCGGCACACCATACCGACCCAAGACCTCGCGCCCGTGGTGAAGACTACCCACAAGACCATGAAACACTCCTCTGGTCGGATGATGCCAGCCACCGTCATCACGACGACGGCCATCAGCGTATCCGGTCAGATCTGGCCATACCGACCGCAACCCAAGGGCTGAGCGCGGAGCTCGGTTCCCTCGGCGGCACCCGTACGCATCACCGGCGCCAGCTCGCCCAGCCGCGCTCACCGCACCTGCGCCTGTGCGCGCGCCGCTTGCTCGAGCGTCTGGTGCACTGACGTCTGCATCTCCAGCGAGTAGGATTGGCCGGCCCACGCGAGCTGGCCAAGCTCTTCAGCGAGGAGCCGTCGCGCGCGGTGGTGTCGTTCGCGCCGCAGCACGAGGCCACGCTGCGGGCTGCATGCGCGGCTGCACGCGTGCCTTT
>JADGRE010000224.1 GCA_017881185.1 Pseudomonadota bacterium | reverse complement strand
CCATGCACGAACAAATGAGCCGGTGACAGAACGTTTGGCGCTAGACGTTGCTCGCCGAGCACGACGAAACAGGATCACTTGTTCGTGCACGAGGCCTTACGCCCAGCCGCGCGCAGCAGCCGGCCGCCTCGCCGACATATGCCCGCTGTCGTTTCAGCAGTAGAGTGCACGCCGCATGGCGCGGCGAGCGATCATGATCATGGGTTGCACGAGCGACGCCGGGAAGTCGTTCCTGGTGAGCGCGCTGTGCCGACAATTGCGTGATCGTGGCGTCGACGTAGCACCGTTCAAGGCTCAGAATATGAGCAACAACGCCGCGGTGACGAGCGAAGGCCTCGAGATCGGCCGTGCTCAGTACCTGCAAGCGTTGGCCGCGCGCGTCACGCCAGAGGTGCGCATGAATCCGATCTTGCTCAAGCCGAGCGCCGATACGCACTCACAGGTGATCGTGCTGGGTCGCTTCGATCCGCAGATCACGGCCACGCCGTGGCTGGAGCGCAAGCCGCTCTTGTGGCCGATCGTGCGCGACGCGCTGCACGGCCTGTTGCGCGACCACGAGCAACTGGTGATCGAAGGCGCAGGCAGCCCGGCGGAAGTGAACCTGCGCGACAGCGAGCTGGTCAACATGCAGATCGCGCTCGAGTGCAACGCCAAGGTGTATCTGGTGGCGGACATCGATCGCGGCGGTGCATTCGCGCACTTGCTCGGCACCTTCATGTGCCTTGCGCCCGAGGAGCGCGCACTGATCGCGGGCTTCGTGTTGAACAAGTTTCGCGGCGATCCCTTGCTGCTCGGCAACGCCATGGATTGGTTGCAAGAGCGTACCGGCGTGCCGACCGTGGCCATCGTGCCCTACGTGCGCCACCAGCTTCCCGAGGAAGACACGCTGCATCATCGCGCGGTGCTGGCAGCGGACGAGCTCAACATCGCCCTGCTTGCCTACCCCTACGCCAGCAACCTCGACGAGTTCGACGCACTGCTGCACGAGCCCGGCGTGAACGTGGTGCCGATCCGCGAGCACACGGACCTTCGCAGCTACCGCGCAGTGCTCTTGCCGGGCAGCAAGAACACCGCGGCGAGCCTGGACTACTTGCGGCACACGGGCCTGGCTGCAGAAGTGGTGCGCGCGGCGGAACGCGGCACGACTATCTTCGGCGTGTGCGGAGGGTTGCAGCTGCTCGGTGAACGCATCTGCGACCCGTTGGGTCTCGAGTCTGGACGTGACGTCACTGGCCTGGGACTACTCGACCTGCGCACCACCCTGCACGCAGACAAGACCACGCGTCAGCGCGAGGTCGGCTGTGTCGAGGGCGGCGTGCTGCACGGCTACGAGATCCACCACGGGCACACCGAAGCAGGTCCGGCTGCGCGCGCGCATCTGCACGACGGGCTCGGCTGGCAGCAAGGCAACGTGTGGGGCCTGTATCTGCATGGGGCGCTGGAGAACACGCACTACCGCGAACGCTTCTTGCGCCGGCTCGGCTGGCAAGGCCACAGCCGCAGCTGGTCGGCCCATCTGGACGCCGAGCTCGATCGGATCGCCGCGGTGGTGTCTGGCGCCGGTTTCACACCCTGAAACTGAAGCGGGCCAGTAACCAGCTGTAATTACTAAGCATTTAAGATTGTCCGCGCGCAATCCACTTTGCGTGAGCCCTTGACACGACTATTAGACACTTCGTGGAGAGCTGGTGAAGAGGCGCGGTGCGTGCTACATGTGCAATCTCAGTACACCCCTTGGGGTAAGCGTTTGCGTCGCGCGCGGCGTGTGGGTCGCGCGATGGAGTCGAGGATGAAGAAGCAGGGCAAGCTCGTGTGTCTGTCGGTGTGTTGTCTGGCGCTTGCGGCGGCCGGTTGTTCGGCGGCGGCGCCCAACAAGTCTGGGCAGACGGGCCCGGGTGGTACCGCGGGCACGGGTGTGGCCGGCGCAGCCAGCGGCGCCGGCACGACTGGGAGCTTCGGCGGCAACGGCAGCGTGGTCGGTGGCACCACCGGCATGATGATGCTGTCCGATGGCGGCGTGCCCGGGGTGATCCAACCGACCTTCATGCAAGACGACACCGGCATGGCTGGCCTCGATCCCGCCACGCTCGACAAGCTGCGCAAGGGTGGCGGCGCCTGCACCACCGACATGGTCTACCCGTACAAGGGCACGGTGTTCCCGCGCGGCTTGCCCTCGCCCGAGATCATGTACAACGGCATGGCCGACGCGGCGTACGTGCACGTGCACTACGCGATGCAGGCCAACGTCGACTACCAGTTCGCCGCCAAGGGCAGCAATCCGGGCTCGCTCAAGATCCCGCAAGACGCCTGGAACAAGATCGTCTCGCGCTCCTTGAACGCCCCGCTCGTCGTGGATCTGAACATCGTCAGCGGTGGCAACGTGAGCAGCTGCACCAGCAACTGGACGATCGCTCAGGGCGCGCTGCTGGGCGCCGTCTACTACAACACGTACAACGCGCCGGGCGCGATGTTCCCCAACCAGGGCGCCGTGATGCGCCTCACCTTGGGCAAGACCATGTCCGACGTGTATCTGCAGGACACGACGCCCAAGAACACCATCAAGGGCACCGGCCCGTGCATCTCGTGTCACTCGCTCTCGTTCGATGGCTCGACGCTGGTGGCTTCGCGCCACGACTACGGCGGCAACGGCCTCGCCAAGGTGTTCTCGTTCCAGGTGAGCTCGTACCCAGTCACGTCGAGCTTGCAGCCCACAGCCAAGGCGGCCATCGTGAGCGCGAACTTCGGCGGCTTGTCCCCCGACGGCAAGAAGATGCTGACCATGGGCAATCCGCAATGCACGAACCAAGCGGAGACGCTGCCGCGCGCACCCAACAACATGCCCTTCGTGGAAGGCCCGACCACCGCCAAGCTGGCTGACACCGCCACCGGCATGGATACCCATGCCAACGGTCTCAACAAGGACTGGTACATGTGGATGCCGCAGTTCTCGGTGGACGGCAAACACGTGGTGTTCAACCACGCCAAGCCCGCCGCCAGCGGCGGCGGCACCGATCGTCGCGAGCTTGCGATGATGGACTACGACGCCGGGACCAACACCTTCTCCAACCTGAAGGTCATCGTCTCCAAGCTCGGCCCCGACCCGAGTCTGCCGTACGCGCCGATGCCCATGGGCGCCGGCCTCATCACCGATCCGAACATGTGCACGCCCGCGCTCGTGGGCGTCGCGCAGACTGGGCAGCTACCCACGGGTGCGTGCAGCGGTCCGTGCTATCCGGCGTGGCCGTTCTTCACGCCCGACGGCAAGGGCGTCGTGTTCTTGCTGATCGACCAGCCTGACTTCACCAGCGCGTTCCCCGGTCGCAGCATGACCGCGCAGGGCGAGCTCTGGTACGTCGACCTGGCGTCGGGCAAGACCGTGCGCCTGGACAAGGCCAACAAGGGCCCCGCGGCCGGCGACGCCACCCAGAACTACTACCCGACGGTGATGCCGGTCGCGCTCGGCGGCTACTTCTGGGTGTTCTGGACCTCCAAGCGCACTTACGGCAACAAGGTCTACCCGGACCTTCTGAAGAGCGACACCTATTTCCTGTCCACCGGCCCCGCCGAGGACGACGCCAAGACCAAGCGCATCTGGGTCACGGCGCTGCGCCCAGTGGGCAGCCCGCAAGAGTTCCAGATGGGAACCCCCGACCTCAGCAACCCGCCGTTCTTCCTCGACGGGCAATCCGAATCGGGCAACGTACGCGCATTCACCACGCTCAACCCGTGCACGAAGTCGAGCGACAGCAGCACCTGCACCAGCGGTCTCGACTGCTGCTCTGGCTACTGCTTCATCCCGCCGGACCAGAAGAACCAGGAGTTCGACAAGCCGCCCGTGGGCCACTGCACCGACATGGTGCCCATGTGCTCGAAGACCAACGAGCGCTGCAACAAGGACGCCGACTGCTGCCCGCCTGCCAAGGGCCAGCCGAAGAACACCTGCATCGGTGGCTTCTGCAACTTCGTCGTTGTCGTCCAGTAACGCCTGCAGTCGTACAGGGTGCACAAGCCGCCGCTGGGCTCAGCCAGAGCTCACGCGGCGGCTTTGCTTTGTCGCGCAGGTTGGCAGCAGATCGCCGGTGGGGTCTCACACTGCGGCGAGCTGCGCGCGATCGAGCAGCTGGATACCTTCGGCGTCGCGCGAGATGAGCCCATTGTCTGCGAACGCGCGCAGCACGCGGCACACCGACTCGTGCCGCATCGACAAGAGCGCTGCGAGGTCGCGCTGCAAGAAGCCTGCGGGCACGCGCGCGGTGGGCTCGGCGCTGGGTGTGAGCGTGTCGACGAGCGCGCACAAGAGCGCGGCCACGCGTGAGTCGGTGTTGGGGCGAGCGCGCGCATCGGCGAGGCGCTCCATGCGGTAGAGCGCATCGAGGTAGAGCTTGCTCAGATCGACCGCGGTGTCTCCGCCGGCGACCAGGCCCGCGTTGACGGACTCGGGCTCGCACAGACAGATCAGCGTGCGTGTCGCCGCGTAACCGGCCGCCATGCTGCCGTCCTGCGCGCCATTGCGTTGGTGCTCCACGGGGAACAACCCGCCCGGCCCGACGACATCCACCGCGGTCACGCGACCGCGTGCATCGGTGCGCTGACGGATCAGCAGGCCGCGGCGCACGATGCCGAGCGCGAAACGGCCGAACCACTTGAGCGGCACGGTCTCGCGTGGCTCGACCGCCAACGACTCGAACTGGCACGACTCGGAACTCTCGCCCACGAGCCCATGCAAGATGCCGGCGCGCGTGGCGGGGCAGTCGAGGCAGTGATGCGTCATGGCGGCCACGACGGCGCCGTGACTTGCCCCGTTGCCGGGACGCTCGCTGGAACCTTGATGCAGTTGGACTCGCATGATCTCACCTCACAGCAGCATTTGCGCCGCGTCAGCTACCTGCACACAAATTGTGCTGCCGCAAACTTGCCGCATTGCGCTCGATCAATTGGCTTCACAACCTGTGCACGCGCTGTCGATTCCGGCTTGCGCGCGCAGAATTCGCGGGCATGTATTTCACATACGGTTTGGTATGTGGGAAATTGGAGGAGGAGCTGCGATGCATCAAGCTGAGAAGACGCACAGGCCAAGTGACGTTCACGTCACCTATCGCAAGATGGAGTTCGAGTTCGAGAAGACCGGCTTCGACAAGCGCTGGCACGACGGCTCGGCGTTCATCAGTTACTTCTGGGGCGCGCTCTCGACCGCGTTCCCGCCCGGCGAGAAGTTCTTCATGGACTCCGCGAAGGCGCTGCGCGACCAAATCGACGATCCCGAGCTGCTCGAGGAGATCGCGGAGTTCGTGCGGCAGGAAGGGCACCACACCTTCCAGCATCAGAAATTCAACCGCATGCTCGGTGAGCTCGGCTTCGATGTCGCGCTGTACGAGAGCCGCTACGCACGCGTGCTCAACCGCGCTGCCGACACTCTCGACCCGATGGGCTGGCTTGCCGCGACCATGGCGCTCGAACACTTCACCGCGGGCTTCGCGCATCAGTACCTGACGAACGAAGCCGTCTCCGCAGGCGCGGACCCCAACGTGCGCGCGCTGTGGGCGTGGCACGCGGCGGAGGAAGCCGAGCACAAGGCGACCTGCTTCGATCTCTACCAGCGCCTGGGCGGCGGTTACTTCCGGCGCGTGGTGAACGCGCCGGCGGCGTGGGGCCTTCTGCTTTTCATCACCTTCCACAACCTCAGCAGCATGCTGCGCAAAGAAGGCCGTCTCTTCGACCTGCGCGACAACGCCCGGGGCCTTTGGTACCTGTTTGGGACCAAGGGTCTCGTCACCAAGCTGATGCCGGCGTTCTTCGCGTATTTTCGGCCGGACTTCCACCCCTGGCAAGAGAACGACGCGAGCCTGATCGCACAGTGGCAGGCGCAGAACGCGCGCTACATCAAGAGCACGCACACCAACGCGAGCGCAAACCCGAGCGCGACGCTGCCCTCGCTGGGTGCCGCGGTCGCAACCCACGCGGCCTGAAGCCTTTCAGCCGCTGGTCGTCTGCAACGTTTCGTTGCCGTTCCACAGCCACAGTGCGATGGAGGCGACGCACGCGAGGCCGGCGCCCGTGCACATCGCGGCCAGCGGGCTCCAGGTCTGCCACACGTAGCCGGTGAGCAAGCCCGCAGGGATGGCACTGAAGCCTATCGTGAAGTTGTAGTAGCCGTAGGCACGACCGCGCAGCTCGCTGGGCGCGAGATCGCGGACGAGCGCCTTCTCCACCGGCTCGGTGAGCCCGTAATAGGTGCCGTACACGACGAACAGCGCCCAGCATTGCCAGGCATGCTGCGCGAGGCCGAAGCCCAGATAGCTGAGCGCATACACCACCCAGCCGAGCAGAATGAGCTTGGGGCGCGACACCCGGTCCGACAGCCCACCGCCCAGGTACGAGCTGAGCACCTTGGAGACATGAAACAGCGACCACAGCGCGGGCAACGCGGCCACCGTCACGCCCACGGCGTTCGCACGCAAGAGCAAGAACGCGTCGGACGAATTGCCGAGCGCGAAGAGCGTGAGGATGCCGAGGTAGCTGCGCAAGCGCGGAGGCAGCTTGCCGACTGCCGGTGCGGCGCTGCCGCTGTCGGCGGCGGGCTTGGGTGTATCGCTGGGAGTCTCGCGCACCACGAGCACCGCGAGCACGGACACCACGCCCGGCACCAGCGCCGCCAGAAACACCTGACGCATGGGCCAGCCGAGGCCCAAGAGCAGCGTGGCGACCAGCGGTCCGAGCACCGCGCCGGTGTGATCCATGGCTTGATGGAAGCCAAAGGCGCGACCGGAGTCCGCGTGCGACACCGCGTTGGCGATCAGCAAGTCACGCGGCGACGAGCGCACGCCTTTGCCGATGCGATCGGTGAAGCGCACGGCCATCACCTGCCAGGCGCTGCCTGCGAAGGCAACCAGTGGGCGCGCTGCGGCCGCCACTGCGTAACCCGCGAGCACCAGCGGCCGCTTGCGGGTCATGCGATCGGCCCAGTAGCCGGAGGCCAGCTTGAAGCCGGCGGCAGTGGCGTTCGCCACGCCTTCGATCAGACCCAGCGCCGCTGCGCTCGCGCCTAGCGAGGTCAGGAACACCGGCAAGAGCGGGAAGATCATCTCCGAGGCGACATCGGAGAACAGGCTCGTGATACCGAGCGCGATCACGGCGCGTGGGAGGGAGCGCGGCACAACGCGCAGAGAAACCCATGTCGCGCAGCCTGTCCAGCGATAGTATCCAGCGCGTTCGAGCGGCCTTCGGAGCTCAAGTTACAGCTTCTGCCGCGCGCCATCGCGCCCTGGCAGGAGGCTGACCAGTGGAACGCGGCATCTGCTTGCGCGCGCTCGGCGACCACGGGCATTTCAAGATCCCCGTGAGGCGCAGTGCGTTCACGCGCGGCGGCGCACCTTGGCGCCTGCCACGTGTACAGCACGAGTGACGCGGCGCAAGCGGGTCAGCTGCGCGCGATGTTGCGCGAAGCCAGACCGGACAGCTGCACGGTCCAGTCAGGCAACAGGCGCTTGGCGGTGGCCATCATCTTGGCGTCGGCGCCCACGTACACGCGTGACTTGTTGCGGCTGACGGCGCCCAAGATGACCTTCGCGGCTTTCTCGGGGCTCGTCATGGCCACGCGATCGAACATGGCAGCTTCGCTGGCGCTCACGCCGCGCGCGCTGCGTGCGATGTTGGTCTGGATGCCGCCCGGATGCACGCAGGTGACGTGCACGGAGGAGCCGCGCAGCTCTTGCATCAGCGTCTCGGACAGGCCAAGCACCGCATACTTCGACATGTTGTACGGCCCGTTCTTGGCGAATGGCACCATGGCGTTGATGCTGGAGATGTTGACGACGTGGCCTTCCGGACGCTTGCGCAAGAGCGGCAAGAACGCCTTGGTGCCGTACACCACGCCCCACATGTTCACGTCCATGACGAAGGCGAAGTCCTCGTACGAGATGTCTTCGATGGTCGCGCGCACCGCCACGCCGGCGTTGTTGATGATGACGTCGGCGCCACCGTGCTTGGCTTCCACGTCGGCTGCGTAGCGCTCTACTGCTTGCCGATCGCGCACGTCGACCAAGTGCGTGGTGACTTTGGTTTGGCTGCCGAGCAGGGCGGCGGTCTCGCGCAGACCGCCTTCGTTCAAATCGGAGATGGCGACGTGCGCACCGCGCGCGCACAGCTCCACGGCGAGCGCGCGCCCGATGCCCGACGCCGCACCCGTCACCGCGACCACTTTACCCTTGAGACTGGTCATGTTCGCCTACCTCCACCGCGCATTGTGATTGAGTCGAGCCGTGTCGTGAAGAGCTGTCCCCCGTGGTCGCGTCCGTTGTCGCCTGAGTCATTGCGTGGCGCGTCAGGCGCGCTCCAGAATGTGGATGCACATGGCCGCTTCTTCGCTGCCGAGCGCACCGCCGCCGTTTTCGGCGAGCGCCAAGCGCGCGCCTTGCACCTGGCGTTTGCCCGCCTCGCCGCGCAGCTGCGTCACCAGCTCGTGTATCTGCGCCAGGCCCGACGCACCGATGGGATGGCCGCGCGACAAGAGGCC
>JADGRE010000223.1 GCA_017881185.1 Pseudomonadota bacterium | reverse complement strand
GGTGCGCCCTCGAACACAGGACCCTCCCGCACCCGCCTGCGCGCAGCAACCTCCCGCCCCACGGCTCACCTCAGCGTTCGCTCTCACCTGGGGTGGCGAAGACCTCGGCGTCACCGGTGGCACGCACTGCGGCGGTGGCATGTCGGCCGCGCTCGATGCTTGATGCGGTGACGCGAGCCGGTGGGTGGGGGCTTGGCGCGCGCAGGCGGGTGCGGGAGGGTCCTGTCAGCGAGGGAGGCGGGCACGGACTCGTGCACCGGCGTTGAGCTCGATGCTTGGTTGTCTGTTGTGCGTCGTCGCGTGGCCCGCCACGCCGGGCTCAGAGCTTTGCGCGTGTTGCAGCGTCAGCGGTTCGACTCTGTTGCAGCTGACAGCGGTAGCCCGGCGCCCGAGTCCGGGAGGGACCCGCGCCCGCCGAGCACGTCAAGCCCCCACCCGCCGGCGTCACTTCACCTCGAGTCACGATCACGTTCTGCTACTCCCCGCGCAGGTCGTGCTTCTTCGCGAGCTTGTGCAGGTATTTGCGATCCATGTCGGCCGCGCGCGCTGCCTGCGTGATGTTGCCGCCGTGGCGCGCCAGCAACCAGCTGACGTAGCGCTGCTCGAAGGCGGCTTCCCAGCGCTCGCGGGTCAAGCGGTAGCTGCTCTGTGGGTCGAATTCGTTCGGTGGCTCTGCGCCCACCGTGGTGGGATCGGTCGCTGTGGCAGTGGGCGCGATCGGCAAGCCCAGCGCGCGCAGCTCGGTCTCGCCGGCGGCTCGGGCCATCAGTGCGGCGCGTTCGAGCACGTTGCGTAGCTCGCGTACGTTGCCGGGCCAGTCGTGCGCGCGCAGTGCCGAGAGCGCGGCTTCGCCGAGGCAAAGTGCCTGCGCATCGGGCGCGCTCTCGCTGGCGATCTTCACCAGCAGCTTGCGCGCAATCAGCGGGATGTCGTCGCGGCGTTGGCGTAGCGCCGGCAGATGGATGGGCACCACCGCCAAGCGGAAGTACAGATCTTCGCGAAACTTGCCGCGCTCTACTTCCAGCTGCAGGTTGCGGTTGCTCGCGGCGATGACGCGGATGTCCACCGCGAGCTCGCTCTGTCCACCCACGCGCCGGATGCGCCGCGACTCGAGCGCGCGCAAGAGCTTGGGCTGCAGCGACAACGGCAGCTCGCCGATTTCGTCGAGGAAGAGCGTGCCCTTGTTTGCGAGCTCGAAGGCGCCCTTGCGGGTTTCGCTCGCACCGGTGAAGGCGCCCTTCTCGTGGCCGAACAGCTCGCTCTCGATGAGCGTGCCCACCACGGCGCCGCAATCGACCACGATGAACGGCCCTGCACTGCGTGAGCTGGCCACATGCACTGCGCGTGCGAGCAGGTCTTTGCCCGTGCCGGTCTCGCCGCCTACGAGCAAGTTGGCCGAGGTCTTTGCCAGCCGCTCGAGCAAGCCGAAGATCTCGCGCATGGCCGGATCGCTGCCCACCATCTCGCCGAATGCGCTGCGCTCGCTGGGCATGACGTCGACGCGCTCTGCGTACGGACGCACTTTCAGCTCCACGCGGCCCACGCTGATCACCGCGCCGGGGCGCAGGTAGCCTTCGCGGATCTCGCCGCCATCGAGCAGCGTGCCGTTGGTGGAGCCGAGATCGCGCAGCAGAAAGCCCTTGTTGTCGCGCACGATCTCGCAGTGCTCACGCGACACGGTGGCGTCGGCGAGCACCAGATCGCTGTCGGGGCTCTTGCCGATGCGGAAGCAGTCCCCTTCCACGATGACTTCTTCGCCCTTGCGCGGCCCGTTGAGCGAAAGTAGTCCGCAGCGCGACAGCGTGAGCACCCGCGAATGCGCGCCGCGACCCACGTCGGCCTGCGTGACGGCTGTCACTGCGCGCGCTCCACGAGCGGGATGAGCACGGTGCCGGTCGCAGGCGCGTGCAGGCTGCGCGTGCAGGCCTGCGAGCGGCCGTCCGCGCGACGCAGCTCGGTGTGCACCTCGAAGTCGCCCGCCGGCAAGCTCACCTCGTGGTGCACGCGTGGAGGCGCGCCCGACGGAAAATTGAACGCGACGCCGTGCAATTCTTCGCCTTCTTGCAGATAGGCAACCCGCACTTCGACGAATTCCTGATGCGCCGGGCCCAGGAGCAGGTCCACCTTCACCGGCCGGGGCACCCGTGGTGCGAGCACGGCGGCGACCGCCGCGAGGCCCGCGAGCGCGATCAGCCGTGCTGCCAACGGGCGGTGTCGGGAGAAGACATGGACGAGCGTTGCCATAGCTCGTACAGCGTACCAGGGCGAAGCGAACAGGCCAAAGCGCTCGATCTTCGGCGCGGAACCCGCACAAACAGCCCAAGCAGCCGGCACGGCGGCCGGGCGAGTTGTTGGCGTTAACTTGGGGTGTTAGGTTCAATTCTCGGATCGGAGCCGTTCTTTTCAGTGTCTAGTTCCCAGACCATGGTGCCGCTCACTTCGATTCTCGATCAGGTCAAGGCGTACCACTCGGGCGCGAACATCGAGCTCATCAACAAGGCTTACGTGTTCGCCTCGCGCGCGCACGAGGGCCAGCAGCGCAAGTCGGGCGATCCGTACTTCATTCATCCGGTGAGCGTCGCGAACATCATCGCGCAGCTGCACTTGGACAGCGCGAGCGTGTGCGCCGCGCTCTTGCACGACGTCATCGAGGACACGCAGATCAGCGAAGCCGACATGACGCGCGAGTTCGGCAAGGAAGTCTCCTTCCTGGTCTCCGGCGTGACGAAGCTCGGCAAGGTCAGCTTCGGCTCGAAGGAAGACCGTCAGGCGGAGAGCTTCCGCAAGATGCTGCTCGCGATGAGCGAAGACATCCGCGTGCTCTTGGTGAAGCTCGCCGACCGTCTCGACAACATGCGGACGCTCGAGCACATGTCGATCGACGCGCAGGAGCGCATCGCGCACGAGACCATGGACATCTATGCCCCGCTTGCCGGGCGCCTGGGTATCCAGTGGCTCAAGAGCGAGCTGGAAGACTTGAGCTTTCGCTACCTGTACCCGCAGGCCTACGCGGAGGTCGTCGGCAAGCTCAAGAAGATGCACAAGGACTCCGACAAGTACATCGCGGGCGTGGTGCGCGATCTCGATCGGCTGATCGCCAAGGAGGGCTTGCACGCGCGCGTGATGGGTCGCGTGAAGCATCCGTACTCGATCTACCGCAAGATGCGCGAGCAGCAGACGGAGTTCGAGCAGATCCACGATCTCATGGCCTTTCGCGTGCTGACCGATCGCATCGGCGATTGCTACGCGGCGCTGGGCATCGTGCACTCGCACTGGACGCCGGTGCCCGGCCGCTTCAAGGACTACATCGCGCTGCCCAAGCCGAACATGTACCAGTCGTTGCACACGACGGTCATCGGGCCGGAGCATCGGCGCGTGGAGGTGCAGCTGCGCACCGAAGACATGCACCGTACGGCCGAGATGGGCATCGCGGCCCACTGGGTCTACAAGGAATCGGGCGGCGGACCGTCGATGGCCGATGCCAAGAAGTTCCAGTGGCTGCGTCAGCTGATGGAGTACCAGAGCGAGGTCAAGGACCCCGAAGAGTTCTTCGATGGCGTGAAGGTCGACCTGTTCAGCGACGAGGTCTACGTGTTCACGCCCAAGGGCGATGTGCGCGTGTTCCCGCGCGCCAGCACGCCCGTGGACTTCGCGTACTCGATCCACTCGGAGATCGGCGACCACTGCGCCGGCGCGCGCGTGAACGGGGCGATCGCGCCGCTCAGCTACAAGCTGCGCAACGGCGATACCGTCGAGATCATCACCAGCAGCTCGCAGCAGCCAAGCAAGGACTGGCTGGGCTTCGTGCACTCGGCGCGTGCGCGTGCGCGCATCCGCACCTTCGTGCGTGATGAAGAGCGCAAGCGCAGCATCAAGCTCGGGCGCGATCTGCTGGAACGCCAGCTGCAGAAGCGCGACCTGTCGTATCCGCGGCTCATCAAGGGCGGTGGCATCGACAAGGCCGTGAAGAAGTTCCGGGTGAAGGATAGCGAAGAGCTGTTTGCCCAGATTGGCTACGGGCGGCTGAGCGCGCAGCAGGCGCTCGAAGCGGTGGCGCCGCCGGAAGACTTGGCAGCGCACGAGTCGCTGCGGCCGAGCTTGCTCGAGAAGACGGTTGCCAAGGTCACGCGCCGCGACAACCAGCAAGGCATCGTGATCAGCGACATGAACGACGTGCTGATACGCTTCGCCAAGTGCTGCTCGCCGCTGCCGGGTGACCCGATCACGGGTTGGATCACGCGCGGTCGCGGCGTCACCGTGCACCGGCGCGGCTGCGAGCGCGCGCTCGAGCTCGAGCCCGAGCGGCGCATCGAGTGTCGCTGGGCCAAGAGCTCCAAGGTGGATCTGCCCGTGATGCTGCGCATCGTCACGGCCGATAGGCCGGGCATCCTGGCCAGCTTGTCGCGCCAGTTCAACGAAGACGGCGTGAACATCACCGAGGCCACCTGTCGCGCGAGCGTCAACGGGCGCGCGCTCAACACCTTTCAGTTCAACATCGACGACGTGGGCAAGCTGCGCAACCTGATGCGGCATTTGCAGAAGGTCGAAGGCGTGTACGAGGTCGACCGCTGCTGACGACGGCGGTGGTCACGATCTTGGTGATCGACGACGAGCCGGCGATCCGCTCTACAAGCCGCTGTCGCTGACCGAGCGCACCGACGCCGTCGAGCGCATTCTCGCTTCGCGTTGAGCGCACCGGCCAGGCTGCAACTCCGTCGCGACCCGATCGCGACCCCATCGCGACCCCGCGTCAGCGGCAGAGCAAGACACCTGCACCTTGGAAGCGACCGGCACGCAGCGCCTGTAACCCAGCACCGGCCGCTTCCAGTGGGAAGGTGGTGACTTCGGTGTGCAGCGTGGTCTGCGCGGCGAGCGCGAGAAAGTCGCGGCCGTCTTTGCGCGTGAGGTTTGCGACCGAATGCACGGAGCGCTCGCCCCAGAGCAGCTCGTAGCGAAACGCTGGAATGTCACTCATGTGGATGCCCGCGCAGACCACCCGGCCGCCGCGTGCGACGCAGCCGAGCGCTTGCGGCACGAGCGCGCCGACCGGCGCGAAGATAATGGCGGCGTCGAGCTCTTGCGGGGGTCGCTCACTCGAGGCGCCGGCCCACACGGCACCGAGCGAGCGTGCAAACGCCTGGCTGGCGAGATCGCCTTCTCTAGTGAACGCGTAGACCTCGCGGCCCAAAAAGCGCGCTACCTGCGCGATGATGTGCGCCGCTGCGCCGATGCCGTAGAGCCCGATGCGCTGCGCGTCGCCGGCCATGACTAGCGAGCGATAGCCGATCAACCCGGCGCACAAGAGCGGCGCGGCGTGCTCGTCGCTGTAGTTGGGTGGAATTGGAAAGCAGAAGCTGGCAGCTGCAACGGCGTACTCGGCGAAGCCGCCGTCGAGGTGGTAGCCCGTGAAGCGCGCTTGCGCACAGAGGTTCTCGCGCCCGCTCTGGCAATAGCGGCACTGGCCACAGGTTGCGCCAAGCCAAGGCACGCCGACGCGCTCGCCCACGGCAAAGCTGTCGACACCTGCGCCGAGTGCTGCCACCGTGCCGACGATCTGGTGTCCGGGCACCAGCGGCAGCTTCGGCTCGTGCAGCTCCGCGTCGAGGATGTGCAAGTCGGTGCGGCAGATGCCGCAGGCGTGCACCGCGATGAGCACTTGGCCTGGCGCGGGCTCGGGCTGGGGCAGCTCACGCAGTTGCAACGCCAAGGGCGTGCCGTCCAGGATCATCGCTCGCACGCCTGAGGTTGTGCCGCACGCGCGCAGGCACGACAAGCCCCACCAGGTCTGCGCGCGGGCTGGTCAGCGTTTGCGTCGGCGACGCAAGAGTCTCGTCCCGGCTCCCTGGTGACGAAAGCGCTTGGCGAGCCGTGCGGACGGGCTTCCCTCGGGCGCAACCAGCGCGGTCGGGGACGCACAACCCGGGCCTCGGACCTTGTCCAGCGAGCCTCCGAACAGCATGCGCGTGTCGTGTAGGTGCGTCGACGACCTACGCTTCGCGGTTCGCCACGCTCGGCAACTCGAGCTCGAAGGTCGTACCCAGCGGCACGCTGCGCAGCGCCACGCGGCCACCGTGCTTGCGTGCCACGTCAGCTGCAAATGCGAGACCGAGCCCAGTTTGCGAGCCCTCCGCCGAGCCACGGAAGAACGGCTCGAAGACGCGCGCGCGCTCGCTCTCGGGGATGCCCGGGCCGTCGTCGTGCACCGACAGCACGCACGCTCCGGCGCGGCTACTGCCGGCGATCTCCACCACGCTGCTCGGCGGCGCGAAGCGCACGGCGTTGTCGACCAGGTTCTCGAGCGCCTGCGAGATCAAGAGCGGGTCGCAGGTGCAGGTGAGCTGGGTGTCGCCGGTCTCTTGCAGCGTGACCTGTTTGGCGAGCGCTGCCTCGGCGTGACGCTGCGTGACGTCGTGCAGCACCTGGCGCAAGTCGACCTCGTGCAGGTCGATGGGTTGCACGCGCAGCGTCTCGAGATCGAGCAGCTTGCGCGCGAGCAGGGTCAGGCGGTCGACTTCGTTTCGGGCCTGCTCGAGCGACTCGCGCAGCTCCGGTGCGCCGCGTGGCCGACGCAGCGCGAGATCGATCTCGGTGCGCAGCACGGTGAGTGGCGTGCGCAGCTGGTGTGCGGCGTTGGCCAGGAAGCGCTCTTGCGCGCTCTGCTGGTGGTGAAGAAACTGCGTGGCCTCGGCAATGGCCGCGCCCAGCTCCGCGAGCTCGTCGGCGCCGCGTGCGGGTGTTGCGCGGGGTGCGCGTGCTTCACGCACCAGCGGTACAAACTCGATGATCTCGCGGATGCGCCGCGACAGGCCGCGGGCCTGCAAGTAGAGCACTGCGAACAAGAGCGCGGCGATCAGCGCGACGGCCGCGCCGACCGAGCGATAGAACGAGCGCATGGTGGCGTCGACCGGCTGCAAGCTCGCGACCAAGTGCAGGGTGTACACGCCTTCGCCGGGGCGCTCGACACCCACCGTGAGCGCACGGCTGTGCGCGTCGGGCGCGTCGATGCGCGGATGGCCGGGCGTTGCAGATGCCGGCGGGCGCAGCGGCAAGCGAACGTTGGCGGGCGCTGCGATCACGAGCTGGCCGTGCGGATCGTAGAGCGCGCTTGCGGGTGCGAACGCCGCGACTTCGGCAGCGAGCGGCGAAGCGGGCAAGTGCACGTGTGGCTTGTGGTCGGGGCCGTCGAAGAGCGAGACCGATTCGACGGCGGCCTGCGCGAGCAAGCGCTGCTCGACGTCTCGTACGAGCGACTCGTGGAACAGGTAGCCCGCGATCAACACCGCCGCGCACAGGCCCGTCATCGGCAGCACGAGGCCCAGCAGCAATAGGCGTGGCAAGAGCTTCATGCCGATTCCCCGGCGCGCACGTCGAGACGATAGCCACTGCCGCGCACGGTGCTGATGCTCGCACGCCGCGCGCCCACCGTCTCGAGCTTGGCGCGCAGGTAGCCGACGTACACGTCGACCACGTTCGGGTCACCGTCGAAGTGCGGGCCCCAGACCTGCGACAACAGCTCCGAGCGCGTGCGCAGCTCGCCGGGTTGTTCGGCGAGCGCGCTCAGCAGCTGGAACTCCCGCGCGGTCAGCGTGGCGCTGCGGCCGCCGCAGCGCAGCTCGCGCTTGTTGCGCTCGAAGCTGACGTCGCCCAGCTGCGTGGTGGCCGTGCCGAGCGCTGATGCGCGCCGATGCAGTGCCTCCAGGCGCGCCAGCAACTCTTCGAAGGCGAAGGGCTTGGCGAGAAAGTCGTCGGCGCCGGTGCGCAGGCCCAGCACTTTCTCGCCCGAGGAGCCCCGCGCCGTGAGCATGAGGATCGGCGTGATCAGCCCCTCGCTGCGCCAGTTGCGCAAGAGTGTCAGTCCGTCCGTGTCCGGCAGGCCCCAGTCGAGCACGACCACGTCGTAGTCGATGTGGCTCGCGCTCTGCCGGGCCTGCTCTGCCGTGCCGGCGAGATCGACCACGTGTCCTTCTTCGGTCAAGCCGCGACGCAACAGCTCGCGCATCCGGGGTTCGTCTTCGACGATCAATATCTTCATGACGACACCTTCGCGCGCCGACCGAACCAGCCCGCAAACGCAATTCTTAGCGTAGGCAGCACCAAGAGCGTAAGCACCGTGGAGCTGACGAGCCCAGCGATGACCACGGTGGCCAGCGGTCGTTGCACCTCGGAGCCCACACCGGTGGCGAATGCCATGGGCACGAAGCCCAGGGCCGCGACCAGCGCGGTCATGCTGACCGGTCGCGCGCGGGACTTGGTGGCCGTCCAGGTGGCCGCGGTGGGCGACAGGCCCGCGGCTTCGAGCGCGAGGATCTCGGTGACCAGCACCGTGCCGTTCATGACCGCGATGCCCGACAGGGCGATGAAGCCGATGCTCGCGGAAATCGACAGTGGCAGCCCGCGGGCGAGCAGCGCGAACACGCCGCCGATGGCGGCAAAGGGCACGTGCGACAGCACCCACAGCACCGGCGCGCGCTCGCCGAAGTGAATGAGCAAGACGAGGCCGATCAACACCAGCACCGCCGGGATGACCAGCATCAGGCGCTCGCGCGCGGCCCGCAGCGTCTCGAAGCCTCCGCCCCAAGACAAACGTGTGCCTTCGGGCAG
>JADGRE010000072.1 GCA_017881185.1 Pseudomonadota bacterium | reverse complement strand
GAGCGCATCGGCCAGCTCAATCCGCTCTTGCGCGCCGGACAGCCCGTGGAGATCGCCAACACGGCGCTGTTCCTCGCGTCGGACGAGTCGTCGTACGTGAACGGCCAAGCCATCGTCGTCGACGGTGGGTTGTCGGCGTCGTACCCGTTTATCTCGCGCTGAAGACACAGCGCGATGTTCGCGCTTCAGCCCGTCGTCGTCTTCGCGAGGTACGCGTTGACCACGCGCACGCTGCGCGCGATGGCCCGCGCATCGGTGGGCTCGGGGTGCTTGCGCAACATACCTGCCAGCGCGTCGATCATCTCGGTCGCGCGCGCATAGCGATCGCGCGGCTGTCGCGCGGTGGCATATGCCACGATCTCCGCCAGCGGCTCGGGCAGATCGGGCTGCAGCTCGGTGATGCGTGGGATCTTGCCTTCGAGGATCGACATCGCCAGCTTCACGTCGCTCTGGTCCATGTTCCACATGCGGCGCGCAGTCAGCGCTTCCCACAGCACCACGCCCAAGCTGTAGATGTCGCAGCGCGGCTCGGGCTTGGAATCTTGAAACAACTCGGGCGCCAGGTAGGCGACCTTGCCTTTGACGATGCCCGGGTCGGTGGTGCGCGGCCTGTCGCCCGCGCGCGCGAGACCGAAGTCGGTGAGCTTCACGACGCCGTTGCTGCCGACCAAGATGTTCGAAGGTGTCACGTCGCGGTGAATCACGGGCACCGGCCGGCCGCTGTCCTCGGTGCGCGAGTGCGCGGCGGAGAGTGCGCGCAGCACTTCGATGCAGATGGCAGCCACCAGCGGCCACGGCGGTTTCTCGCCGGCCCTCGCATACGCGCGCACGTAGTCGGCAAGGTTCACGCCCTCGACCCACTCCATGATGATGAAGTAGCCGCCCTGCAGATCGCGCCCGAAGTCGTGCACCTGCACGATGTTCGGGTGGTTGAGCTCGGCGACGACGCGTGCTTCTTCCACGAACATCGCCGCGAACTTCTCGTCTTCGTGCAAGTGGCTCAGCACGCGCTTGATGCCCACCTTGCGCCGGAAGCCCGCTTCGCCGTGCGTGTAGCCGAGCCACACGCTGGCCATGCCGCCGCGACCGATGGGAGTGACCGCTTCGTATTTGTCGCCGAGCAAGCGCTCAGGCATCGTGTAGCGAGGCGCAGACGCGCTGGATTCGGGTTCGTCCATGGCGGCCCCCAGAATACCCGAGCCGCCCATCCTCATCTACGGTACGGGACGCGCTCGGCCGGGGATGGGAGCAGGCTTACCGCCAGTTCCACACTTTGGTCGAGCAGTCAGCCGGCGCGCCGACCAGCCAGATGCGTCTAGCGCTCGCCGCCGCCGCCAGCGGCCGTACCGACGAAGCGCTGCGCATCCTACGCGCGGTCGCTGAGTCAGACGCGCAGCCCGGACCGAACGACCCGCGGCAGCAAGCGCGCCTGCTCGGCTCGGCGGTGATCGCGCGTCTGTTGGCGGCCTCGCCGAACGACGCCGTGCAGACCGAGGCGCTGACACGTCAGCTGAAACAGCTGCAAGTCCTGCAGACTCCGGGCCGCCTGTACGTGCTCACCTGGGAATCGCTGGGTGATGCGCTCGGGATCGTGACCCCGGCGGGCGACGTGGTCGATGCGGCCGGGCTGGGCCTGTACGCCGTCTCGTCACCGGAGCTCTCGCTGTCTGCGCTCAAAGCGCTGGTCCGCGTGCGCAACGAGCGCGCGTCGGCTGAGCGTGTTCATTTCCGGTTGCACGAGCTGGTGTTCGACGGCAGCCACTTTCAGGTGCAGGTCGTTGCTGGCGAGGTTGGCTGAAAGAGGCCGGGTCGCACGGCGGACGGGCTCACATCTGCCAACGAGCTGGCATGCGTCAGCTGGAAAAAGCGCAGCTGTGGAGCGACATGACTTCGATGTGACGCTTCCCGCGCAGCGCAGGAAGCGCCATCACTCCCAGGGAGGGACGCAAGATGGCGCGTATCGAAGGGTCATTTCAGCCTCAATTCGGTGCAATCGGCTGCACCGGCGTCGCACGCGTGCTCCCGGCAGCGCTCGCCTCGGCCCTGGTTTGCGCTGCCCTCAGCGGGCTCGGCGGCTGTGCAAAGTCCGGCGTCACCAGCACTTCTTCCGGCGCGCCGGTCGGGCCGGGCACCAACGCAGACGGGTCCTGTCCGTTGGGGGTCGCGTTCGCGGGGGCGGCGGGCAGCGGTGCTGGGCCTTTCCTCGGGGGCGCCACCCAGCCACCCGAGACCACGGGCACGCCGGTGCAGGCCGACAGCCCGCCTCCACCGATCAGCGGCGGCACGCTCTTGTCGATGGGCGATGGCAAGACGCTGGTCGCCGCTGACCCGGATCGCGATCAGGTGTACGTGATCGATGTCCTCAAGAGCAGCGTGCTCGCAACCATCGCCCTGAACCAAGGCGACGAGCCCGGCCGCGCGATCGCCGACGCTGTCGGGCACGTGCACGTCGCCCTGCGTGGTGGTGGCGCGATCGCCAGCATCGACGTGGCCGCTGGCAAGCTCTTGTCGCGCACCTCCGTCTGCGATCTCCCCCGCGGCATCGCCTACGACGCGAAGGCCGACGTGTTGCACGTGGCCTGCGCCGAGGGCCGCTTGGTGACGCTCTCAGCGACCACGCTGAAGCAGCAACGCAGCGTTACGCTCGAACGTGACCTGCGCGACGTGGTGATGGGCCCGCAAGGCCCCGTCGTGAGCATCTTCCGCTCCGCGCAGCTGCTCCAGCTGGACAGCACGGGCAAGGTCATAGCGAGGCAAAAGCCCGCCCCGATGCCAACCACTGACACGGGCGACTGTGGCAACCCGGTAGCCGGCATGTTCAGCGCGACGGTGGCGTGGCGCACCATGGTCACACCAGACGGCAACGTCGCCGTCATTCATCAGCGTGCCAAGGTGGGTGAGATCAAGACCACCCCAGGCGGATACTCGGGCGGTGGTTGCGGCACGGGCATCGTGGAATCGGTGGTGAGCTACATGGACAAGCCCAACAGCGCGTTTCCGGCGCTCAGCTCCGTGACCTTGCCCGTCGACATGGCGTTCTCGCCCGATGGACAGCAGGTGGCTGTGGCAGCGCCCGGCAACTACGGCACGCTCGGTCAGGTGAACGTGTTCGCGACTGGGCTGTTGATGAGCTCGCGCGTCGACCCCGGCGCCTCCAACCCAACCCCCGGCACGCAACCCGGCGTGAGCATGAACATCGGCATGGGCGAGCCCTGCGCAGTGGCCAACGAGGGCGTCGAGCCACCCGGTCAAGTCACTGCGCTGACCTACGTGTCGCCCAGCTTGTTGGCCGTGCAGACCCGCGAGCCGGCAGCGCTCCACCTGTTCCAGCTGTCAGGCGCTTCGGCCGGGGGTCAGCCCGTCGGCGCGCCGATCGTGCTCAGCAGCGTGAGCCGTGCCGACACTGGCCACACCATGTTCCACAGTCGTGCTGGCGCCGGTGTTGCCTGCGCGTCGTGCCATGCCGAAGCAGGTGACGACTCGCACGTGTGGAACTTCCAGAACATCGGCCCGCGCCGCACGCAGCACTTGCGTGGCGGCATTCTCGGCACCGAGCCCTTCCACTGGAACGGCGACATGACCAACTTCGACATGCTCATGACCGAGGTGTTCGTGGGGCGCATGTCGGGGCCGCAGCCGCAACCCGGCCAGGGCGCTGCGCTGTCGCACTGGATCGATCGCCAACCCTCGCTGCGTGCCAAGCCCACCGACAGCGCGGCCGTCGCGCGGGGACAGGCCTTGTTCGTGTCAGCTGACGTGGGCTGCGCGAGCTGCCACAGCGGCGCGCTCATGACGGACAACCGCACGACGGACGTGGGTACCGGCGCCATGCTGCAGGTTCCCTCGCTGCACGGCGTCTCGTTCCGCGCGCCCTTCATGCACAACGGCTGCGCGCAGACGCTCACCGAACGCTTCGGCAGCTGTGGCGGCGGCGACATGCACGGCCATACTTCGGCGCTCAGCACCAAGCAGATCGGCGATCTGGTGAGCTACCTCGACACACTGTGAGCGGTTGCAGCGCGCGCGCCGAAGCGCTAACAGCTCGTGCATGAAACCCGAGTTCTGGCACGAGCGCTGGCAGCAGGGGCAGACTGCTTTTCACCTCGCACAAGTGAACCCGAACCTGGCGCGGCACGGCACGCTGCTGGCTGGGTTGCCGGGCTGCCGCGTGCTGGTGCCGCTATGCGGCAAGAGCTTCGACATGGTCTGGCTCGCGCAGCACGGCCACCGTGTGGTGGGCGTGGAGCTGAGTGCGCTTGCGGTGCAGGCGTTCTTCCACGAGCAGAAGCTGGTGCCACAGGTCGACGCCCATGGGCCTTTCACGCGGCACCGTGCGGGGGCGATCGAGATCTTGTGCGGCGACCTGTTCGCGCTCGATCGCGCGTTGCTCGGCGAGGTCAGCGCCTACTACGATCGCGCGGCGCTCGTGGCGTTTCCGCCCGAGATGCGCCCGCGCTACGCGCAGCACATCACGAGTCTCTTGCCTGTGGCCACTGCCGGGTTGCTCGTGTCCTTCGAGTATCTGCCGCCCGAGGGCGGGCCTCCATTCAATGTTCCGGAAGCCGAGGTGCGCGCCTTGTACGAACCCGGCTTCGAGCTCAGCGTGCTCGAGCGTCACGACCTGCTGCAAGCCGAGCCGCGCTTCAAGGAGCGCGGCATCCACACCATGCACGAGGTCGTGTACAGCTTGCAGCGCCGCTAAGAGCCAAAGTGTCGTGCGTGTTGCACGCATTTGATCCTCACATGAAACACGCTCGAAGCACTGCGAGATTAGAGATCGTACAGCGCCCAAGGAACGGCCATGTCCGACGAGCTCCAACCGTTCATTCACGTGGTCGAAGTCTGGGTGCCTGACAAACAGGTGCTCCGGCACCGCAGTGGCGCTTACGGCAAGCATACGGACTACGCACGCAAGAGCGTCGCTAGCACCTACCGTCGCGGCGAGGGCTTGCCGGGCGCGGCCTGGGCCAGCGGGCGCGCGGTGGTGTGGCAAGATCTCCGCGCGCACGAGGTGCGCGGTGAATCCGCGCAGGTGTATGGGCTCAACGCTGGCCTCGCCGTGCCCATCTACTGCGGCGAGGTGCTCACCTCGGTGCTGCTGGTGCTGTGCGGCAAGCGCGAGCACTCCGGCGGCTGCATCGAGATCTGGGAGCCCTACGGCTCCGAGCTGGTGCACGCAGGTGCCTACTACGGCGAGCTCGAGCCGGTGATCGGCGACGCCAGCCGCGCCATGCGCTTTGGTCGCAGCGTGGGCCTGCCTGGCATCACCTGGCAACGCGGCCTGCCGTTCTTGATGGAAGACCTGACCACCACCACGGCGTTCTTGCGCTCCTCGCTTGCGGCGCAGTGTGGCTTACGCACGGGGCTCGGGATTCCGCTGTACCGCGCCGGCGAGCTCGCGCAGGTGCTGGTGTTGCTGTCAGCTGCAACCAGTCCGATTGCGCGCGCGTTCGAGATCTGGCTGCCCGATGACCAAGGCCGGCTGTACCTGAAGCAGTCGGTCTATACCCGCGGCCTCGAGACCTTCGCGAAGTTGAGCCGTGCCACCAGCTTTGCGCCCGGCGAAGGCTTGCCCGGTCGCGTGTTCCAGTCGGCGCAGCCTGTGGTGTTCGGCAACATCCAGGTCGGGCCGTTCTTGCGTCATCGCGCGGCGGAGAGCGCCGGCCTCGAGGTGGGCGTGGGCATCCCCATCCACGACGGCGAAGCAGTGCGCGCGGTGGTGTTGCTGCTCAGCTGACGCGCGACTTCTTGCGGCGCGCCTGCGCGTACTGCAGCGCGCGCGGCATCAAGTTGAAGAAGCCTTCGGGTGTCAGCCGCTTCAAGCGCCAGCTCCAGCGGCCGTCGCTCATCGGCACGGCATACAGCTCGTTGCGCTCGCAGGCCGCAAGCGCGATGCGCGCGATGTCGGCGGCCTGGAGCTTGGATTGCTGCGAGCGCTGCGCGGCCTCTAGTTCGAGATTGCTGTCGGGCATGTGCGAGTGGCCGCTACGCAGAATGTTGGTCTGGAAGAAGGTGGGGCACAACGCGGTGACACCCACGCCGTGCCGTTGCAGCTCACCGCGCAAGGTCTCGGAAAGCGCGATCACCGCCGCCTTGGTGACATTGTACGGCCCCATCCCCGGCAGGCAGAGCAAGCCCGCCGCGGACGCCACGTTCAAGATGTGTCCCGAGCCTTGCGCCTGCAAGCGCGGCGCAAACACGTGGCAACCGTAGATCACGCCCCACAGGTTGATGTTCATGATCCACTCCCACTCGCGCAGTGGGATCTCTCCGACCGTGCCACTGACCAGCACGCCGGCGTTGTTGATGAGGAGATCGGTGCCGCCGAAGCATTGCTCGGCGAGGCAGGCGAGCTGCTCGACTTCTTCGCGCTTGCTCACGTCGCAGGCAACTGCGTGCGCGCTGCCGCCGGCTTGCCGGACCAGGCGCGCGGTCTCCTGGGCGCCGGCCAAGTCGCGATCGGAAACGATGATCTTCGCGCCACGCTTGGCGAGGGCGAGGCACAGCTCGCGGCCGAGGCCTGCGGCGGCGCCGGTGACGACGGCTCTGGGGCTTGCAGGGATCGGCATGGGCTACTTCGAACGCGCAAACTTCTGCACGCGCATGCCGTAGTGCACGTCGCCCACGAAGACCTCGTCCTTGGCCGACACGGCGACGGCGTGGCCCCAGTAGAGCTGCCCGTCGTAGTTGCCGAACGAGCTCCACTTGTCGAGCAGCTTGCCGCTTTGATCGAGGCGCAGGAGGTGACTGCGATCGGGTGGCACGGGGTTTTGATCGCCGCCGTCGACCACGAACACCGAGCCGTCGTGTGCGATGCTGATCGCCCACGGTCGTCCCAGCTCTGCGCTCTGCCACTGGTCGATGAAGGCGCCGTTCTTGTCGAAGCGCTGGATGCGCGAGTTGCCGCGGTCGGCTACGTACACGCGGCCCTTTTGGTCGAGCGCGATGGAGTGCGGCGTGTCGAACTGGCCGGGGCCCGTGCCCAAGCTGCCCCAGGCGCGCACGAAGCTGCCGTCCTTGGCGAACTGCACGACGCGGCTGTTGCCGTAGCCGTCCGACACGTAGAAGCCGCCGTCAGCTGCAACGGCAACGTCGGTGGGTTGGTTGAAGTGCGTGGCGTCGGCGCCGGGCTGGCCCGCGGTGCCGAAGCTGCGCAGCACCTGGCCTTCGTGACTGAGCTCGAAGACCTGATGGGTGCCCACGTCGGTCACCCACAGGTGATCGACCGCATCGATGCGCAAGCCGTGCGGCACGATGTACTGGCTGGCACCGAAGGACGACAGAATGACCCCGGTGTTGGGATCGAGGCGCAAGAGCGTGGGCTGCGTGATGAGCACGGTATCGGCGGCGGCGAGCCACGGGTGATCGGCGCGATGGAACACCAGCACGTCACCGTGCGAGTCGATGGCCACGCCCGACACCTGGCCCAGCACGTAGCCATCGGAGAGCACCGGCCAACCGTGCACGACCGCGTACGCGCCGAGGCCTGCGGGGGCTTGTGCGTCAGGACGTGCACACGCAGGAGCGACGCCTGTGGACAGCAGCACGTCGTGCGAGCTGCACGAGATAAGTAGCGACAGCCACACGACAAGCGCGCCCCCCAGATTCAGGCTGCGCGGACGCAAGCGGACAGGCAGCAACATGCGCTCAGAGTAACGCAACCCAGGCTCGTCTGATACGCTGGCAGCGTGGTTCGCCATGCAGGTTTTCGCGCGTGTCGTCTTGCCGCTTTGCTCGCAGCGGGAGCGCTGCTGTCGGCAGCGGCGTGCGGTTCGAATGCTCCTGCAATGGCGGTGTCCTCTGCCAAGCCCGGTTGGCCCGGGGGCGACGACGACGCGTCTGTGGCGAGCCCGGTTGCGCATCCGACGTATTACCAAGACGTCGAGCCAATCTTGCTGGCGCACTGCGTCGAGTGTCACCGCAAAGATGGTGCGGGGCCCTTCGAGCTCACGACCTACGCGCAGGCGCGCGCGCTGGCCACGTCGATCGCCAGCGTCACCCACGAGCACCGCATGCCGCCTTGGCCCGCGGCGAGCGGTGGTGATTGTCCGCCGCAGGTCGGTGCGCGCCGGCTCGATGCGCAAGACATCGCGCTCATCGGCGCCTGGCAGCGCGACGGCGCACCGGCGGGTACGGCCACGGCCAGTGTTCCGCTCCTGCCACCGGCGTGGGGCACGCTCACGCATGTCGATGCCGTGCTGCGTTCCGACGCGCCGTACCAACCCAAGGCCAACACCGACGACCACCGTTGCTTCATCGTGCACCCGAGCAACGCGCAGGATCGCTACCTGACCGCCTACGCGGTGCGCCAGGATGCGCCCGGCATCATTCATCACATTCAAATGTGGGCCATCGACAGCGCCGCCGCCGAAGCGCAGCTCGATCAGCTCGACGCCGCCGACAGCGGCCCCGGTTACTACTGCCCCGAGAACATCGGCGTGGATGGTCGCTACGTGAGTGTGTGGGCGCCGAGCGATCCGATCCGCCGTCACCCACCCGACACCGGCATGCTGCTCACGGGCGGCCATCGCATGGTGATCCAAATTCATTACCACGATCACGGTCAGGGCCGCGCCGATCAGACCGCGATCGAGCTGGAGCTGGCCGCGCACGTGAAGTACCCGGCGAGCATGTGGGCGATCTCTCCGCCCGATCTGAACTTGCCGCCGGGCATGCCGAACGTGCAGGCGAAGACCTCGACCACCGTGTCCGGCACCCGGCCCTATCAGCTGTGGGGCGTGCGTGCGCACATGCACACGCTGGGCAGCTCCGAACAGGTGAGCATGAGAACCGGCAGCGGCGCGCATTGTCTCTTGTCGATTCCGCGCTGGGACTCCAACTGGCAGCTCATGTACTTCTACGAGAAGCCGGTGCCATTGCCTATCGGCACCGAGCTCGACATCACCTGCAACTACGACACCACCAGTCAGACGAACCCGGTGCATTACGGCATCCGCAGCACCGACGAGATGTGCTTTGCGTTCTTCTATGTGACGCAACCGTGAGAACTGGCCGTGTACACCGATGCCGCCGCACCGCTCTTGCTCGAGCAAGCGCTGACGATCGTCTCACCCGCGCAGGATGACGGCATCGGCACACCCAGCGTGGTCGCCGACTTCCTCGCGCAGCACCCCCGCGTGTTCGTGTAGGGCGGGCCGAAGGCCCAGCCCGAGTCGATTGCGACGGCTCAGTGGAACGCTTCGACCGCGCACACCACGATCAAGACGCCCGTGACGAGCATGATGCCGCCCACCTTGGGGATCTTCGCCATCACCGGGCCGCCCTGCTCTGCCTTGGCGCGCTTGAGCAGCACCTGGATGTAGCCGAGCAAGCCGCTCAAGATCAGCACGAGCGTGAGCTTGGCGTGGAAGGCGGGGCCGCCCGCTGCGAAGGTCGCCGCGGTGCCGCGCATCACCATCATGCCGATGCCGGTCACCAGCAAGAGCACGAGCCCGATGCTGCCGTTCTTACCGATCGCCGAAGCGCGCAGGAAGAACTTCACGCGCTCTGCGGGCTCCATGTCTTTGCTGGCCAGGCCCAGCGCGAGGTTGGCGAAACTGGTGCCCACGCCGAGCGCGAGACCGATGAAGTGCAGGATGAGTAAGAGGTCGTACATGGAATTGGCCGGCGACTATACACCCAGCCGGCGGCCGAGTGCAGCCCTGCTGGGCCGTCCCGTGCCGTCCCGTCGTGCCGTGCGCGCGCCCGCTACCTCGCAGGGGCCAGCAGCTTGGCCAGCTCTTCCAGCGTTTGTCCTGCGAGCGCACGCGCGATGGCGCTGGCGGGCAACGGCAACCAGCGCAGGTCTGGCGAGCCAAAGATCGCGTACAGCGAGCTCTCGAGTCCATCCAGCTGCGTGGCGTTGCAGCCGCATTTCACGAACGAGTTGATAATGCGTCCGCGCAGCTCGTCCCAGCTGACGGCGCCGGGCATGAGCGCTTGCTGGAACGCCGCGACCGCGGGCTCGCACAACATCATGTGAGCGTCGAGGGCCACCGCCAAGCGCAGCTCGCGCTCCGCCTCGGTCTTCGCCGCAAGCGCTTCGCGCAGCTGCTGCTCCAGCCAGCGTGTGGTCTTGAGCGGCAGCGGGTGCGCCTGCGGATCGCGCACCACCAGACGCAACTCGGCCCGCGGGCGCGCTCCCAGCAACGTCCGCAAGGCAGATACAGGTGTTTGCGTGTCGCCGTACAGGTAGATCACGGCGTGCTCAGTGCCGGTCTGCGCGCGCAGCTTCTGGGCGAGCGCGCGCGCGTCGAGCTCGAGCGCGTCCAGACTCACGCGCTTGCCATCGGCCGCCACGTTCAGGCTCCAGCCGGCCTCGCGCAGGGTGCGACCGCCGCGCAGCTCGGGCAGCTTCACCGCTTGCTCCACCGCTTGCAGATACACGTGTTGGCGCGTCGGCGCCGTGCTCAGGCGCTGCGCGGCCGACGACAGCGCGAGATCGCAGTCGCGGTCTTCCGCCAGCGCTTCGATCGAATAGGGCTCGTCTTGCAGCTTGGGCTCGGCGTCGGGCTTGCTCGTGAACACGTGCGCCGTGGCGGAGAACTCTCGGTAGCCGAGGCTCTCGTTGGTCGGCAGACGCGTCTCCTGCGAGAAGTGCATGACCGAGCGCGCCTCGAGCAGCACACCGTCGCGCACGCGCACGTGCAAGCTGCCGGCTGCAGTCCCGCCACCTTCGATGCTCACGCCTTGCGCGAGCAGGATGGGAATCAGATCGACCTGCACGTCGGCGCTGATCACCGCCTGGGCGCCTTCGGGCCGCTGCTCCACGGCTTCGAGCGTGTAGCTCGGGCGCAAGGTGGCCTCGTGTCCCGGGGCGATCACCAGGCGCCGTGGCTCGATGCTCCAGCTGTCACCCACTGCCACCGCTTGTTCGGGATATTCGATCAGCGTGCCGAAGCGTGCGCCTTGCGCCGCGGCTTTGGCTGCGGCCGCTGTGCCCGGGTCTTTGGCGTCGGCGGTGATCTCGCCGATCAGCGCATGGTCGCGACCCCACTGATAGGTCAATGCAGTGCCCAGCACGCTCGGCAGCTGCACCGGTACGCGGTCTTGGAACATCTGGTGCTGATGGATGGTCTCGCGCACCGCGAAGCTCTCGTGGTCGAGCTTGGCCAGCAAGAGCACGTCGAATGAGAACGCGCTACGCACGATGCCGGCGCCCGGCACCTGGACGTCGTAGATCCAGTGCTCGCGGTGTCCGAGGCGATCGAGCGGGCGAAAGCGCAGCTGGATCGTGGTTGCCGCGGCACTGCGCTCGGCGGGCTGCGAGTTGCCCGGCGCTTGTTGGCTTCGACAACCCAAGCAGGTCGCGAGCGCGAGCCCGACAACCAGCCCACAAGCCCGTAGAAGCCTGCGCCCTGCGATCACGGCTCTCTCGTAACACACCGCCCGCGCGCTTCGCGGGCGAAGGCAGCAGAGTGTGCCAGAGACTGTACATGTGTACAGGCATTGGCTACGGTGGGCTGGTGCGGCGCGTCGACAACCCCAAGAACCGCTATCAGCGCGAAGCCGTTGAGTGGCTCGATGAAGAGCCGCCTTACGCCCAGCTCGACATCTACGAAGAGCACGCCAAGAGCATCGTCTCCGAGAACAGCAGCCCCGACCTGCCGTTCCGCTACAGCCTCAACCCCTACCGCGGCTGCTACCACGGTTGTGCGTACTGCTACGCGCGCCCCAGTCACCAGTACTGGGGCTTCGGCGCCGGCACCGACTTCGAGCGCAAGATCGTGGTGAAGGTAAACGCCGCGCAGCTGCTGGAAGAGCGCTTCGATCGTCACGATTGGAGCGGCGAGCAGCTCATCTTCTCCGGCAACACCGACTGCTACCAACCACTCGAAGCGGCGCACAGGCTCACGCGCGCGTGCCTGGAAGTGTGCGTGCGCTATCGCAACCCCGTCGGCATCATCACCAAGGGTGGGTTGATTCGCCGCGACATCGACGTGCTGTGCGCGCTGGCACAAGTCACCAGCGTCAGCGTGTTCATGAGCATCCCGTTTGCAGACGACGCGCAGGCCCGCCTGCTCGAGCCCGGCGCGAGCGCGCCGACCAAGCGCTTCGAGGCGCTGGCCGCGCTCTCGGCGGCAGGCATCGACACCGGCATCGCAGTGGCTCCGGTGATCGTGGGTTTGACCGACCGCGCGCTGCCCGAGCTCTTGTCGCGCGCGCAGGCCGCCGGTGCCAAGCGTGCGTTCATGATTCCGCTGCGCCTACCCGGCGAAGTGGCGGCGGTATTCGAAGCCCGCTTGCAAGAAGCGTTTCCCAGCATGGCCGGCAAGGTGATGAGCGCGCTGTCGCAGATCCGCAGCGGCCGCAAGAACGACAGTCGCTTCGGCGAGCGCATGCGCGGGCAGGGCCCACGCTGGCAGGTCCTCGAAGACCTCTTCGCGCTGCACTGCAAGAAGCTCGGCTTGAGCTGCGAGCGCGAGGTCGACCTCGGCGAGGACGCCGCCCAGAGCACGTTCATGCGCCCGCACGGTCAGCTCGCGCTGTTCTGAAGCCAACTCAAAACACGAAGCCGAGCGAGAAGCGGAACTCGAGATACACCGGGTGCAACGAACCGTTGAGGTTGGCGACCGAGCCCAACGAGCTGCGATCGATGCCGATCTGTAGCTCGCCCTTGCAGCCCGTCGAGACGCCCTCGATGGCATCACCCGCGCTCGCGACGTGTGTCAGCTTGCAGCGCTCTTGCTGGTTCAGCTCGTAGCCCAGGCCGATGCCGCCAGCGAGCGTGAATGGACCCCAGCGGCTGTGCGAACCGAAGAAGCCGATCAGGCGTCGCTCGGTGAAGCTGACCTTGTCGATGACGCCTGCGCCGTCTTTGGCTTCGTAGGTGTAGCCGTAGTTCGTGAGGTCGAGCCGCAGCACGTAGCCTTCGAAGGGCGTGCCCGAGAGCCACAGGCCAGCGCCCAATCTCGCGCCGGAGAACGGGCCGATGCCGTTGCTGTGTTGCGAGAGCGCGCTGTCGAAGCCGCTGAGGTTGACTGCCGGCGGCGAGGTGTTGGTGACCAAGATCGGCACCAGCTCGACACTGATGAACTTCCACGCCGTCATCTCCAGCTCGATGCCGAGTCGACCTTCGATGAGCCAGTTGAACGGATCGAGGCGAATCGAGAACTCACGCTTCTGACGAGGCCCGCCGTCGTCATCGGGCTCGGCCGCGCCTTGGTCGTAGTCGTCGTCGTTCGCGGGCCGCCGTCGCGCCTGCGTTTGCATGCGCCCACCGTACGCGCCGTCGCGCTCTGGAGGCGGCGGCGCTGGTGGCGTATTGGCCTCGCTCGCAGCCGGGCGCGGCGCGGCAGGCGCAGCAGCAGGTGCCACAGCGGGCGCCGGCGCAGGCTCGGGCTCCGCGCTCGGCGGGCCTGCCGCCGGGCTGGCAGTTGAATCATCGGGCATGGGCGGCCCAGCCTCTTGCGCGCTCAGCGCCGCGCTTTGGGCCAGCACCAAGGCGCACCCCAACATCAGCTTCAGCGACCGTCGACCACGCATGCCCGCAGCATAGAACGCACCGTGCTTTTCGGCGAATTCTGCTGCGAGTCGGTGCCTCAGGCAGGTGTTGGCGAACGGGGCGTCAGGCCACGGCGATCAGCGCGGCCCCCGCGGGCGGCAAGGCCGAATACGCCAATCATACAACGTTGTGTTGCATACAGCCTCGGCACCCAGCCAAGCAGGTGCCAGGCGTCATGTGTTCCTCGTGCCGAAGATGCAGCTGACAGTCGCGCCACCGTGGTGTCACCGTCGCGCCGTCTGCTCACTCAGTCGTGACGTTGAAGCGCTTGGGGTCGGCAGGTCGCTCTCGGGCTCGTTTCGCAGGCCCGATGCGCTTCGTGCGAAGCCGCGGCCGTAGTGCCGAGGACACTCTGCCGAGCCCGAGAGCGACCTGCCGACCCCAAGCGCCCCGGCAGCTTGCGATCATGATGAATGCTCGTTCTCACTTCTTGTACCCGCTTGCAGACAAGCTCTATCCTCCACCACCACACTCCGGGAGAGACCCATGACGACTCACCGCATCCCGATTTTGACCACCTTCGAGGCACCGCCCGGCATGGTCATCGCGCAGATCATGGGCCCGTGTTGGGGCATCACCGTGCGCTCGCGCAGCGTCGTGGGCACGGCTTGCGCGGGTTGTCAGCAGGTGTTCGGCGGCGAGATCTCCGCGCTCACCACCTTGGCCACGGATTCGCGCAACGAAGCGATGAGCCGCCTCGAAGCCCACGCGCTGGCGCAGGGCGCCAACTGCGTTCTGGGCATGCGCTTCGATTCCAGCGAGCTGATGCAGAACACCAACGAGATCGTTGCCTACGGCACGGCCGTGCGCCTGGCCCAAGCGCACGGCTGATGACCCGCGGTTCGCTGATCGCGCCCGCTCTTGTGGCCCGCGGTTCGCTGATCGCGCCCGCTCTTGTGGCCCGCGGTTCGCTGATCGCGCCCGCTCTTGTGGCCCGCGGTTCGCTGATCGCGCCCGCTTTGGCACGCCGGCTCGACCGCCTGGCGCAGCGTGTCCACGCGTTTCACCGCTTCGCGCACCACCCGCTGTGCGATCGCTACGGCGGCGAGCTCTTGCGTCTGGGCAAGCGTCAGCGCGTGTGTCGCGGCTGTAGCCTGGCCCTGGTCGGCAGCGTCGTCGGTGTCGCCGGGGGACTCGTGTTGCAGCTGTCGCCAATGACGGCGCTCGCGCTGCTCGGCCTTGCGCTGCTGCCCGCGCTCTTGGCGCTGCGCTCGCCACAGCGGCTGCGCTCTGCCGCCGGCAAGTGGTGGACGCGCGCGTTGCCGGGCGCCGCGCTTGGCGTGCTGCTGTCAGCTGCAATCGCTGCCCCCGCGGCGCAGCTGCTACTGCCCGGCCCGTGCGCGGCACTGACCGGGTTGGGCCTGTGGCTGGCCTACCGGCGCAGAGGCCCCGATCGCAGCCCGTGTCAGAGCTGTCCGGAGCGCCTTGGCCCCGCGCCCTGCTCGGGCTTCTCCGAGATCGTGCGGGCGGAGCGCGTGTTTCAACGGCGCGCGCGTCAACTGCTCACCACCCAGCCGCCGGTCGATGCGCGGCATGCGCTGGCGTCGTCGCGGGCGCCGTCGCTGCACGGCCGCCCCATGCCTTGAGTGCACTCAAGGCGGTCGCTGTCGAACCGGCAGCGGGTCTTTGCAGTCGTCCACCTTCAGCAGCGCGGGGCAGGTGTTGCTGTCCAGCTGTGGAGGTTGATTGGGTACAGCGCAGACCGAGCCTGTCTTCTTCAGGGTGCCGGCTGCGCAGGCCGAGCACTTCACGCCGACCTCCGCGCCCAGCTGCAGCGAATGCGTCTGCGAACAGAACTGCACCGTCTCCATGCTGCCGCTCCAGACCGTCAGATCGCTCGCGGCCTCGACACCGAACAGCACGCTGTCCCAGGCGGCCGCATCACTCTCCACTGGCCCGTCGATCACGCCGCCATTCACCAATCCCCCGTACACGCGCAGGGCGTCCAAGCTGCAAGCGTGAAAGTTGCTCTCGACCGTGTTGGTGTCGATCAAGGCCAGACTTCCGCAATCTTCCACCTGCAGGTGCAAGAGGTTACTGGCGGAGATCACGGCGGCCTCGCTGCTCAAGACGCCCAATGCCAGCTTGGTGTCGATGAGCGACGCGTTGGTGGCATCGATCAAGCTTCGGTCCCAACGCACGCTTTGCAGCTGCACGTCGCGCGCATGCAGCTGACTCTGCTCGAAGACCGAGCGCGCGATCGACACCACGCCCTCGAACAGCTGCTTGCCCGAGCCCACGACCAGCCCGCCGCCGTCGCTGTGCTCGAGCTCCAGGTGTGGCTCACCGCCGACGTTGACGGCACCGGAGAACTGCAGGTCGTTGAGGCCCGTGCTGTTCGAAATGCGCAGCGTGACCGGACCTTGCAGGCTGATGAAGCAGTCCTGCAACGAGGCGTTGTCGAGCTCGAGCACCAGCGGGCTTGTGGCCTCGATGAGCATGTTGCTGTGCTTCAAGCTCAGGTCGCTCCAGGCCGCGGACGCAGCGCTCTTGGGGTCTTTGGCACGCACCTGCAGCTCGGTGCAGTAGAGCGGCGGGTGTTTGGGCGCCATGGCTGGGCTCTCCACCTCCCAGCTGGCGCAGTTCGGATCGCTTGCAGACACCGCGCACGGATGTGCGTTGTTGCCGTCGCACTGGCTCAGGTCCACGGCCGTCGCGGCCAGCTCCTTGATGACCACCAGTGGCGCGGCAGCTTTGGCCGAGCACATGGGCGGATCCTTGCAGAGCCCGCCCGTGGGCAGACCCGCTCCGAGAGGCTGGCGATCGACCAGGCCCTGACCGACCGAGTTGCAGCCGCCAGTTGCGAGCAGCACGGCCGATAGCCCAAGGCAGCAACGCAGCTGCAACGGCTTCATGGATCCACCATCTTCAGCACGCGGAACACCACGCGCCGGTTCTGCTGATGCGAGCCCTCGTCGCCGCCGGGCTCGATGAAGCCGCTGGCGCCTTGCGGCGCGATCGACAAGCGCTCGCGCTCGATGCCGTGTTCCACCAGCCACTCCAGCACGCGATTGGCGCGGCGCGCGGAGAGATCCTGGTTGTACTCCACGCTGCCGCGGCTGTCGGCGTAGCCCTGTATCTCCAGCAGCGCGATGTCCTTGCGCTGTCCGAGCTCGTGCGCGACCTCGTGCAGCATCGCCACGCCGATGGGCTCGAGCGTGTCGGAGTCGAACTTGAACAGTACGGGCGCCAAGATCTCCACGCGGTGGGTTGGCAGCGTGCGCTCGACCAGCTCCATCAGGTCTTCGGTAGAGGCGGGCGGCTTGTCTTCGCTGGGCTCGTGGCTGTGGCGCACGGGCGGCTCGACCTTCGAGTAGATGATCTTGTGCGTGTACAGCTCGCTGGTGTGCTGCCGCCCTTTGGGGCCCGGGCGGAACGACATCGCCAGGCCAATCCACAGAAAGCGCGCCGAGGTGGAGTCGCCCGGGCTCGTCGTCTGAAACAGGTGGCCGTAGCCGATGCGCGGGCCGATCGCCAAGGTGGTGGAGGCTTGCAGCTCGACGCCGACCGCTGCGCGCCAGAACACGCGCATCAGTGTGCCCGTGAAGCCGGGTCCGATATCGAGCTCGGCGTACGGGCGCATCTCGTGATCGAAGCCGGTGATCATGACGCCGGCCATCGGCGCGACCAGGCCCCCGAGCTTGCGCGGCGAGGGAAAGCCGCCGCCGAGCATGCCGAAGTTGAGCTCGAGCCAGGGGGCGAACACGCCGAAGCCGAGCTGCAAGTCGCCCAGCAGCCCGAAGTGGTTGTAACCCATGCGCCCGACCTGATCTTGGCTGATCATGGTGGCGCCGCTGATCATCGAGCGCACGCGGTAGTCGGGCGCTTGCGCGTTGGCTGCCAACGGAGTTGCCAAGAGCCAGCCGGCGATGCATCCCCAGACGAGGAGCTGCGCCCGGGCGCGCTGCGGCGTTCCGGCTGACACGCCCGCGTTCCTTCGGGTGGCATCGAGCATCGGCTACTGCGTGTAGTCGCCCGAGCGTGCCAAGTATTTCAGGTCGTGCGCCGACAATTGACGCAGCCGCAGGTATGCAGAGGCTCAGGCCTCGAGCGAGAACGGCGTGAAGTCGGTGTCGCGATCGTAGTAGTCCTCGTGCTCGGCGCGCTTGAGCGCGGCGACCACGCGGTAGGTGACGGGCGTAGCCACGACTTCCCACGACACCTTCAGCACGTAGTTCGCGAGCATCACTTGCCAGAGCAAGCTGTCGGGCCAGGTGCCGAAGAACGCCAGCGGATAGAACACCAGCGTGTCGCACAGCTCGCCCACGATGGTGGAGCCGATGGTGCGCGTCCACAGGTGCCGGCCGTTGGTCCAGACCTTCATCTTGGCGAGTGTCACCGAGTTCGTGAACTCGCCGCAGAAGTAGCCGACGAGCGAGGCCAACGCGATGCGCCAAGTGGAGCCGAAGGCGGCTTCGATCACGGCTTGCCCGGTCCAGCCATCGGCCGCTGGCAAGTGCACCACCACGAAGCTCATGATCGACGCGAAGAACAGCGCACCGAAACCGGCCCACACCACTTTGCGCGAACGCGCGTAGCCGTACACTTCGGTGAGCACGTCGCCGAACAGGTAGCTGAGCGGGAAAAACAAGTTGCCGGCGCCGAACGCGATGTTGCGTCCGAGCAGCTGCACCTGCGTGACCTTGCTGACGCCGATCAAGTTGGCGCACAGCAGCACGCACACGAACGCCGCCATGATGAGGTCGTAGTAGCGGTAGTTGCGGTGCGCGTGTGGCTCGGCGCGGTCGGCGCTGTCGTTGGGCATGAGCCCCGGCACTGTAGGGGCAGGCAGTGGCAACCGGAAGCCCCCGGCGTTGGCTTTTGTGGCGTGCCGGCCACACCCTGGTTCTGCTGTCCTTCGCTGCAACGCTGTGCTCGTGCTAGACCGGCAGCCGATGAGCGAGATCTTCGTCACGGGTGCGGGTGGGCAAGTGGGCAGCGTGCTCATGCGCGTGTTGGCGGAACAGCGGCGAGCTGCTGTAGGCATGGTTTCGCCGCGAGGCTGCGTGCCCAACGTGGGCAAGGTGTTCGCCGCCGACCTGTGCGAGCCGAGCAGCTTCGAAGCGCGCTTGTTTGCGCAGGCACCCAAGCTCATCGTGCATCTGGCGGCAGTCTCGCAGATCGCTGCGGCGTACGAAGATCCCGAGCACGCACGCCAAGTGAACGTCGACGCGACCGTGCAGCTCTTGCGCTTCGCCGACGCGCTCGGGGCACGCTTCGTGTACGCCTCGACCGATCTGGTGTTCGACGGTGAGTCGGCGCCGTACGACGAATCTGCCGCCACCGAACCCTTGTCGTTCTACGGACGCACCAAGCTCGAAGCCGAGTGTCACGTGATGGCCTATAAGCGCGGCTTGTGCGTGCGCTTGCCGCTCATGTACGGCCTTTGCGAAGCACCGCGCGCGCCGGGCTTCTTCGAAGCGCTGGTTGCATCCTTGCGTGCCGGTCGCAGCGTCGCACTGTTCGAAGACGAAGTGCGCACGCCGCTGTGGTTCGACGACGCCGCCCACGCGCTGGTGCGTCTGGGAGACAGCGAGCTGACCGGCGTGGTGCACGCCGGCGGGCCCGAGCGCTTGTCGCGCTGGCAGATGGGTCAAGCCGTGGCCAACGCCTTGGGCGCTCCGGAGCAGCTGCTCACGCGCACGCAACGCGCAGCTGCCGCAGCACCCGAGCCCCGCGCCCGCGACGTGAGCCTCGACAGCAGCCGCTACGAGCGAGCCTTCGCGGTGGCGCCCGGTCGCCGCATGGCCGAGGCATTGCCAGAGCTGTTGACGCGCCGCGGTAGCGCGGCGCTGAGCTGAGCGCGCGCGGCGAGTCGATTGCTGGCGAACGGCGTAGCGAGGCCTCCGCCGAATCGCTGGATATTTCCGCTCGATTTCCCCGTACCCGCCTGGGGCTTTACAAACGCTCGATCCCGCGGACAATGCCGGCACGGTCTTGTGGGCAGGGGGTCGTCATGACGATGCGTGTGTTCGTGTGTCACGCCAGGGCGGATATCGAGGCCACCAGCGAGATCATCGACTTGCTGGAGACGGCGGTCGAGCTGTCGACTGGCGCGCTGTCGTCGAGCTCCGTGCCTGGCTATTCGTCGGACGTGCGCAGCGAAGCCGAGCTGCATCAGATGTTGTCGGGCGCGGCCGTCATCCTGGCGCTCGTCAGCGAGCGTGGTGCCAGCGACACGGCGTTTTGCTTCGAGCTCGGTGCAGCCTGGGCCATGGGCATTCGCATCGTTCCGCTGCTCACGGGCAACATCGGCGTCTCCGATCTGCCGTGGCCACTGCGCGGCATTCCACCGGTCCGGCCGAGCGATCGCGGTGCTTGGGCGTCGCTGGTGCATGATCTCGCCGCGCAGCTCGGCGTGCGCGTAGGTGTCGCCAGTGTTGCGCGCATCGCGCTCGACGAGATCGCCGCCAGCACGTCGATCGCCCCGTCGTTACCGGCAACACCGGTCGCAACCGCCGCGTCGACGCACGCCAGCGCAGTGTTTCCCGCTGTGCGCCCTGATGCGCCGGCACAAGCCGCCGCGCCAAGCCCATCCGCTGCCGAGCCCGTCAGTCAGTGGTCCACGCTCACCACGAGCCCCACGACCTTTCCTTCGTGCGAGATCTCGCTCGAGGCGGGCCGCTCGCTGTCGGACTGCAACTTCAACCGCGACGAGCCGCTCGACTTCGCTGCCGAGCTCGACGTGCCGTTCGGACGCTTCGTCGATCAGCTCGGTGGCAGCTGGAACGATCTGCGCAAGCTGCAAGATCTCGATCTGTGGCTAGGTGTCGTCGACAACCTGCTCGACGCGCTGCCCGCGCCGCACAAGCATCTGGCCGACTGGTACGAGCTGGGCTACGAGCTGTCGACCTTGCACAACATCGCCAGTCGCGGCGCGACGGGCAGCTCGCAGGAGCAAGCCCAGATCGAGCCGCTGTGGCGCGAAGCGCTGGAGCGCTTTCTCGTCCGCGCCGAAGCCGTGCACATCGGCTACGAAGAGCTGGCGCGCGTGATCGCCTTGCTCGAGAACCTGGTCACACCGAGCGAGCGCGACTTCGCGAACCTCGCACGCTCGCTCGAAGAGCTGCGCCGCCACGCAGGCCTTGCCGATCGTTTGCATCCCGCAGCTTGATTGCGCAGCGCTGCGAGCGCGTGCTGTGAATGCGCTGACTCAGACGATAACTCACCTGCGTCGCGGGCTGCGCATGCCCAGCACATTCGACGCGCTTTGCCTTGAGCACGGCCGCCGCTTGGCGCAACGTATCTGAGCTTCGCCGTTCGGAGCAAGATGTCGGAGGCCAGGATGTCGGAGGCGCGGATGTGCAAGGGAACGACGCTTGGTTTGCTGCTCACGCTCACTTTGGTGCTGGGCCTTGCGGCCTGCAGTCAGAGCGGCAAGAACGGTACTGGTTCGGCTGGCGCGGGGGCTGCGGGCACGTCGGCCACGGCTGGTGCCTCCGCTGGCAGCGCGGCAAGCAGCGACGGGGGCACGGCCACGGCCAAGGGAGCAGCAGCTGATGGCGGCGACGCTGCGCTCGCCGATACAGATGCAGCCGCAGCTGGCGGCTGCGGCCTGGGCCTGGCACCTCCGGCACACGGCTTCCAGGTGTGCGCCGTGGGCACGACCATCGCTGCCGGCGAGGAAGCCGAATATTGCGAGGTGGTGGTGCTGCCCGGCTCGCCCAGCGACGAGTACTACGTGAACCGCTTGCAGACCAAGATGACGCCCTACAGTCATCACTTGATCATCCTCGCGGCGGATCCAGGCTCCTCGAACGAAGCCAGCATGCCAGCCGGCAAGCGCGTGGCATGCACGGGCGGCGAGCAGGTCTTCGGCCAGGGTCTGCTCAACGTCACGGGCTCACAGCGGCCTACCAGCGACGCGCTGTATCCCGACGGCGTGGGCAAGATCTACCACGGCGGTCAGCGCCTCTCGTTCGACTACCACTACTTCAACGCCAGCACCGCTCCAGTGATGGCCCGCGCCGCGCTCAACATGTACACGGTCGACAAGGCGTCGATCAAACACCTGGCGCACCAGTTCGGCATGTACAACCTCACCTTCTTCGTGCCGGTGGGGCAGCAGAAGTCGTTCGACAAGACCTGCACCTTCACGCGCGACATCATGGTGTACGAGATCACACGCCACACGCACAAATGGGGCACCGACTTCAACGTGTGGTGGGCGGGCGGCGCGGACGATGGCAAAGAGGTCTGGACCAGCCACGACTTCGAGTCCGAGGTGAACTACGTGTTGCCGGGTGCCCCCGTGCTGATGAAGGCCGGCACGGGCTTCAAATTCCGCTGCAACTTCGACAACACCAGCGACCACCTGCTGCACTTCGGCACCACCACCAAGGACGAGATGTGCATTCTCTTCGGCCAGTGGTGGGACGTCACGGAGATGGGTCACGGCGACGACCAGGGTTGCCGCTGATTGCCGTCGCTGCTACAAGCAGCAACATGTTCGTGGTCGACTCTCAGCTTGCACAGCTCCGCCGTGGCCGACGTCCTGTGGGCGCGCGCGCCGTGCTGAGCTGACACGAGTCGATCACGAGTCGATAAGCAGCCAGTAACGACGCAACCGCCCGCGCACTTCGGGTGGTTGCCTCGCATGGCTCGGCATGACCGTGGCTCCACCCGTTGCACAGCAACACCCAGGGAGGGCCAGTCATGTCCACGACACACAACCCAACGACACCAGCCGATCACTCACCGCCCGATAGCTCCGCGCTCGTGCCTATCACCGTGCGACCCACGCCGCTCATGGTGCGCGGCGCAGGCTCCTGGCTGTGGGACGCAGAGGGCAAGCGCTATCTCGACTTCGTGCAAGGCTGGGCGGTGAACTGCCTGGGCCATTGTCCACAGATCGTGCAGCGCGCGCTCGCCGAGCAGGCCGCGACGCTGCTCAACGCCAGCCCCGCCTACCACACGCTGCCGCAGCTGCGCTTGGCGCGCGAGCTCACGGCGCATACCGGCTTCGATCAGGCGTTCTTCTGCAGCAGCGGTGCCGAAGCCAACGAAGCCGCGATCAAGCTCGCGCGCAAGTGGGGCCAGCTACAACGTAACGGTGCAAGCGAGATCATCACCACACACGGCAGCTTCCACGGACGCACGCTCGCGACCATGGCGGCTTCGGGCAAGCCGGGGTTCGATGCCCTGTTCCCGCCCGCGGTGCCCGGCTTCGTAAAGGTGCCGTTCGGCGATGCAGCTGCGGTGGAGCGCGCGATCCACGCCGGCACGGTGGCCGTGATGGTGGAACCGATTCAGGGCGAAGCGGGCGTGGTGGTGCCACCGCCCGGCTACTTGCAGGCGCTGCGAGCGCTCACGCAAGCGCACGGTGTGCTCTTGATCCTCGACGAGGTGCAGACGGGCATGGGTCGCAGCGGCCGCTTGCTCGCGGCCGAGCATGCAGGCGTGCTCGCCGACATCTGCACGCTCGGCAAAGGTATCGGTGGCGGCGTCCCGCTCGCGGCGCTGCTCGCACGCAAGCAGGTGAGCTGCTTTGCGCCAGGTGATCAAGGCGGAACCTTCGCCGGGCATCCGTTGACCACAGCAGTCGGCCTCGCCGTGCTGCGAGCGCTCTTGGCCCCCGGCTTCCTGCAGCAGGTCTGCAACGCAGGCGAGCAGCTGCGGGAAGGTTTGTTGCGCGTGGGCAACGCGTACGGCGCGACCGAGGTGCGCGGCCAGGGCTTGCTCTGGGCGCTTAGCTTGCCCAGCCCCTGTGCGCGCGCCGTGGTGGACGCCGCCTTGCAGCACGGCCTCTTGCTCAACGCGCCACAACCCGCGACCCTGCGTTTCATGCCGGCGCTCGATGTGAGCGCGCAGGAGATCGAGCAGATGCTCGAGCGTTTGGGGCGTGCGCTCTCCGACGTGCTTGCGGCCTGATCGACAGGCAACCACGGACCCGTCTCATGCAGACCCTGACCAATCCCGAAGCTTGCGTCGATGCGGTGATCGCCCGCGTGGGCAAGCGTCTGCTGCTCGGTGCCCCGCTCGCGCTGGGCAAGCCGAACCATCTGCTCAACGCGTTCTATCGGCGAGCCAAGGCCGATCCGAGCATCGAGCTGTCGATCCACACCGCGTTGACCTTGGAGCGGCCGGCGGGCCACAGCGAACTCGAGAAGCGCTTCCTCGGCCCGATGGTGCAGCGCGTGTTCGGCAACTATCCCGACCTCGACTACGAGCGCGACCGCATGGCGGGGCGCCTGCCCGGCAACGTGCGCGTGATCGAGTTCTACTTCCCTGCTGGCAAGTACCTCGCCACGCCGAGCGCGCAGCGCGACTACACCAGCACCAACTACACGCACGTCGCACGCGATCTCGCCGCGCGCGGCATCAACGTGGTGTTGCAGCAGGTCTGCGCCGGCGTGGTCGACGGCCGACCGCGCCTGAGCTTGAGCTGCAACCCGGACGTGACCTTGGATCTCATCACGAAGCAGCGCGCAGTCGAACGCAGCGGTGGGCCGCCGGTGCTGGCCGTCGCGCAGCTCAACGACCAGTTGCCCTTCATGTACGGCGACGCGGAGGTCGCGCCCGAGTTCTTCGACTTCGTGGTGGACGACCCGCAGGGCAGTTACACGCTCTTCGGTCCACCGAAGACCTCGGTCGGCGACGCCGACGCGATGATCGGCCTGTACGCCAGCACGCTGGTGAAGGACGGTGGTGAGCTGCAGGTGGGCATCGGCGCGCTGGGCGATGCCGTCACCTACGCGCTGAAGCTGCGGCACGAGCGCAATGCGCAGTACCTGCGTGCGCTCGACGCACTGTCGGTGCGCGAGCGCTTCGGCGCCGAGCTTTCTTGCTTGGGCGAGAGCGCCCCCTTCGAGCTGGGTCTGTTCGCGGCGACCGAGATGCTGGTCGATGGCTTCATGCACCTCTTCGACGCCGGCATCCTCAAGCGCAAGGTGTACGACGACCTGGCGTTGTCACGGCTCCTGAACGAAGGGCGCATCAGCGAGCAGATCGCGCCCGAGCTGCTCGATCTCCTGCGCGCGCGCCGCGCCATTCATTCGGTGCTCACCGAAGAAGACCTCGTGTACCTGCAACACTTCGGCATCTTGCAGCGCTCGCTGCGCTTTCAAGACGAGCGCGTGGTGTTGCCCGACGGTCGCGCCATCGTGCCCGATCTCGCCGACCCGGTCGCGCATGCCGCGCTGCGCGAGCACATGGGCAAGACGCTCGCGCACGGCGCGGTGATCCACGCCGGCTTCTACCTCGGCCCGCAAGCCTTCTATCAGTGGCTACGCGACTTGCCCGATGCGCAGCGCAAGCTCATCGACATGCGCAGCGTCACGCGCATCAACCAACTCTATGGTCACGAGGAGATCGACCGGTTGCACCGGCGCAAGGCACGCTTCATCAACACCGCCATGATGTTCACGCTGCTGGGTGCAGCGGTATCCGATGCGCTCGAAGACGGCCGCGTGGTGAGCGGCGTGGGCGGGCAATACAATTTCGTCGCGATGGCGCACGAGCTTCCCGATGGTCGCTCGATCCTGCAGACCCGCAGCACGCGCTTGGAGCACGGTCAGTTGCGCTCGAGCCTGGTGTGGAGTTACGGCCACGTCACCATCCCGCGGCACTTGCGTGACGTGATGCTCACCGAATATGGCATCGCCGATCTGCGCGGCAAGACCGACGAAGAGTGCGTGATGGCGCTCTTGAACATCGCGGATTCACGCTTTCAAGCGCAGCTCGTGCACGAGGCCAAGCGTCACGGCAAGCTGCGCGAGGGCTACGAGATCCCCGCGCAACACCGACGCAACTTGCCCGAGAGCTACGCGCGCCCGCTGCGCGAGCTCAAGCGCGACGGCCTGTTCCCGGCGTTTCCCTTCGGCACCGATCTCAGCGCTGAAGAGCAGCGCTTGGGTCGCGCCTTGCGTGCGCTCAAGTCGAAGCTGGGCAGCCCCGTCGGTTTCGCCAGCGCAATCGCAGGGGCCGCGAGGAGCGGCACGCCCGGTGCCGACGTGGAACCGCTGCTACG
>JADGRE010000222.1 GCA_017881185.1 Pseudomonadota bacterium | reverse complement strand
CGCGCTGCTGAGCTTTTCCCGTCGATGCGGTACAAGTAGCCCCTTCGGGGAGCCAATCCGCCATGCGACTTTCTGCCTCGTCCACTTGGGTCTCACGTTGGGTCTCACGTTGGGTCTCACGCTCCTGTCTGTGCCTGCTGCTTGCAGCCATCAGCTGCGGCAAAGCCGACCCCACCGTCAACCGTGTCGGGGTCAACGTGGTCGAGAAGGCGGTGTTCCAGGGCTCCTGGTACATGTCGCGCACCGTCGTCGACGTGGACTACGAAGCCTCGGGTCTGGGCACCTATCCGGGCGACATCGCCAGCGATTCGGCCATGGCGTTCACCGCGCTGCCGCACATCCGCTGGGTGATCGACGAGAAGAACCTGTACGCATACCGCGACTACCAGCTCGTGCAGGGCGGCGACGGTCAGAGCAAGGCTGCACCTGGCAAGAGCGATCTCTCGCAGAACCCCTTCGACTCGCCGGTCGCCGCGTACAAGATCGAAAAGCACTTCGACATCCGGCGCGAGTACAACCCCAGCACGGGCGAGCAGCGCAACGTCATCGTCGAGAACGACACCGACCGGCCGTGGTACGAGCGCCAGTACATGCGCGTCGACTGGTCGAAGAACCTCTTACCGGGTTACTTCGGCCAATCGCAGAACCTGAGCGAGCTGCTCGGCACCTACACGCGCGAGCCCGCCGACCTCTACGTGCAAGACGCCTCGAAGTTTCCCGCGTCGTACAACCCGCAGTTCCAGCGCATGCGCTGCGCTGACGCGAGCGACCCGAGCTGCCCGGACTACGAGCGCGACTTCGCGACGGACTACGAGCAGGACGAGCTGTACCACATGAGCTTCGTCAGCCAGGAGATCCTGTCTCCGGGCCAGGTGAAGGACCCGCAGACCGGCGCGATGGAGAACTGGTGCACGGCCAAGCTCTACAGCGATGCACCCGGCTGCAGCAGCATCGTCAGCTACGTGCGCACGAGCTTCTTGAAGGTGAGCAGCAAGCGTCAGTACGAGCCGGTGAACTACCCCGACGCGCGCTTCGACCGCTTTGGGTTCTTTCGCCTGGAGCAAGCCACGGTCGACCGCTCCACCGGCAGCCCGGCCGATCCGGCCTTCGGCATGACCGACTTCAAGAACTACGCGGTGAACCGCCACAACCTGTGGATGCAGTGGAAAGACAAGAGTGGCAAGCCGATCCCCTACCCCGAGCGGCAGGTGCGCAAGATCGTCTGGTACACCACGCCCGAGCTGCCCGCGCACCTCGCGCAGTCGGCCTTCGACGTGGCTGGCGAGTGGAACGAGATCTTCATGGAGACGGTGCGTCAGCTGCGCGGGCAGGCGCCGGCGGTGTACCCCGACGTCGCGTGTCAGAAAGACGACCCGGACGCGTATTGCTACTGCGCCACCGATCCCGACACGCAAGAAGTCATCAACCCCACCTGCGCCGGGCGCTACGACCCGTTCAAGAAACCCGATGCGTACGGCAAGGGCACGAAGAACCCGTACCGCTGCTACGTCGAGGCGCCGGCCGAGGCTGCGAAGATCGACATGGACAATCCGGCGTTGAGCGACGCGGATTTCAACCCGTGGTTCCACGCCAGCTTCGTGGGTGACGAGTGCGTGAACATCTTGCGGGCCAACAGCTGCAATCGTGCCAACGTGGCCGAGCACGGCGGCAACATGGACGGGCTGGTATGCGAGCAGCGCGGCGATCTGCGCTTCAAGTTCCTGAGCTACGTCGACCAGCCGGGCACGAGCTTTCTGGGTATCGCCACTTTGCGCGGCGATCCGGTGACCGGCGAAGTAGTTGCAGGTGACGCGAACATCGGTGGCCCGGCGCTCGACAGTTACCGCACCTCGGCGCTGCAGCAGTACGATCTGATCAACGGCAAGAGCAACGATCTGCAGATTCAGATCGGCGAAGACGTGCGCGGCTACTTCCAGAACCTGGGTCGCGTGAACCAGCCGGCCAAGCCGCGCGTGGGTCAGAACCTGGCGGCGAAGAACGGCGCGCTCGCGGTGCAGACCCACGGCGAGGTCGAGCAGCGCATGAAGACGGCCGGCGCGCGGCTGTCGCGGCTGTCGGGACCGAACGGCCGGCAAGCCATTCTGAGCGACCGCAAGAGCACGCTGGTGGGCACCGATCTGGAGCGCCGCCTGGTGGCCGGCATGGATCTGTCCACCCCCGACGGCGCGCCGCTGAGTGTCGACCCGTCGCAGCTGACGGACGCCGACCTCCAGCAGCTGTCGCCGCTGCGCAGCAACATCTACGACCAGCTGGCGGCGCAGAAAGACCGCGAAGACCGCTTCTCGCGCGCCAACGTGGAGATGCCCAGCGAGTACACCGACAACTCCGTGCAGTGGTTCGTCAATCGTCACGCCAAGTGGTCGCGCTCACGCCTACAGTTCGAGGTGAACCGCTTGCTGTTCCGGCAGACCGTGCTGCACGAGATGGGTCACTGCCTGGGCCTGCGTCACGACTTCGGCGCCAGCGCCGACACCGAGCACTACCGCAAGGAATACTACGACATCAGCACGCGCTATCCGCTGCCGAGCCCCGACAGCTACGACAAGGACGGCACGACCGGGCTCTCAGCCACGGAGCAAGTTGCCTACCAGGCCGACTACGAGGCCGTGCACGCCAAGCGCGAGCTGATGGGCATCGACGGTGCGATGAGCTCGTCGGTGATGGAGTACACGGCGAACTGGTACGAGCGCTTGCAGCCGCTCGGCCGCTACGACCGTGCCGCGATCGCCTTCGGCTACGGTGAGCTCGTCGAGGCCTACGACGGCCCGGTGAGCAACGACACACCGCGCACGCTCCTGCACTACTACCAGGGCGGCGAGGCGTGCACCAAGGATGCCGAGTGCCCGTATGCGAAGGGTGGCGTGCGCGCCGGCGAGCTGCTCGCGAGTAACCACAGCGCCGCGCTGCTGCAGAGCTGCGTGCAGAACCCCGCAACGCCGAGCACGCGCGTGTGCTCGAGCCTGGACGACGATCTCGCTGCGCAGGCGCAGAGCGGCGGTAAGCTGGCACCTTTGCGCTACCGCTTTTGCAGCGACGAACGCGCCGACACCACGCTCGCCTGGTGCAACCGCTTCGACGAAGGCGACAGTTATCGCGAGATGGTGCGCAACGTCGCCGACTCGTACGACCGCATGTACTTGTTCTCCGCGTTCCGGCGCTATCGACGCACCTTCAACTCCAGCACCTACGGCAGTGCGTTGCTCGGCCGCCGGCTGAACATCTTGCAGAACGTCTACCAGAACCTCGTGTACCGCTACTTGAACGACCCCGCGTTCAAGAACGAGCCTGGTGCGTTCGGCTTCGAGGATCACTTCCTGGCCACGACCGACATCCTGAACTTCTACGCGCGCATCCTCGCGCAGCCGAACACGGGTGACTACGTCTACAACCCGCAGACGGACACCTACGTGCGACCGAATGCGCAACCGGTAGCGGGCGGCGCCGATGTCAGCGTACCGCTCGGTCTCGGGCGCTACCTGTATTCCGACTACCAGTCGGGTTTGACCGGCGTGGAACGTCTGGAACGCGTGGGCTCGTTCTACGACAAGATGCAGGTCATCAACCTGCTCACGCAGCGCGGCGCCTCGCCCGACTACACGCGCGACGTCACCTTCTACGCGAACTTCTACGATCTCTTCCCCGACGAGATGCAGCAGATCTTCAACGGCATGATCCGCGAAGATCCGCACTCGTACATGCCGCGCGTCGTCTGCGACGACCTGAACGCCAGCCCGCCCAGCTGCCGCAAGCCGCACCTCGTCTACATGGACTTCTACCGCGGCGACTGCAGCAAGCAGGCCACCTGTCGCCCGAACCCCGCCGACGTCACCTATGCCGGGCTGCCGGTGCTCGACGGCGGCGGCAGCATCACCTTGCAGATCTACGCTGCAATCTACGGCCTGTCCGAGTTCCCGGTGTACTTCGACACCACCTTCCAGAATCAGCTGTTCATCTGCGTGGTGGGCCAAGCCGACTGCTACGACCCGGCGCCCGACGCAATCGAAGGCAAGGACTTCGTGCGCTACACGAGCCCGCGCTACCGGCGCACCTTCATCGCGTTTCAAGTGGAGCCGACCGACACCGTGGGTGAGCAGATCTCCATCGGCTTCGGCATGGTCGAGGAAGCGCACACTCTCGACATCGAGCTGTCCGCGTTGCAGAAGATGCGCGACGGCAAGCCGCCGTATGCCCTCACGAACCTGAGCAAGGCGGAGCTCGCCGCGCTGACCGCACTCGGCTACGTGCCGCCCACGGCCGCAGCCGACATCGACAGCGAGATCGCGCGCATCGACTCGCGCATCGTGGATCTCGAGTCGTTCTTCAATCAGATGATCCAGCTGCAGCGGCAGTACGGAATTCAGGGCGTCAAGTACTACGGAAAATGAGCGGCAGAGCAGAGCCCATGCAAAACATCGTTCATCGTTCGCGTCTGTCGCGCTGCTTGTTGCTCTGCCTGCTCTGGCTCTGTGTGCTGCCGGCGTCGTCTGCGCTACTGAGCTGCGCCGCGCAGCCCAAGTCCGTGAACCAGGTTCAACCGAACCTGCTCGACAAGAAGATCTTCGACGGTGAGTGGTGGTACTCGAGCACCGCCATCGACGTGAGCTACGACGAAGCCTTCATCTTCAACAGCAACAACGCCATGGCGCCGTACACGGGCTCCATGTCCACCGACTACGGCCTCGACTACAACCGCGGCGGCACGGGCGTGCTGGGCGATCCGTCGTACTCGTTTCCGATCGCGCGCATCCGCTGGGTGATCGACGAGAACTACTTGTTCGCGTTTCGCTCGTTCGAGCTGGTGGCCGGCGGTAACAACGACGGGCAGTCACCCGACTTCCGCGGCCAGCCGCTGGCGGTGTTCAAGATCCAGGCGCATGTGGATGTGCGCAAGGCCTACGACGACGTCACCGGCGAGACCACCAACGTGACGATGGAGAACACCACCGACCGTCACTGGCAGGACCGCCAATACATGCGCGTCGACTGGTCGCAGAACTTGCTCACGCAGTTCGTCGCCAACGACGTGCAGGCCAACGAGCTGTTCACCACCTTCAAGCACGAGCCCGCCCCCTTCTTCGTGCAGGCGGGCACGCATCCGGAGCTGCCGGCGTCGTATCAACCGCAGTTCGTGAAGGTGGGCGACGATCTGGACTATTCGCGCCGCACGGAATGGCCGACCGAGCTGCAAGACACCGTCCACTACATGTCGTTCGTCACCCAAGAAGTGTGGTCGCCCGGCAGCGCGTGCGTCAGCCAGGGCACGCCCTGCGCGTCGGCCACGGCCACCATGCGCAACTCGTTCTTGCGCGTCCCACCCAAGCACGAGTACGCGGCGCTGAGCGAGAGCAACAAGGAGTTCGATCACTTCGGCTTGTTCCGTTCGAACCAGACCACCTACGCGCGCGGCGGCCAAGACACCGCCACGCAGCACAAGCACTGCAGCGTGGACGCTGACTGCGACGGTGGCGCGTGCGACAACGCCGCCCGTCGCGACAAGCAGTGCACGGCCGCGGGCCACCCGAAGACTTGCCGGCAAGAGCTGAACTTGTGCGTGGGCGGCTTGACCGCGGATCAAGGCGAGACCGACTTCCTGAGCTTCTTCGTGTCGCGCCACAACCTGTACGCCGACTCGCTCACCGACCAGCAGTGCGTAGAAGACTGGGAGTGCGACGGTCGCTACGGCAACTGCAACAAAGAGAAGGCCGCCGCCGACAGCTGCACGCACAAGCGCGGAGCCGCCGGGTGCAAGACCGAAACGGCCGCGCTCGACCAATGCACGGCCGCCCAAGGCTCGGTGTGCGACCCCGCAGCGCGCCGCTGCACCATTGCGCTGCGCTCGCGGCCGACGCGCGCCGTGGTGTACCACCTGAGCCCGCACTTTCCGCCCTATCTCGTGCGCCGGGCCTTCGACACCGTGGCGCAGTGGAACGAGGCGCTGATGCGCGGTCAGCGCGCCAGTCGCGGTGTGCTGCCCGTCGACCAGAGCATCTGTGACAAGAAGCATCCGGACACCGTGTGCACCGTGGACCTTTCGAGCAAGGGACGCGTGCCCTGTCAGAAGAGCGACCCCACCGCGTTCTGCTTTTGCGGATCACCCGACGACGTGGGCGGCACGTGTCGCCGCGACTACGATCCGTTCGAGTCGCCGGCGCAGGCCAAGCTCCGTGGCGTCCCCAACGCGTACGACTGCTACGTGGAAGGCCCCGACGATCTCGCGCACCCCACGCAGTACGCCGACTACGCGCCCGAGCACGCGTACGCGTATCGTTTCCGGGGCAGCGAATGCCTGCTCACGCTCGAGGTCAATTCTTGCGACGGCAACGGCGGCGCCGCTTGCCAGGAGATCGGCGATCTGCGCTACCATTTCTTGAGCCACATCCAGCACGGCGGCGCAGGCTTCGCCGGTGTGACGCAACCGCTGAGCGATCCCAAGAACGGTGAGCTCATCGTCTCCAATGCCATCGTCGCAGCCGAGAGCCTCGAGAGCGTGGGCACCATGGCCTCGCAGCTCTTTCCCGTGTTGCGCGGCGAGGTGCCCGAAGACAGTTACTTCACCGGCGAAAACGTGCGCGGCTACTTCGCACGCTTGGGCAAGGTCGAACACCCGGTCACGGCCGTGCCCGAGACCAGCGCTGGCAACGAGCACCATGATGGTGCGCGCCCGAAGCAGGTCGACCCGGTCAAAGACCTGATGGCGCGCATGGCGCGCATGCAGCCTCAACTCGCCAAGCTTCAGGGCGCCAACGGTCGGGCGGCGAGCCTCGCTGGGCGCAAGGCGCAGCTGGTGGGTACGCCCATCGACCAGCAGCTGACGGCGGCGCTGGCCGCAGAGGCCGAGTGGCCGGCGCAGGGCGCGGGTGTGCAGACCTCTGCAGCTGTCAGCAGCACGATGTCGGGGCTGTCTGCGTTGGACGCGCCCCAGAAGGAGCTCGACGCCGAGCGCCAGCGCCGCATGGCGATGGCCGGGCGCAACATGGACGTCATCGACGACGCGCTCTACAACTCGCAGTACTACCGCTACTACGCGCAGGCGTTCAAAGGCCGCCCGCTTGCCGAGGCTTCGCTGCGCATGCAGCAGGCGTACTTCGAGGCGATCGCGTTGCACGAGATGGGTCACGCGCTGGGCCTGCGACACAACTTCGCGGCCAGCCTCGATCGCAACCAATACCAGAACGGCTACTTCGCGCTCGCCACCAAGACGCCGCTGCCAAGCCTGCTCAACTACGACGACCCGCGCGTAGGCGGCAACGGCGATGGGGACGTGACCGGCGAGGAGGTGCAGCGCTTCGGTCGCGATCTGCGCGCCGCGCGCGAGGAGCGCTTGCTAGCGGGCGCTGGCAACGTGATGACTTCGTCCGTGATGGACTACAGCGGCGACTTGTCCGACTACTCGGGCCTGGGTCGCTACGATCGCGCGGCCACGGCCTTCGGCTACTTCTCGCGCGTCGAGGCCTACGCCACGGGCACGCCCACGGTCGATCCGGCAGCAGCCCCAAATGCTGCGGCACCGATGTCACTCGACGGGCTGGAGCGCCCCGATCAGTATCGGCGTGAGCTGTGGACGTACTACCGCGGCGGCGAGAGCTGCCAGACCGACAGCGATTGTCCGCACCATGCGGGCCGCGACACCACGGCGCACCAGCCCATCACGCAGCGCTGCGTCGGCAACCCGCGCTTGCCGGGCACGGTCGCGCATTGCGAGACGCCGGGCGGCTGCGTGTGCTCGAACCTCTACGACGACTTCAGCGCGTACAGCTCGGGCTCGGCGTATCGAGGTCGCGAAGACGCCAAGTTCGCGCCGGTGAACTACCTCTACTGCCACGACAACCGAACCAACGATCTGTCGTGGTGCACCACCTTCGATGCGGGTGAGTCGTTCCAGGAAGTCGTCGAGCACTACCGTCGCTCGTTCCGCGAGCGCTATCCGCGCGCGTACTTCCGCAACTTCCGCGCCGCGGGCCCCACTCGCGGCGCTGCGTATCCGAACGTGGTCGACGCCGTGAAGATCTACCAGCACATGTTCTTCCGGCTGAGCTACGAGGGGACCACCTATCAACAGAGCCGCGTGCCGCTGGGCTATGTCGATCAGCTGCTCGCCTCCGCAGCCACGCTCGACTGGCTCGGCGAGATCATCGGCGCGCCCGACGTCGGCTCGTATGCGTTCGACGCGCAGGACAATACCTACCGTCAAGTCAGCTCCGATCCCACCCAAGCCGGCGCTGATCTGCAGCTGGGCGTGGGGCAGGGCTACTACCTGTGGAGCGAGTACCAGACCGGACAGAACGGTTACTTCCGGCTCAACCGCGCCGGAACATTCCTCGACAAGCTGCAAGCCATTCAAGCCATCGGCAAGCGCGACTGGGGCTTCACCTACCAGGTCGACGAGTTCTTCTACGTGAACTTCTTCGACTACTTCCCGAACGAAGTGGTCGACATGTTCGGCGGCTTGATCATGCGCGACGCGCGCGCGTATGCGCCGCGCCTGACGCAAGCTGCCGACGGCACGGACCGGCTCGCTTATCTCAGCACCTTCCGCGGCTTCAACGGCACGCGCGCGAACCAAGACACGACCTATCCGCAGCCGGCCATCGACGG
>JADGRE010000221.1 GCA_017881185.1 Pseudomonadota bacterium | reverse complement strand
GCATCGCCGCCACCGGCGTCGGACGCAGGCGGCTTGGACTTCTTGTCGCTCTTACAGGCCGACAGGCCCAGCGTGAGAGCAAGACCGATTGCAGCCAACCCATAACCAAATTTCGTAACGTTCATGTCGTCTCCAGCGTATGTGATGTGGGGCGCCACTCCCCCGGGAATAAGCCGTGCCACACTACGCGAGTCTGGTACGGGACGCCAGTTTCCTAGCTCAAAGGCTACAAGCTGGGGCTCGTGATTCGGTGCTTTTTCTAGTAAAAACCGGGTGTTGAGGGCTTGGTCTCAGGCGCCGAACCAACCCGCCAGGGCCAGCATTACGCCGAAGTTCTGCTCCGAGAGGTCGTTGCCGGCCTGCTTTCCGGTGATTCCGATATCGATGGTTGGGCCGACCAACAGCGCCCAATTCTCGCTCGGAGCCAGGCTGAACAGGCCTTCGAGCGTGAGCGCGAGCAGGTGTTCGTCGTTGCCGTTGCCCGGACCATTGATAGTGAAATAAGTGAAACCACCACGCGGCCAGAAGCTGACGCCGTGCGAGATGCGCAGCGCGTAGCCGACGCGCGCGCCGAAGAGCACACCCGTGGTGTCGGCGGTGGTGCGTGCGTTGGTATCGACGCTCAGCGATGCGATCCCGAGCATGCCGCCCAGGGTCAGGTGGTCCGTGATGAAGTAGTCGACGCCTAGCCGCGGCAAAGTGAGCGGCGAAGCCGGCGTGTTCCAGCCGAGCGAGAAGTCGGTCGAATTGCGATCGAAGCTCGTGCCGTTGACGCTCACGGACTGCTTGTCCATGTAGAAGCCGAACATGCGCTCGGCGGCGAACACCCAGTTGCCCTTGGCACCGAGCTCTTGTGCGTGCGCGCTACGGGCTATGCCCCACGTGCACAGCACGGTGCAGAGCGCGAAGAGCAGGGCGGGTTGCCAACCAGCGGGCGCGGGCTGCGACGAGCGTGTGCGTGAGTTCGGTTGCGTCATGGTGTCTCCTTCGTGGCCAGCGTGGCCAGCGTGGCCAGCGTGGCCAGCGTGGCCGGGCGCCGGAGGTTAGCCGCCGTGGCCGCACGTTCGCAACCGCGCCAGGGTCATGTTACGAGGCCCGCATGGATTCGCAGTTGCTCGCCGTGGCACGTGCTTGCAAAGGTTACCTGGACGAGGCGGAAGGCCTGCGGCTCTACGAGCTCGCGCGCGAATACGGGCGGCGCGGGCCTGTCGTGGAGATTGGCAGCTACTGCGGCAAGTCGTCGGTCTACCTGGGTGCGGGCGCGCAAGCTGCGCGCGGCATGCTCGTGTGCGTGGATCATCACCGCGGCTCGGAGGAGCACCAGCCCGGGGAGCAGTACCACGACCCCGAGCTCTTCGACGCCGACGCCGGTCGCATGGACACGCTGCGCGAGCTGCGAAAGACGCTGCGTTTGGCGGGCCTCGAAGACACGGCCGCGTTGCTCGTGACCAGCAGCGTGAGCGCGGCGCGGCTGTGGAGCACGCCTCTGGGCATGGTGTTCATCGACGGCGGACACAGCTTCCCCGCCGCCCACGCGGACTATGACAGCTGGCACGGCAAGCTCGCGCAAGGCGGCGTGCTGGCGATTCACGACTTGTTCCCGAATCCCGCGGAAGGCGGCCAAGCGCCGATCGAGATCTACCGCAAGGCGATCGCGTCCGGATTGTTCGAGCAATTGCCCACGACCAAGACGCTAGGGGTGCTGCGGCGGAAGTAGTGGTCTGACCGAGGGGTTTTGATGTGTCCTCGCGCAGGACCGAGCGCGCAGGGCAAGGCGCGACGAGGAGCAATAGCCGCCGCTATTGTGACGAGGAGCAACGCAGCCATGCGCGTTCGGGACCAGCGAGGACGCGTCAAAACCCCTCGGTCAGACCACTAGCCGCGGTTTGCGCGTGGCTTCCACGCACAGCGCGCCCACGCCCAGCCACGTGACGGCCGACGCCAGCACGAACACGGTCGGATAGCCGTAGCGTTCTGCGACCCAGCCGAACGCCAGTACGCTGCTCATGTTGCCGAGCTGAAACGAGCCGTTCACCAGCGTCATCACCCGGCCGCGCTGCGCGGGCAGGGTTTGCTCCACGCACAGCGCGTTGAGCGCCGGGTAGAAGAAGCCATGCGCGCAGCCGAACAGGAAACCGAGCGCGAGCAAGCGCGCAGGCGTGATCTGAGTCATGGCGAGCACGATGCAGGCGTAGAAGATGAACGAGCCGAGCGCGACCCGGCGTCGACCGAGGCGATCGGGCAGCGACCCGAGGCCCAGGCGCGTGGTCATGGCGGCCACGGTGAAGCCGATGAAGAAGCCCGACACCTGCTTGGCGCCGTGCGCGAGCACGAACGGCTGATAGTAGGTGAACACCGCGCCGAACGCGGCGCCGCAGCTGATCATCGCGAACGAGTGGGGCAGCAAGCGGCGCGCGACTTGCCAGCTGGGCGCGAGCGAGCTGCGTGGGATGCGCGGTGCGTCGGGGTCGCGCGTGCGCGGTGCTTCGAGGATGCGTCGCGACATGAGCAGCGCGCACAGCGCGGCGACAGCTGCCAGCGCGAACGCGGCGCGCCAGCTAGCACGCGCAGCGAGTGACTCAGCGACCGCGGGAGCGATCGCGCTCATCGACATGTTGGCGGCACCGAACAAGCCTATGGCTTGGCCGAGGCGCTCGGGCGGCGCTTGATCGGTGACGAGCGTGCCCGAAGCGTTGAAGGTGATCATGAACGCGAGGCCGTTGACCAGCTGCAGCAGGTACACCAGCGGCCCGAGGTGATCGACACACAGCCAGGTCGCTGCGCAGCTCGCGCCCAGCGTGCAGCCGAGCGCGATCAGCGGCTTGCGACCCACGCTGTCGAGCCAGCCGCCCACGAACGGCGCGGCCACCACGGCCGCAAAGCTCGGCAGTGCGCCGACGCGACCGATCTGGCTGGCGCTGGCGCCGAGCACCGTGGACAGGTACTTCGGCATCAACAAGAAGGTCGAGACCGAATAGCCGAAGGTCATCTGCGTGACGACGACCATGAGGAATGGTCGTGTCCAGAGGCTCGGCGCTTGGGCTACTTCTTCGACTTCGTGGACCACGTTGGCTCCTGCGAGCAGCGTGCCGTGTCGCCGGGTCAGTGGTCGGGAGCGCTGCAGGCTTCCATCCACCTTGTCGGCGGACGGGTTGCTCTGTTGGCTCTCTCGAGTTTGTGACGTCTATAACTCAAGCGCCGAAGCAACCCGTCTTCGCCAGCGTGTGGCGAACGACGTGATTGAACTTCAGCCAAATCTTGAGCACGTCTGTGGATTAGCGCGCTTCCGGGCGCTCGTCAACTTCGAATCGTTCAGTGCGCAGCAGCTGCATCCGGGTGCAGCGAACCGAGCATTTGTGCGAACGCGCCGCGCGCGCGCGCCACGCTGGCGCTCGGGCCCGTCAGCTTGAAGAACACGGCGCCGTTCGGACCGTTCGCGATCGCGCCCAGCAGCATGTAGTCGGTAGCCGGCCCGCCCGCGCTCATGCCCATGCCACCGGCGAAGCTGCCGGTGACTTCGACGGTGTTGACCACCATACCCGCCACCTTCTGCTCGCCACGCTTGGCCTTCTTCGCGGTCTCGCTGCCGTCGGGCTGCGAGAACTGACCGAGCCAGCGCTCGACGTTGGCCTCGACGCCGCCCGCCGCACCCTCGCCGAAGTAGAACACGCTCAGCTCTGCGTGTTCGTCACCCTCGATGCCGTACTCTGCGGCGCGCATCGAGCTCTTGGGTGCACGACGCACCAGCGGCGCGAAGTCGTTCCAGCCGAGCCCGCCCGCATTGGCCGGCCCCGTGGGTGCAGGCCCCGCAGCTGCGGCGGTGTCGATGCTCGGGTGCCCCGGAGGCAGCTTGTCGCCACCGGTCGGCTGAGCCGGCATGCCATTCTGGTCGATGGCCGGATGTCCTGGTGGCAGTGCGCCGCCATTCGGACTCGGGTGCTCGCCCGGCATGGCCGTGAGCTCGGGGCCCGCGAGTGAGTTGGCGCCCGGCACCACCGCGGTCTCCGCAGGAGCAGCAGACTTCTGGCAAGCGACGAGCGGCGCGCCGAGAGCGACGATAACGAGGACAACGAAGCAGAGCGTCTTCATGGCGCGGAGCATACACCGGCTTTGCGCCGTGGTGTCAGTGCTGACTGCGTCACTCCTTGACGATCATGTTGTCGAACATCTGGTCGAAGTCGTCGGCTTCCTGCTGTGGCGTGCGGGCCACACCCAGCCGTTCGATGCGCTGTGCGAGATCGCGGAAAGTCGGGTTCTTCTCCTCGACCTTCTCGTACCAGACCAGCGCCTCGAGGTTCTTGCCCAAAAGCTCGTTGGCGTTGCCGATCTCGAACCATAGACCGATCTCCTCGTCATCGGAGGGCTTGCTGCCGAGCGCGAGCTTGAAGTGCTCGACGCCCGGCTCCATGTCGCCCTTGGCCACGTACGAAAGACCGATCAACGTGTGGGCCTGGCAGATGCGCTTGGGATCCGTCAGGCACAGCTTGAACTCGTCGATGGCCTCGACATGCAGGCCCATTTCCATGTACGCGATGCCCAGATCGTAGTGCGTGGCGGAGTCGTCTTTGTCGACCTGCTTGGCCACGCCCTTCTTGAACTGCGCGATGACGTCGGCCACTTCCACGGGCCCGGTGCCCGAAGATGGCTCGGGCGAGGACTCGGCTGCGAGCTTCTGCGCGAGCGCGAAGGTCGCGTCGTCAGCTGCGCCAGCACCACCGTCGAGCTCGGCGAGCTTCGCCAGCAGCCCGGGGTGATCGGGACTGCTCTCGAGCGCATCGTGCAAGGTCTCGCGGGCCTCGTCTTCCATCCCTTGCTTCAGGTAGAAGCCCACTTCTTCGAGCGCATCGGCGATCGCTTCACGCAGCTCTTCGTCCTGCGCGGGCGCTGCGGCAGGCACGCTCACCGGCGCAGGCTTTGCCTTGACTGGCATCATCGCTGCAGCGGATGGCGGCGGGCGCACGCTCTCGACCTCGATCACCAGCTCGTCTTCGTCCTCGCCCGCTTCCATCGTCAGCTCGGGCTCGTCGTCGGCCTCGAGCTGTCTGGCCAGATCCGCGGTCTGCTCGGCCTGGGGCCCGTCGCGATACGCATTGCTGGGACTGCTGTGGGGTTCCGAGGGGATGACCGACGCGAAAGACTCTTCGGGTCTGGCCGACGGTGCCGGGTTGTCGGTGAGCGTGTTCTTGGAGAGATCGTGGGTAGGGTCGTCTTCTTGCTCGTCGTGGTCGAGGATGATGACTTCGTCCTCTTCGTCCCCACTCGCGGTGGGGCTCGGCGCCAGCGACAGGAGCTGCATGCGTTCGGAGACAGCCTGATTCTTCGGATCGAGGCGCAGCGCTGCGCTCAGCTGCACGCGCGCGGCTTCGGGGTTGGTCTCGGCCAGGAGCTCCGCGATCATGATGAGCTGCATCACGGCGTCCGAGATCTTGTTGGTCTTGAGGTAGACCTCTTTGAGCTTGCTGCGGGCTTCGATGCTGCGCGAGTCGAGCTCGAGCACCTGATGCAGCTGCGCCACCATGTTGTCGTACAGGCCGTAGCGCAGGAACACGTCGCACTCGCTGAGCAAGCGTGCCACCTGGCTGCGTCGGTGCTCTTCTTCGGCGCCGCGCGCCTGCACGGTGCCGCCGCTGCGACGCACCGTGGGCTCGTCTTCCTCGTCGTCGACCAGGATCTCGTCGTAGTCGCTGTCGCTGATGTCGACCACGCCCGACTCGTCGGCACGACCCACGTCACCCAGCCCCGACAGCTCACGGCGCGCTTCGGCGTCGTCGGGGTCGATCGTCAAGATCTTGCGCAGCACGCTGCGCTGTTCGTTCGGCCGCGCTTCGCTCGCATGCAGGCGCGCGACTTCCTTCAGCACCGACACCGTCTTTTGCAGCTGTCCCAAGTGCTCGAAGGCCTTGGCCAGCAGCTTGAGCGTGTCGATGTTCTTGGGCTCGGCGTTGAAGCACACCTGCAACTTGGCGAGCGCGAGCTTGGTGTGGCCGCGCTGCAAGTAGCTGGCCGCCAGCTCGCGACACAGCTCGTAGTTGTCCGGCTGGTGGAACAACAAGCGCTCGCCGACCTTCAGGAAGTCGTCGATGCGCCCCTGCTTCTTCAGCAGCTGCGCGCCTTGCGCGAATGCGGCCGCGGCTTCTTCGGTCTTGTTGAGCTTCGACAGTGCCTCTGCGTAACGGATGCGCGACGCGACGTTCTCCGGATCGAGATCGGCGGTCTTCGCCAGCGCCTTGAGCGCCTTGCGCGTGTTGCCGGCGCGGGTGTGCGCGTCTGCGACCTGTTCGTAGGTTGCGAGCGCATCGCTCACCAGCGACAACAGCTCGTACATCTCGGCGAGCTTCTCCCAGACTTCGAGTTGCGCAGGGTCGAGCTTGAGGATCTGTTTGCAGACCGCGACGGCCTTCAAGAAGAAGCCCTGGTCGGCGTACTGATCGGCCACCTTGCGATACGCGGCGCTCGCTTCTTTGCTGTCGCCCTTGCGGGTATACAGGTCGCCGAGCTTCAGCAGGGTGCGCGCGTCCTTCGGATCGCTGTGCACCAAGCGCTCGTACTCGACGATGGCCTTGTCGAGTTGGCCCTTGGCCAGAAACTTCTGGGCCGCCTGCATGGCTTTGGCGCGGTCGATGCTCACCTGTGAGGGTCCGGGACTCTGGTCGTGCAGACGGGCGGCAGCTCACGCGCGCGCGCACCACACCACGGGAAAAGGTGTAATAACATCCAAAGTTTAGGTTCGCGCTCGGTCGCGGGTCAAGTGCGCTGCGAGCCTGCGACCCCAGAGCGTTCCGCAAGCCGGGGGTGGGCCGCTATGCGCGCTTGTGGGCAGGGCGGCTGCGTTTGCGAGTCTTGCTAGCCAGCTTGCTAGCCAGGTGCCCGACCAACGCGCGCAAGCCGAGCGCATAGCTCTGCGCGCCGAAGCCCAGCACGCTGCCCACGCAAACGGGGGCGGTCAGTGACCTGTGCCGGAATTCTTCGCGCTTGTGCACGTTGGAGAGATGCACTTCCACGCACGGCTTCTCCATCGACGCGATCGCATCGCGCAGCGCGACCGAGGTGTGCGTGAGGCCGCCGGGATTGATCACCACGCCAGCGGCCGTGGTGCGCGCCGCGTGCAGCCAGTCGATGAGCGTGCCCTCGTGGTTGCTCTGTCGACACGCGACCTGCACGCCGAGCTCCTGTGCGAGCTGCGTGAGCATCGCGTCGATGTCGGCCAGCGTGTCGCTGCCGTAGACCTGCGGCTCGCGCAGGCCGAGCATGCTGAGGTTCGGGCCATGCAGCACGAGGATCTGCGGCAGCGCGTTGCCCGCCGCGCGTGTGCTGCGTGAGCGGGCTGCAGTGCTCGCTGGTTTCGGCATGGCGCGCCGCCTAGGTCAGGTTTTCGAGCAATTTGCTGGCTTGCAGGCGCAGGAGGAAGCGCGCCTTGCCGAGATTGCCGGTGGGCGCGATCGCGAGCGCCACGAAGTATTCGTCGTTGATGAGCCGCATCAGCGTGGTCATGTTTTCGGCCTGCACGGCGACCTCGCGCGCGGTGCCCATGTCGAGCAGCTGAGCGGCTTGTTTGATCTGCATCAGCACCTGGCTGTACTCGCTGCCCACGATCTCCATGTCGATGCCGCCCGCGTCCTGGGTGTAGCTATCGACGGTGATGCCGTCGAAGCCCATGAGGATGCTGGCTACCGCGCCGTCGGTGCTCTGAACGACCTCGCGCAGAATTTCCTTGAACATGAGACCTCCAGCGGGCGGCACCCGCGATGTCTCAGTCTACTACGAACACCCTTGCCAGGCGCAAAAATGCTGTGATTTTGCCCGTTCGTAGCCCGTTCGTAGCCCGTTCGTAATTTGGCCGACGGGCTCACCGGTGCCCGCCGCGTAGGGCGGCGAGCGAGTTGCACGGTGCGGACGAGAGGACTCGAACCTCCAAGGGATTACTCCCACTAGCACCTCAAGCTAGCGCGTATGCCAGTTCCGCCACGTCCGCGGCGAACGCGTCATGTACCGGGTGGTGCTGGGTTGTCAAGACTCATGAGGTTTTCGGGGGGTGGAGGCAGGGTGGAGGCGGGTTTCGGGGATGTGGAAGGAGATGAGAGGAGAGCGTGCTCTGGACGGCGCATCGGGGGCGTGGGTGTGGGACGCGGCGGACGGTCGACTTGCAAGAGCGGCGGCCGCGACGGTTGCCGGCGTTTCCATACGCCGCGCAAGTCGACCTCGTACTCGTATGCCAAACGCGGCCGCGCCACCTGGCGTTTGGCATACGAGGACGCCCCCGCGCCCCACACACACGCCCCCGATGCGCCTGCGCAGGCGAGGCTCGATGCGCTCCGCAGCGTCGCGCCCGATGCGTCCCCCGCACAGCGGCCGGCGTGATGGGTCTCGCCAACTGTCGCGGTGGTGTGGCTCGCGCGTTGAAGTGGCCGATGCGCGGCGCGGCGCTGGTAGCCAAACAACAAAAAGTTGCAGACGTTGGTGTCTTGCACCGAGCCGACCACGCTGTGGGCTCCGACGCGATCACGAAGCGCGTGATTCGCGACCTAAGAGCCGATCTCAATACCCTGAGCGAGTGGATTTCGGAGCGCGACGGGCCCGAGCGCAAGGCGCGTGACCGAAGGAATACTCGATGTATTTCGAGG
>JADGRE010000220.1 GCA_017881185.1 Pseudomonadota bacterium | reverse complement strand
GCGCGCTCCCAGTCGCGCTGCTTCACCTCGCGCAACTGCACGCGATCGAAGTTCGCCGCGCTGGCGACGAGCAAGTCGAGGCCAGCCCCGCGCGCGAGCACCGCCGCGACCAACCCGCGCGCCTGGGCCTCGTCGTAGAGGTCGGCGTGCAACGCGAACGCGCTGCCGCCCAGCTGCTCGATGGCGCGGCAGGCCTGCTCGGCACCCTGCTGCGAGCCGTGGTAGTGCACGGCGACCTGCATGCCGGCGGCGCCGAGCGCAAGGGCGATCTCGGCACCCACCCGGGTCCCCGCACCGGTGACGAGCGCGGTCTTGCCTTTGAGATCGATCATCGCGGAAGCCTATTGCAACCGGCCGATCAGCGCCTTAGGGATCGGGCCTGGGTTGCGTCGCGCACCCGGAGGAGACCTGCACAATGGCAATCGCGGTGAACGAAGTGGCTCCGGAGTTCGAGCTGGTCTCGAACCAGTTCGTGGACGGCAAGCCCGGCAAGATCAAGCTCAGCGACCTGCGCGGCAAGCCCGTGGTGTTGGCCTTCTACCCGCTGGACTTCAGCCCCGTGTGCACCACCGAGAACACCTGCTTCCGGAACGACCTCGATCAGTTCAGCAAGGTCGGCGCCCAGGTGTTGGGCATCAGCGTGGACAGCCACTGGACCCACAAGGCGTTCGCCGAGTCGCTCAAGCTCACCTACCCGCTGCTCGCCGACTTCCAGCCCCGCGGCGCCGTCGCCAGCGCCTACGGCGTGTTCAACGCGGAAAAGGGCTTCACCAAGCGCGCCACCGTGCTGATCGACAAGCACGGCAAGGTCGCCTGGGTCAAAGAGCACGACGGTGCTCGGAGCGACCAAGAGCTCCTGGCCGAGCTGCGCAAGCTGGCCTGAGGGCCCCCGCGCTGGCGAAGGCCCCGTAACGTCCCTATAATGTGACCGTAGGAGTCGATGATGATCACGCTGACCGAGAAGGCGTCCGAAAAAGTTAAGGAAATCCAGTCCGCCGAAGGCCTGCACGGCCAAGGCTTGCGCCTGCGCGTGATCGGCGGGGGCTGCTCGGGTTTCACCTACGATCTGTTCTTCGACGACGAAGTGACGGACATGGACGAGACCTTCGACTCCAGTGGCATCCCGCTGTACGTCGACCAGATGAGCCTCACGTACCTGTCCGGGACCGAGATCGACTACGTCGAGGGCCTGTACGGCGCCGGGTTCAAGTTCAATAACCCAGTCGCCAAGAGCACTTGCGGCTGCGGGTCGAGCTTCAGCGCCTGACGCGGCACAGCGGGTCCCGAGGCCTGGCTTGACCCACATGGCTGTGGTGCCTATCTTACGTTACGTAACGTAAGATAAGGGTTACGCCATGCGCTTCACCAGCTTCGACCCGGACACCGCCCTCAGTGCGTACATCGCTCGCGTGCGGGCGATCCCTCGGCTCGACCGCGAGGCCGAGCACGAGCTGGCCATCAAGGCACGCGCCGGCGACACGCACGCAGCTCACCAGCTGGTCGAGGCAAACCTGCGCTTCGTCGTGGCAGTTGCGCTGCAGTATCGGCGCTACGGCATACCGCTCGCGGAGCTCATCGCCGAAGGCAGCGTGGGACTCTTGTTGGCGGTGAGGAAATTCGATCCGGAACGCGGTACGCGCTTCGTGACCTACGCGGGCTACTGGATCCGGGCGTACGTGCTCGATCTCGTGGTGAAGTCGGCAAGCCTCGTCGGAGGTGGCACGGGCGTGCTGCGCTCGAAGCTGTTCTTTCGTTTGCGACGCGAGCGAGCGCAGCTGGCCAACACCGAACGCGACCCGAGCAAGATCGTGGACGAGCTTGCGCAGCGCTTCCACGTGGACAGCGAGCGCATGACCACGATGCTGCGACAGCTGGACTCCAAAGATGTGTCGCTCGACGCAAGTGCACAGCCGGGCGGCAGCACCAGCATGCTCGATACCCTGCGCGACGAGTCACAGAATCAGGAAGAAATCTTCGCGCACGCGGAGCAACAGACGGGGCTGGTGACGCGCCTCGACGTGGCACTCGACACGCTCGACCGGCGTGAACGCTACATCGTGGAGCAGCGCATCATGGCCGAGGACGAGATCTCGCTAGCCGAGCTTGGTCGCCGCCTGGGCGTCTCGCGCGAGCGCGCGCGACAGATCGAAGCGCGCGCCAAGCGCAAGCTGCGCAAGCAACTGGCGAATCTGCAGTCGACCGCGGCGTAGCCTGCGGGAAACCGACGGCCGCGTAGGCCGACAGCGCCCGGCCGGCGTACGCTGCTACGCGTGAGCGCAGCTGCTGCTCAGAACGCGGTTTCTAGACCCAGGAAGGTGAGATCCACGTTCCACAGGAAGGTCGGGAACTGCAGGTCGAGCTCCGGCGCCATGTAGATGCCGAAGTTCTGGTGGAAGCGATAGCGGATGTTGACGCCCAAGTGTCCGCCCTGCAAGCCGGACTTCACCCACGGAGCATTCGCCGAGTTGCCGGTAGCCGGCGGCTGCGCCTGAATCTGGCCCAAGGTGAAGCCGAGGAAGCCCGAGAGCATGAGGCCCTTCGACTTGGGCGCGGTGAAGAGATACTCCAGCCGCGGACCGAAGAGCACGTGCGCGAGGCTGCCTTCGCCGGCAGAGAACTGGAAGCGCATGATGGCGGCGAGCGACACGCGGCGCGACACGAAGTAACCCAAGCCTGCGCGCAACGCGAGACCCGGCACGAAGCCCGGCTGCTTGACGCGCACACAGTAGCGTGACGGCAACAGGTCGTTGTAGAGGGTCGCCGGCTTGTGGGTCATCGGGTCGATGTTCACACCGGTGGCATTGCCGTCGGCAGGACATTCGCCGCCGATGGGGCCGTCCGAGTCGGCGGAATCGGCATCCGGAACCCATGCCGTCTCGGTGCGCGAGTCGGGCTGCAAGTTGTAGCGCGGCATCTTCGGATCGAAATTCGCCACCGGCACGCGCATGGAGCCGGCGTAGATCCAGTCGGCCTGGGGCACCGCCTTGTTGTTCAGCGGGTCGGCCACGTAGGCCGGGGTCGCGCCCGTCATCGACTTGGCGAGGTTGCCGTTGACGAACACGAGGCCGTCCGGGGGTGGACGGTCGGCGAGCATGCCGGCTTGGACGTAGGTGAAGCTGGAGACCAAGCCGAGCTGGAAGAACCCGCGCTTGAAGTCGTTGGGGTTGTCGGCCTTGTTGTCTTCGGAGCTGGCGTTCCAGCCGGGTGGCGCCTCGCTGTCGTTGCCGCCGCCGCCGCCACCGCCGGAGTCCTCGCTGCTGAGCTCGGTGCCACCGGCGCCACGCAGGGCGCAGACGTCGTCCTCGCACTTCAAGCCGCTCTGGCAGTCCTTGTCCTCGGCGCACGCCTCGGAGATGGCTGCCGCACCTGCGCCGCCACAACCCTTCACGCCGGGCGGGCACTCGCTCTGCGCGCAGGACGCGGGCGGCGTGGCACCGGGCAGCGCGGGCTCGGCCTGCGTGCGCGCCGCCACGACGGGAACCTCGATGGGCTGACCCGCCGAACCTGCCGAGGCGACCACGCGACCGCCGCTGCCGACGGCCTCGATGTAATACTGGACCTTCGGCTCCCAGACCTCGTTGCAGCTGATCTGGTACGCAATGCCACGGTGGTACGAGTGCATGGCGACGCGCTTCCACTGCTCCATGCCCATCCCCTTGTAGTAGAGGTAGGCGCCAGCAGCGTGCACGGCGGGACTGATCTCGGCGTAGAGCGGCAGTGGCGTTTGAGTCAGCTGCTCGGGAGGCGAGTAGTGCGTGAGCGGCGCAGCCATGGGTGCGACCGCGGCGGCCTGCGGCGAGACCGAGGGCCCGCCGCCCTTTTTGGCGCAGCCGCTCTGCTGGACCTTCTGTTGCGCCACCTGGAACACGCTCTGGATGTCAGGCGTGCTGGTGAGCGGATCGAGCTGCACGCTGGGGTCCGCGCACAGCGCGTCCATGAAGTACTTCACGCCGCCGTCGTTGTCGCCGAGACCGCCGACGTACACCATGCCCAGGTTCAAGTTGGTCTGCGCGAGCAGGGCACCACTGACGCCGCCCTCAGCGGCAGCCCGCAAGGCGTCCTCCAGCATGGAGCCCGCCTTGTTGATGTCCATGGCGTTGTACGCCTCCATGGCGCCGTGGTTCAGGTCCTCCACGACTTGCTGCGGCGACTGACCCGCAAACGCGAACACGGGAATCCACAAGCACAGCAAGAGCACTCCGGTGAAGCGTTTCGCTCGCAGGCCTCTCGTCATGGTTCGCTCAACTCCTGGTGACGCACGCTGATGACACGCGGGGATGACGCACGCTGATGACACACGGGGTAGCGGGGTAGCGGGATAGCTCGACTACTGTGGCTTCTCGTCAGTGCGCACGAGCTCGATTCTGCGGTTGATAGCACGTCCTTGCGATGTGCTGTTCGACTCAATCGGCCTAGTCTCACCATAACCCCGCGCCGTCAAGCGCGACCCCTCGATACCGCGCTCTACGAGGTACCGGCGTACGGCCTCGGCCTGCTCCTGGGAGAGCTTGAGGTTGCGCGCGTCGTCGCCCTGGCTGTCGGTATGGCCACCGATCTCGATGGTCATGTGCTGCCAATCGGCGAGGACTTTGCGCACGACGTCCAATTCTGGGAACGACACTGAACGGATGAGGGCCGCCCCCTTTTCGAAGACGATCGGGGTCGCGAGTCGAAGCTCCTTTTCGGTGACGGTCACGCCCGAGTACGCGCGGCGCGGACAGCCTTGGTTCTCCGCCACACCGGCGATGTCCGGGCAGTCGTCGGCTGGATCTTCGAAGCCATCGCCGTCGTTGTCACGGTCGGGGCAGCCGTCGTCGTCCTGGAAGCCGTCGAAGTCTTCGGCGTCGTTCGGACACTTGTCGCTGACGTCCGGGATGCCGTCGCCGTCGTTGTCAGGATCGGGACAGCCATCGTTGTCGGCGAAGTTGTCCCAATCCTCGCGTTCATTCGGACAACGATCGCGATCGTCGGGGACGCCGTCTTGATCGGAGTCTTGCGCGCCTGAGCGTGGCAGCTGCGGCGCGGCCACCGCAGCTTTGCCACAGCGATCGATCGGACTGAGCAAGCGCGCGGCGCCGGCATTGGACTCGGCCAGGTTCAGGTGCTCTTGCGCGCGCGACAGATCGCCCTGCTGCACTTCCAGCTCTGCGAACTCCAGGTTGGCGCGTGCCAGCGACAGCTCGCGCGGCGCGCAGCGATACCCGCCGGCGCGCGTGACTTCATCGATGGCACTGCGCAGGCCATCGAGCCGGCCCGGCGTGACGTGCGAAACCGAACAGGCAGCGGTCAACCCGAGCGCTACGATCACGAACGACGAGCGCAGCGAGGCGAAGCGTGGCTGGCGCGTCAAAGCGGACATGAGCTCATCGATCGGTGTTGCTGGGCCGGTTGCAGAGCTCGAGCGCGCGCTTGCCGTAGGCTTCGGCGATGGACGCGAGGTCGATGGCGTCTTCGTAGGCACCCTCGGCAGCTTCTTCGCGCGCCTTGGCCAGATGCGCTTCCGCGTACGAGAGCTCGTAGGGCGCGTAGTAGCTGGCGTTGCGGGCGCGCGCGCTGGCGACCGACCGCTCGGCCGCCTGGATGTCGACGGTGTACGTCACGGGGCCGCAGCCCGCGAGCAAGAGCCCCGAGGCCACGAGCCAGCGCTCAACGCACGACGCCATGACGGATCCTGTAGATGAGCAGGCCGGCGCCGATGGCCAGCAGCAGCCCCATGCTGAGGGTGCCCTGCATGAGGGCACCACCGTAGCTCGCGAGACCGAAGCCGCCGCGGAACTGTCCGTAGGTGCCCACCATGCGCAGGCGCTCGGGCGTGATCACGAGCACCGACAACGCGCCGAGGCTGGAGGCCACGAGCACTCCGATGGCCCAGGAGTTGCGTTGGTTACGCACCAAGCTTGCGCCCACCATGAACCCGAGCACGCCGAGCAGCACTTCGAGCACGAAGCCCACCAGTGCCAGCGCCGAAGGCACGCGGCGTACGTCGACCAGGTAAAGCATGAACCAGTCGCCGTGGAAGATGTAGAAGTACGCGGAGATGGGCACCATCAGGAGGCCCAGGAACGCCACCAGCACACCGAAGCTGCCAGAGAGCAGCGCGTGGCGCGGGCTCAGGCGCAGCTCGTGGGCGCCAGCGAGCGCCGCCCCGGTACCCATCGCGAACGCTGCCAGCAGGAAGGTGGTGAACGGCAAAACAACCTCGGCCACGAGCGGAAGCGCGAAAAGGCGCCAGCGCTCTTACCGTAGATCGAGGAGATCGTCATCCGCCAGGGTCTTGGAGGCCGAGGTGAGGATGTCCACGTTGACGGCGACGTCCAGCTCGCGACCGGTGACCGAGCCGTGGCAGCCGGCGCAGACCCCGTTGAACAAGCGTCGTGGCATCGACTGCTGCGAGCGCTCGCCGGGATAGAATTGAATTTCCTCGCGCTGCAGCATCGGGCCGGTGAACGGCGCACCCTTGGCGAAGCTGAGGACCTTGCCCGTTTGGTCCTCGAGCTCGACCGAGATCGGCATGCCACCGGCGATGCGCACTTGCAGCGACCCGTCGGCGTGCAGGTCGGCCTGGCCGAGCGAGTGCAGGTCTTGGAAGAACTGGCCGAACTTGTCGGACACGACGCCCTTGCCGAGCGCAGCGAAGCTCGTGGCAGTGGCTGGCGGCGGGCGCGACTCGAAGATGGACAGCGAGTGCAGCGCCGCGGGGATCGGCCGGCCGATGCGGGTGTTGCCGAACAGCAAGGTCGAGAGCATCGGCACGTCTTTGTAGTGGACGATGGCGTCGTCTTGGCCAGGCTCGACGCGCGTGTGACCGTTGGTCTCGTCGGGCCGTGAGCGATAGACCGGCCGCTGCAAGCGCGCCCACAGCGCCATCGGTTCGACCGCCACGCGCTGCGCGTCTTGCCAGAGCATGCGCGGGCTGCCGCCGATGGCGGCGTCGAGCTCGCACAAGCCGTAGTGGCGCTGGCCGTGGGCCAGATCGGTGGCCGACAGATCGCACGCAGCCAGCACGCGGCCCGTCGGCAGCGGCGCGGGCGAGCGGAACACGCCGCTGTCGCCTCCGAATGCACCTGGAACGAGTGTGGTGAGTGAATGAACGTAGGCGCGGTCTTTCGGGTCGCGGTCGGCCTGGTCGGGCCCGACGGAGCGGTTGATGACCACGATCGTTCCGCCGCCGTCAGCGGCATCGAGGGGACCGGCCACCAGCACCAGATTGCGGTTGGGCAGCTCCTGTGCCTCGGTCGCAGACGCGAAGCCGATGCTCGGGCGCTGCGCGATCTCGGGGTGGTAGTCGCCGCCGTCGAGATTGATGCGGCGCAGCGCGAGTTGGTGGAAGTCGAGCGCTCGCTTCTCGGCAGTGAAGATGGCGCGACCGTCACTGAGGAAGCCCGGCGACAGCTCCTGGTTGAGCAGGTAGGTGAGCTGGCGGACGTTGCCCGCTTGTGGGTCGAAGATGTAGATGTTGGCGTTGGGCGCGAGGCTCGCCGGCGTGCGCGTGGGCCCGCGGTAGTCGGTGCCACCGTCGAGGTTGCCGCGCGTCGACGCGAAGACGATGCGACCGTCCGGGGCATACGCAGGATCGAAGTCGTGGATCAAGATGCCGTTGGCGGTCGTGGACTTGGCCGCGAGGCCTGCCACCGGCGCGCACTGCGTGCCATCGGCGCGCAGCTGGTACACGCGGAAGGGCTCGCTTGCGGACTGCCGCACCGAAAACGCGATGAGCTTGGCGTCCCACGACACTGCCGTGCCACGAATGTCGAGCGAGCTGCCCAGGTTGCAGCTGCCGAGCAGCGAGTGTGGCGTGCCGAGATCGAGCGCGCCCTGCGCGCTGGTGGTGGCGGACGCACTGACCAGGTCGGCGCCCGGACGGAAGGTCTCGAAGTCGGTCACGCCGCCGACGCCGGCGGGCCGCGTGATGAACACGACTGCGCTCGGCGCGTCGCTCGCGGGCAGCTCATTGCGCTTGATGGCGAGGTTGCGCTCGAGCTCGTGCCAGCGTGCGAGCACGCAATAGGCGGGGATCTTGCTCAGGTCCCCCTTGTCGGCGTCGACGCCGGCACACTGCATGACGCTGGCCTGAGTGTCGGGCTTGGCGCAACCGCCGAAGTCTTCGAACAAGGCGCCGCCGCGATGCTGTACGCCATGACCACCGAGCAGCGGTGGACACAGGTTCTTCGCGATGAGCCGGCTCTGGTTGGGGTCGGCCGAATCGGTCGCGAGCATGGCTCTCGACATCTCGTAGTTGCGCTGGATGGCAATGGACGAGAAGAAGCCGCTGGCGCCGCTGCGCAAACGCAGGTCGTGGAACATCGCCGGCGAGTGGCAGTTGAGGAACATGCAACCCTTGCGCACCAGCACTGGCTCGACGCGGTTGGCGAAGAAGCGCAGACCTTCGTCGGCGGCGCCGAACGCAAGCAACTGTGGCGCACGCTTGCTGAGATCTTGTGCCCAGCCGAGCAGCTGGCGGTAGTCGGGCTCGTCGACGCTCGAGAAGATCTTGCCGCCTTCGTGGTACACGCCGCCCGCGCTCGTGCCGAGCGGCCGGCGCAGCAGCTCCGAGGTGGCAGCGACCTCGTCGAGGTAGCGCACCGAGACTGCGTAGTTCCAGCGTCGCTCTTCTTCGGTGGTGCCGCAGCTCAGGTAGAGGTCGGCGATGCGTGCGCCATGACAGTCGGAGCCGGCGCAGCGCT
>JADGRE010000071.1 GCA_017881185.1 Pseudomonadota bacterium | reverse complement strand
TCTGCAGACCTTCGTTCAGCAGCCCGTCGTCCTTGCCGCGCAGGTGATTGAGGGCCGTGCCCACGCCGAAGCGAGCCTGTTGAGCCTGGTCTTCATCGCCAAACTTGCTGGCGAGGTAGTGAACCGTTTCGGCGGTCGGTTGGGGCGCGAACGAGAGACCGATCATCTGCATGCGGTGCTCGCGCACGTCGAAGCGCGGGTCGTCGATGAGCTGTCGCAATGCTGCCTGGGCTTTCGGCGAGCCGGCGCTTGCCAGCGCGTCCCACAGCAGCGACGGGTCGTCTTCTTCGCCGGAAAGAATGCGGGCCATGAGCTGATCGACGGCCTTGTCGTCCAGGCGCAGCAGCGCGGCGAACTCGATGAACAGGCGACGCCGCCGGTTGCGCTGATCTTCCGACTCCTTCTCCGACTTCGGAACCTCGGCCAGCGCGTGAAGGAAGTCTCCGAGTGAACGGCCGGCGACCTTGGCGCGGTCGATCGCGAGTTGCTCGTCGTTGGACGGGGGCGTGTCGTAGAGCGCGACGGCCTGCAGCTTGGCGGCCCGGTCCCGCAGCGCGCTCACGGCAGTCAAGTCCTGCGAGAGCGACTTGCGTGTGAGCGCGAGCATCGTCGTGGCAGTCATTTCCGGCACGAGCTGCATACGCGAGCGAACCACGTCGCGCACGCGTGACTCCGCGACCAAACCACGGTCGTCGAGCATGAAAGTGCCCTCCGACGCGAGCACCTCGACTTGCAGCTGTGACGCTCCCGGATCGATGCCCGCCTGAACTTCGGTGTAGCTCAGCTTGCGCTTGCTCACGCCGCCGTGCGCCGCAAGCCGCTGGTAGTGCGCCAGGTATTTGCCTGTCGCGTCGGTCTCGGTCGTGGTCCACTGGTCACCGGCTCCGTCCGACGCCACGTCTTGGCTCAGCGCGATGATGGAACGCAGCAGATCCGTCGCGGCGCGCGGCATGCTGGGGTCGACGCGGATCGCGACCACCGCACCACGGGCGTTCAAGCTGACGAACGTCGGCTCGCTCAGCGCACGCTCGACGCGGCGATACTCTTCATCCTGTCCAGGGCGGCCGCTGCTGCTCTTGAGCCGCGCCTGCTGCAAGCTGGCGGCGAGCAGTGTCTCGCCGTGCTCCAGCGACAGCACCTGAAGCGTCCAGTCCCCGGAGGCAGCCAGTTGGTAGAAGCGACCACCCTCGGTCGCATCGATGGCCGCTTCGTGAGCGAGCGCGTACACCAGGACGTCGCCCACGCGGTAGCGGCTGGCTTGCCCGGCGGTCAGGTGTCGTGGATCGTGGGAGTCACCGGCACCGTGAGTCGTCGCTGACTGTCGCTCGAGGCGGGAGCCCAGCATGGAACGCACGCGCGGACCGGCCAAAGCAGCCAACGCAGCGCAGACGACGAGCGTGATCACCGCGGCAGTCGTGATGCGTCGTGCTCGAGGAGGTCGCGCCTGCTTGCCCATGTCTTCACCTCTTGGTACGTGGCTCACTCAGCGGGTCTTTGCGATCAGTGGAGCGCCCGCCAGGTCCAACATCTTCTGCGGGAAATACGAGAAGCCCCAGCACCACACCTGACCGGTCGTGTCGATGCCACAGTCGACAGTGTTGCCTGCCGAAACCTCGCGAAAGGACATCGTCGCGTGCGGCTGGTTGTCCAGCGAAGCGCCGTTGCCGAAGCACTCCGCGTGACCGTCCTGCATGAGCGCACAGGCGTGACCGGAACCGACGGAGACCGCACTGGCGACTCCCGTGGGCACGGGCACCTGCAAGGTGCCAAAACCGCCCCAGCAGACGACGTGCGATGCGAGCGTGATGCCACACAAGATCTGCGGGGTGCGCGTGGAGATCTGCACGAAGCGCTCCGCTTTGGGAAACGCGTAGCCGGCAGGCGCGTTGTTCCAGCATTCGCCGGTGCCGTCCGGATGCAGACCACAGAAGGCAGCGCCGTCGGTGTCGATCTGCACGAACGTGCCCTTTGGAAGCCGGCTGTCGCCGTCGGCAAACTCGGTTCCGTTCCGGTCCCAGCACTGGACTTTCCCCCCCGCGAGCAACGCGCAGCCGATGGACTCTCCGAGCGCGAGTTGGAGGTACGCGGACGATCCACCCATTTGTACGTAGTCGGTCGTCATCGACGGGAAACGCCTCACATCTCCGCCCCAGGTGCAGGAGTAGTCCCCGGCCGCGTTTCGCGCGCAGCGCGTCGGTGTGCTCACGCGCGCGTTCGCGCCGAGACCGAGATAGAGCGCATCGAACATGCCCGGCAGCTTACTGTCAGTCGCGCCCAGCCACTGGTCCCAACAGTGCACGCCACCATCACTGCCGATCACGCAACCGTCCCAGCGCTGCTCGAGCAGCCCCGAGGGAAACTTCGGCGCGACGACGCTCGACCCGGCGTCCGGTGCGGAGCCCGTTCCGATGGCTGAGTCGCCGTTTGCGCCGGTGCCGGTGTCCAGCACGCGGATCGAAGCGTCTGCTGGCACTGCATTGACGCCGCTCGCGCCACCGCTGCCGGAGACCGCAGCGCCGCCGGCAGCGCCGGTGCCAGCTGCACCGCGTGGATTGGAATGAGCCGCGCACGCCGATACCGCGTGTAGCGCGCTCATGACGACCAGTGCTTGTTCGATGCGCATCTGCTCTCTCCTTGAGCCCACGCCTCCCAACCGCTGGACGAGCACGGCAGCTGGGAGGCGAAGCACTCAAGTAGCACAGTCACTGGGGGCTCGGGTAACAGTGGTCATTGGCCAGCTGGCCGAGCAAGTCGGCGGGGGTGCCGGCCGCAGGGGTCGTCCAGGAAGTGAAGCTCGGGAAGTTCGCGGCCGAGACGGGCGGCAAGGTCACGAAGGTGATCTGCGGCAGCGCGTCCATCGGACTTGGCAAATCCACCAAGGGCTGGTGGTACGCACCTTCTACGAACGTGATCGGCGCGGGGCTGTAACCCCTGAGCTTCGCGATCGTCTTCTTCCAGGTCTTGCTGAAGAACGCGAAGTACACGCGCACGCGCGCATCGATCTCGCCGCTGAGCAGAGTGAGGTTGGCCGTCGCCGCCATCGAGGTCTTCGCGCTCCAGCGATAGACCGGCACCGTCGCCTTCAGGCTGACGAGCCCGCCGGGAGCACCCCAGTTGACGAGAGGCGTGCGTGAATCCACGAGCGGAGTCGGATCGCGTTGGATGCCCGCCGTGACGACTATCGGCGTCGAGACGTCGACCAAGTGGATGTCTCCGCCGATCCCGACATCTGCACCTGCGAGGCCGCCGATGGTGATGCCTGCGCCCATGTAGATGTCCACGTTGATGCCAGCTGACGGTCCCATGTCGATCCCACCGTACAGGCCGGGCTGGGTCGTGCCGTTCGCAGCGAATTGCATGTTGTAGTCGAGGCCGCCCGGTAGACCCCAGTCGCCGCCGCCCTCGATCGCGAGGACCAGCGCGATCGGACCGATCGGGAACTTGGCATCGACCACACGGACGGCGAAGCGCTGTCCCAGGTCGATGAGGTTGATCCGGCCCGAGTACCCGTGGCTCGGGATACTGCGACCCGCTGCCGTGGAGATCGCGCTCTCGATGGAGCTGGTCTCCTGCGACAGCCAGCCCGAGAGGCTGTTGAAGCGGGTCTCGTAATCCTGAATCGCGGTATTCACGATCATCGCGGCGTTGGCCGGTGTCGCCGCCAGCGTGTCGCACGAACTCTTGCCGGTGCTGTCCGGTGGGAATACTCCGGTGCAGATCGCCTTGGTCATTGGGACCGGCGCGGTCTTGTTCAGGAGCCCGGTGTAGATCTGCTGCGCCCGCACCATGGAAGCCTTGAGGTTACCCATGTGCTGCTTGAGCAAGTCTTGCGCAGCCAAGCAGTTCGTGGCTGCCGCGCTCGAGTCCAGGCCAGTGTCGCTGCCCACGACGACGCTCACGCTTTGCCCGAAGAGTTGCGCGCTGAGTCCGATGTGCTGCGAGCACACGCTGTCGAACTTGGCCCCGGCGTTGACAGAGAAGATGGGAATGCTCATGCCGAATGCGACGCCCGCGGCGCCCCAGCTCGCAGTCACGTTCGCGTTGGGATCAAACCGTCCAAAGGCCTTGGGACCGACATCGAGCTTGGCACTGAAGGCGGGCGAGAAGTCCACGCCCCAGTTATTCGAGTTCTTGGCTGGCGTTCCACCACCCGTGGCGCTGTTCTTGGTACCGGACACACCTGCCGTCTTGCTGGCGTGCGCATTGCCCAGCTGGTCGATGGCACACATCGGGTTGCTCTTCGTGAAATCGGTCAGGTTGAAGAAATCACTGGTCGCGAACGCGGGTGGGCCAGCCTGCACGACGGCCTTCAGAGGCTGCGCTGCGGTCTGGTTCACATTGCAGGCAATTGGCGCGCCGAATGGTGTGCTATTTGGATCGATACAGGTAGGCGTCGAATCATTGAGCAACGCCCCATCCTCCGCGCACTCACGAACCTCGTGACACCGGTAGTTCTGGTAGTCCGCAGTGCGTGATGGGAGCGTTGCCCCAGGCACGGTGGTGGTAGCGACCGCGGGCAGCGCGTTGCCCATACACGAGACATCCGTGTTGGACATCGGTTGACCGCAACGCATCTTCGGGTTCGTGCACGCCGTGCCCGAATTCGTGACGACCGCCGTGCCCGCAGGGTTGAGGCAGACCGAGGCACAGCGGTAGTTCGTCCCCTTGGCCGTGGTGCAGTCCGAATCCAGCGTGCAGGCGAGAGCAGGATCGATGGTCGTCGGGTCGATCGGACAAGTCACCGGGGGTGCAATCGCGGTGCAGCCGATCGTCGCTCCGACCGGCATGCTCTTGTCGCTGGCGTTTGCGTCGCTGGGTGCACTCAGCAACGCCGGCTCTCCCGAGGCGATCTGGGTCTGCGTGTAGGAGGCCGCATTGTCGCCGTTGATGCCACACAGGTGGCCGCCGCAACTCGGGTCGACGAGCGCGACGTGATCGAGCACGCTCATGCTGGCGGTGCCCGTGACGTTCTTGCCGAAGCGAGCGTCAGGGTTGGCACAAGCCGGGGGCTTGACCTGCACCAGCGGTTCCTTGCACAGCGCAGGGTTGCCGGCGCACGCGACGGTCGAGTTCAGGCTCACGGTCTGCAAGACCGCGTCCTCCGGCCAGGCCGGTCGGATCACCTGTCCGGTCGGCGTGCCAATGCCGTAGAGGTAGCCGTCGTCGGCGCCGACGTAGAGTGTGCCGCCCCGTGAGATTGCCGCGCTCGAGGCAACGCCAGCACCCGTCGGCGCGCTCCACAGGAGCTTGCCCTTCGAGTCGAGAGCTTGCAGCGCCTTCGTTCCCGGCACGATGTTGCCGATGACGCCGAGACTGAACCGGAAGGTGCCGCCGGTACCAATGTAGATCACGCCGCTGCGATCGACGGTCGGCGTCGACGAGGTCCGGCTGAACAACGGGGTAGCCCAGTTCAGCGTGCCGGCCGGCGAGATCGAGAATACCGTGCCATAGATGTCGGCGATGATGATGTTGCCACTGGGGTCGATCGCGGGCGAAGCGTGGATGACGCTCAACGTCAGGTAGTTCCAGTACGGCAAGCCGTTGACCGGATTGAGCGCCGAAATGATGCCCTTCGACGACGCGACGTAGATCGTTCCGTTGGCGCCGATGGCCGCGGTGGCGGTGTCACCCGTGATCTGCAGCTGCATCCAGTTCACGGCGCCGGTCTGCGCGTTCAGGGCTCGGAACGTGAGCGCCTGGTTGCCGACGTACAGCACGCTGCCATCGCGCGATAGCACGGGCGAAGACAGCACGGGGCCAAGCATGCTCTGCGCCGGCCACTTCGTGGTGCCGTTGGGGTTGATGGCGTAGACGAAGCCCGCGTAGTCCGCGAAGTAGATCGTGCCGTCGGGTCCGATGGCGGGGGACGAGTAGATGATCGTCCCCGGCAGCACCGTCGGGTAGCTCCACTTGCGGACCAACGTCTTCGGATCGAGCGCGAAGAGGCCACCGTAATCTGCCGTTACGTAGACCGTCCCGTCGGCTCCGACAGCTGCCGCGGCACGGACGTTGCCGGAGAGCAAGGTCGATTGAATCATGCCACCAGCCGGATTGAACGACTTGAAGTAGCCCTCGGATGTGCCGACGAAGATCGTCCCGTCTTCGGCGATGACCGGCGAGGCACCCACCTGACCGGGAAACGTCGGGTTCAAGCTGGCGTTGGTCTGCCACTGGATGGCGGCATCGCGAGCACCGATGCGATCGGACTGGCCCAGGCCCGTAGGGCACCCCTTGAAGCCCGGCCAGATCGAGCGCGCGTACCCCGAGGTTGCGCCACAGTCGGCGGCTCTGGACTCGGCCTTCGCGCGACTGAGCAGCGTCCCTGACGCCGGCGCAAACGCAAACGCAAGCGCCGCTGCGCAAAGCAGGGCAACAACGGGTCGCGACCCGATCCGGGCCGGCGTGGAGCGTGTTGGATCCGTTTTCATGTTATTTCGCCGCCTTCACAAGCCACCAAGCCATGGGTGGACGTATCGGGAGAGAAGCCGCGGGTACGCTGCGCGCACTCGGAGGCATCATGTGCCTTGTGGTAGTGCCGGTCGGCGACGGAACCTTCTCGATCACGTGTCGAATTTCTCTGGCACCCTGTCGAACTTCGGCGGCGCAGCACGTGCCCCGGGCGACAGTTGCCACTCGTCAATCACAAGTGCTTGCGCCGCAGTTGCCCGCGCGCTAAGCCCCTCACCTTGGCGTTGGGGGCAGCGTGCAGCGATCGGACGCGGAGCTCGTACTGGCGTGGTCGAGCGGTGAGCAAGCTGCAGGCAGGCACTTGATCAACCGGCATTTCGACGCCGCCCGCCGTTTCTTCGAGAACAAGGTCCAGGGCGCGGCGCTCGATGACCTCGTGCAGCAGACGTTTCTCGCCTGCGTCGAGTCGCGCGAACGCTTTCGGGGTGATTGCAGCTTCCGAACGTTCTTGTTTCAAATCGCGCGCCACCAACTCTACGGGCACTACCGGAGGGCTGGACGAGACGCGTTCATCGACGCGTCCATCACCTCTGTTTGCGACCTCCGAACCTCGCCCACCGGCCTGCTGTCGCGCCGTGACAACGAGCGCATCTTGCTCGAAGCGCTACAGTCGCTGCCGGTCGAGTTGCAGTTGCTCCTAGAATTGACCTTCTGGGAGAATCTCTCGGCCGCAGACGTGGCCATCGTGCTCGACATCGCCGAGGGCACCGTCTATACGCGCGTTCACCGCGCCAGGTCGGCCATTCATCGCTACATGCGTGAAGCAGGAGCGTCCTGCGAAGAGCACGTTTGGTCGACGAGCAGCGACGAAGTCGCCTCGTGGATGCGCTCCATTCGTGCGCAGAACCTGCCGTCGGTCACCGACTGAACGACACGTTCCTGGAAGTGGTCTCTCCGGTGACCGCAGGCACCACCGCTGGGCGCTTGCTCGAAAAGCGCGGCGTGGACGGCGGCTACATGATCATCCTGCAGACCGACTCGGTCGTCGCCAACGCGTTCCAGACCTTCGGCGATCGGGCCGTGAAGCTCACGCGCCTGCTCCGCGGATAGTTGCGAGCAGACGATCTCCCGAATGCGTTGGTGATAGACGTCGAGCGACTTGTTGCTCCTGCTGTCGTCGGTGCGCACGAGTTTGGCGGCGCGTAGCTGCCGAATCTCGTCGATGCGCTCAAGTGGTAGACCCGCCGCCATCAGTACGACCTCGCGTTCGAGCAGAGCCACGCCGATGCACAGCACCTGCATGATGCGCGACGCGGCAGCCGGTAGCGCGGTGAGCCGGGCGGAGAGCGCCTTCTCGAGGGAGCTCGCGCGAACGGCGGCCGGACCCTGTCGCGTCTAGCGACGCGCTCGCTCGTGATGGACGAGCTCCACCAGAAAGTGCGGAACGCCGGCGGCCTCGCGTGCCAGAGTGCCCGCCAAGCTCGCGTCGAGTTCGTGGGTGCGGATCAGTGCCGTTGCCAGCTCCAGGCATTCGGCCTCGTTCACGGGACCGACCGCGACGCGGTTGACGTTCACCTGGCGTGCGAGCGGCGCCGCGTCAGCGTCCAGCAACCAACGCCAGGAGCCAAACGCACCTGTATCGCGCGTCCGGTAGGTCGCAACGAACAGAGCAGGTATGGGATCTGGATCACCGAACAGATAGTTGAGTAGCCGTTCGCTGTCCGCGTCGGCCCAGTGGAGATCATCGACGCTCAGCACCAGGGGGCGGATCTCGCAGAGGCGATGCAGAAGATCCTTGAAGGCCACGAACGCTAGCTCCTGGGCGTGGGGTGAACGGTTGCCGCGGTGCTCCACATTGACGGACGCAAAGTCGCGCACATGTCCGAACACCGGAAAGATCTGAGTCAGCGCATCGACGTGCCGCGGCGTCAGTCGCGACAACGCGACCGCATCGAGTTGCGACATGTGTTGGAACAGCATGTCGGCCACGCCATCGAAAGCTTTGTACGGCACGGCTTCCAGCTCGTGGCAGCGGCCGGAAAGGACGAGTGCCTCACTGGGCAGCCGCTCCGTGAAGCGCTGCAACAAGGCGGTCTTGCCGATGCCGGGCTCACCGCCAATCAACGCCAGGGTGGGTTGTCCTGCGGAGGACGCCTCGTAGGCCACACGCAAGGCAGTGAGCTCGACAGCGCGGCCGACGAAGATCGCTGCGGGTGGCGCAACGCTGGCGGCCTGAGCGGACCTTGGTGCCGCGCATCCACGCTCGAGCACCGAGAGTACCTCGTCGCCGGCAGGACGTGCGGCGGGGTCTCGTGACAACAGCCGTGCTGCCAGGCCGATCAGATCGTTCGGCGCGTCAGGCGCCCACGATCCGGCATCGGGAGCGGCGTACTCGAGCTTGGCCGTGAGCAACTGCCATGCATTTCCGGCGAAGGGCAGCCGCCCAGTCAACGCTTCGAACAGCATCACGCCCAGTGCGTAGAAATCGCTGGCAGGGCAGGCGTCGGCTCCGCGTACCCGTTCCGGCGCAACGTAGGCCGCAGTGCCGAGCAGAGCGCCGTCGGTGATGCGTACGGACCGCGCGGTCCGGAAAGCGTCCGTCACGAGCCCGAAGTCAAGCACCATGGCGCGTTCCTGCGCTGTGACGAGCACGTTCTGCGGCTTGAGATCTCGGTGCAAGATCCCCGCTGCGTGAATGTGCTGCACCGCAACCACCACCTGCCGCAGCGTGTTTCGAAGCCTGGCGTCATCGAACCTTTGAGCCAAACCGCACGCCGGGCGCAGGTGATGCAGGAACTGAACGCCCTCCACGTGTTCCATCGTGAAGTACCAGCGGTCGTCGTCGTTCAGCAGCTCGTAGAGTTCGACCAAGTTCGGGTGCGCAAGCTCGACCAGCGTCCGGAACTCGCGCTTGAAGCGCAGCAGGCTGTCGGCGTCGGCCGCGTCCAACGTCTTCAGTGCAACGCACTGTTGTCGCTCGGTATCGAAGGCCGCGTAGACGCTGCCCATGCCGCCTTGCCCAAGCAGCCGTCTCAGCTCGAAGCGCCCAAGCCGTACCGCCCGCGGCGCGCTGCCAACCAAGCGCGTGAGCAACTCGGCCTTCGCCAGATCCGCGTTCAGGTTTCGCTGCACGATCGCCCAACCCCTTGCTGCGCCCGCAGACGTACCACGAGTCGACGGGGAGCGTGGGGAAACGCAGGCAACCACCTTGTTCGGACGCAATTCCGGTCGCGCGCCGGGAAGGATCGACAGCCATCCGACACTACCAACCCGCGTTCATTGCGGGTTCCGCGTGCTGACGGACGCTCCGGCGATCCCGTCGGCCTCGTGCCGATGCCCTCGCATACCGGCACGGTGCACGGCACACCGTTCCGCGAGTACCGCGTCCTCGACTCGGGAGGCCTGCTCTATCAAGAGCTCTCCGACGAGGGGTCGACGTACGAGTGGTTCGACTGTCAGTGACCTGCGTCGCGCGCTATGAGTGCTGCGCTTTCCATCGTTCCGCGATCGCATCGTGCTGCACTTCCTGCCGCTATGCTGCCCAGACCACAACCGCATCGAACGTCTCTGGCTCGATCTTCACGCCAATGTCACTCGCAACCACAAGTGCACCACGATGGCGCAGCTGCTCGGCAACGCGCGTCGCTACGTGGACGCCTACCTCTGGCATGCCGACCGCGACCAGCGACAGCCCTTGCGGACCACGGCGTGAGGTCGTTCCCCAATCGCGATCGGTCATTTGGAAGAAAAACTGGAGCGGCGGGCTACTCGAAAGTGTTCTCGAGCCCGCTCACCAGTGCCTTGCGCTCCTGTTTCGTCAGCTGCGCACGCGGGTGCATGATGACGTAGAACCAGGGTGGCATGTCGCCACCACTGACCTCATCGGAGGCGTCTTTGGCGCGGCGCTGCTTGAACTGGAACTCGGTGAAGTTCACCGCGTGGCGGCCTTGCTGCACGTCGCGCAGGACCAGCCACGAGACCGGCGCAACGTTCGAGTACCACGGCCAGTGCGTCTGGTTGCTGTGGCAATCGAAGCAGGCGCGATGCACCAGCTCGCGCGTGGCGTCGCTGTCCCACTCGGGTTCCTTCACGCTCGGCGGATTGGTGTGGTCGCGCCCGTAAGGCACGGCCTGAGCGACCACCAAGAAGATGACTATCCCGAGCAGCCCGCGTTTCACCAGCGTCGCACGATTGGCTTGCATGCCGAGACCCTAGCCAGGTTAGAGGCTGTCGCCAAGGGTCGCGCCGGCTTCGGGCGCAACATGCGCATGCCGTGGCGCAACTTGCGCTTGCTCTTGCCGCTCGCGGCGCAGCACGGCCAGGGTGTCTTCGAGGACGAGAGTCGACAAGGAATTCAGCTCGCGCACGAGGTCTGCGGCGAACGGCAGCGGGCGCAAGTAACCCGGGTAGTGTTGGCGCATGGCGCGGATCGCGCGGCCCGGACCGCGGTCTTCGGCCATCGCGCACAGCTGCTCGATGCACAGCTCCACGCGCTCCACGGCAGTCGGCGGCGACAGCTGGCCCTGCTTGTCGAGGCGCGAGCGCGCCTCGCGGAAGATCCACGGGTGCTCGATGGCGCGTCGGCCGATCATCACGCCTGCGCAACCGGTGAGCTCGAGCGCACGCTTGCAGTCGTTGGCGGTGCGAATGTCGCCGTTGACGATGACGGGAATCGACACCACTTCGCGCGCCTTGCGTGCCCAGCTCCAGTCGGCTTCGCCGCTGTAGCCCATCTTCGCGGTGCGACAGTGGATGGTCAGCGCGCGCACGCCGGCGTCTTCCAGGCGACGCGCGAGATCGACGATGGGCATCTGCTCTTCGGTGCCCCAACCCACGCGGGTCTTCACCGTCACCGGCAGCGCGACGCGCGAGACGATCAGCTTCGCCATCTCCACCATGGCATCGGGAGAACGCAGCCAGCCTGCACCCGCACCGCCGCGTGCGATCTTCGGCACCCAGCAGCCGCAGTTGATGTCGAGGTATGCGGGCTGGGCGCGCTCGGCGATCTCGGCGGCTTCGGCGAGGCGCTGCGGGTCGGAGCCGTAGATCTGGATGGCGGTGGGGCTGTCACCTGCGGGCAGCGTGATCTTCGTGACTTCGCGCTTGCACTCGTTGACGAGGTTCTCGGCGCGCACGAATTCGGTGACGCACAGGTTGGCGCCGCGGGCACGACACACGCCACGAAACGCGGCGTCGGTGACCAGCTCCATCGGGGCGAGGATCACGGGGCGGGAGGCGAACAGCTGGGCGAAGTCGAAGGGCATGCGGCGGGCGCAAGGTAGCATGAGCAGAGGGGAGAGCTTGGCGAACGGGGTGGCGGGTTCGCCGACTCTGCTGCACGGGTCGCCACCAGCTGCGGTGGTCTCGTCGAAAAAGTGGGCGCGGTGGGGGTTCTGCGGCGAGGCTAGCGCTCATGCGCGGGTCCGTGTTGGCGGTGGTGTTGCTGGCTTGCGTGGCGGTCGGCGCTTGGCTGGCGTTGCGGGGGCGGCGGTTGCATGCGCGGTGGCAGGGGCAGGTACGCAATGTGCGAGGGAAGAAGGGGGAGCGGGATGCGGAACGACTGCTGAGTGGTGCGGGGTATCGGGTCGTGGCTCGGCAGCTGCGAACCTCTTATGCGGTTCGCGTGGATGGGGCGGTGCAGCAGGTGGAGTTGGTGCTCGACTTCGTGGTCGAGCGGGACGGGGAGCAGCTGGTTGCCGAGGTGAAGACTGGCAATGCAGCACCGCGTATCGAGCGTGCGGAGACGCGACGGCAGTTGCTCGAATACCAGATCGCTACGGCGGCGCGGCGGGTGCTGCTCGTGGATGCGGACAACGAGACCATCACCGAGGTGGCGTTTCCGAATGCCACGGGCGCTGCGCGAAGCGGCGCGAGCTGGACGTGGGCGGTGATGATCGCGTTGCTTGCAGCGGCAGCGTGGTGGCTGCAACGTAGGTGACGGTGCTGCGCGTGGGCGATGCGGGTCAGATGCCCGGGAGCGGCAGGACGCAGGTGCCAGCTGCGCATTGGTGGCCCGCACCGTAGGCCTTCACACACTGCGCGGTGCTCGCGCAGTACACGCAGCTCTGGCCGTCGGCCGAGCAAATGCCGGCACCGGAGAGCGTGCACGCTGCGCCCGGAATGCAGGTCATGGCGCGCACCTGCGCGTCGGGTGGACCGGCGTCGTAGCCGCCGTCGGGCCCGGGCGGGGGCGCGACGTAACAGCCGCTCGTGTCGAACATGCACAGCATTGCGTTGCAAGACAGCATGCCGGCGCCTTCCCCGAGCGTGGCGCAAGTGACACCGGTGTAGACGCCCGGCTCGCACGCCTCGCCCTGCTCGAGGATGCCGTTTCCGCAGGTCGGTGACGGGGCCCCGGTTCCCCCACAGTCCGGACAGCCCATGCCGGCAACTCCGGTGCCGCCAACTCCGGTGCCGGCAACAGGCATCGCATCGCCAGCGGCTCCCGTGCCGGCGGCTCCGCTACCGGCACTACCGCCGATGCCGACGCCGGCCGTGGGCTGCTGTGGCAAAGGCTCGAAATGTGAGGACAAACATCCCGTGATGAGCCCACAGACGAGCAGTGATGCCTGTGCCAACGTGTGCCGCGATTGTCGCTGTTTGCTCATGAACCCCTGAAACGCAAGTTGTGGGCCAGTTGTCGTGCCTAGCACCTGCCGCTGTTGGCTGCCATGAAAATCATGGCGACGCGAGCTTCAGCGCGCAATCGACAACAAGCTGGAGTGATCATCCGTCCACAGCACAGGGTCGCTCACGGGTGGCGCCGGCAGTGCGTTCGGCAGGAGCGCCGACAACAGCTCGCTGCGACGGGCCAAGAGCGCCCAGCGTGCGCGCGTGAGGCCGCGAGCGCTCGCTGCGGCGCTCTGTCGCACGAGACACGTGAGGCCAGTGGCGTGCGCGGCACCGGCCACCACGCGCTCGAGCTGGAAGTGACGGTTCGAGACGTTGATCGCGAGCACCCCGTCGGGCAGCAGCGCACGCAGGTACACGCGGAACGCTTCCACCGTGAGCAGGTGCGTCGGCACGGCGTCACTCGAGAAGGCGTCGATGACCAACACGTCGAAGCGTCGTGCCGGCTCCGCCAGCAGCGCGAGGCGTCCGTCACCTGCAACCACCGTGGTGGTTGCGCGCGTGCCGCCCAGAAATGGAAAGAAGCGCCGCGCGAGCGGCTCGACCGCCGGGTTGATCTCGTAGAAGCGCAGTCGATCGCCGGGCTGCGCGTAGGCCGCGAGCGCGCCGACGCCAAGACCGAGCACACCCAGCGTGCGCGGCCGGCCTTGCGCGTGCAGACGCAGCGCGAGACCCACACCCGTGTCCGGGCCCACGTAGCCCACGGGCTCGCCGCGGTGCAGAGGGTCGCGCAACGCTTGACCCTGATCGGTACGTCCATGCGTGAGCACGCGCACGCGAGCCGTTTCGATCACCTGCAGCGGGCCGAAGAAGTTGCGTGTGCGCGAGAGCACGTGACCTGCGCGACCCAGGCCCGCGACTTGCACCCAGAGCGCGGCCACGAGCACGGGTAGTGCCAAGCCGAAGCCGAGCCAGGCGAGACGTTGCACTCCGGTCGGCGCCACACGTCGGTCGACCCGGCGTGCGCTGCGCAGCTGCAGCGCGTGCACGGCCAGCATGGAGAGCAGCAGCTCGTAGTGGTCCACGAACAGGTTCGGTGCCACGAACGCCACGAAGCCACCGCCGAGCGCGCCGCCTGCCGCCACCACGGCGTAGTACGCGGTGAGCTGCGAAGGTGCAGGACGCAGGCGCGCAAGCTCGGTGTGGCAGATCATGCAGCCGACCCAGAGCGTGAGCAGCGGAACGCCGAGCAGCACGGGCAGGCGCGCTTCGTTGCCGGGCATGATCAAGATCGGCAACGCCACGGTGCAGGCGATCCAGGCCGCCGCGTAGAGCTGGCTCGGGGCTGCCTGTGCGCGCGCAAAGGCAACGATGAACGAGGCCAGGTAGAGCGCGAGCGGCAGCACCCACAAGAGAGGCGACGCCGGCACGTCGACGCTCACATGGTTGGTGATGGCTGCGAGCAGCGCGCTCGGCGCCGCAGACAGTAACAACCATGTGAGCGCGCGAGCTGCGACGGGCGCCGTTTGCGATGTCGCTGGCCGGGTGGGGGCCGGCGCCGCAGGGCTGCGCGCCACCAGCAGCGCACAGCCGAAGCTGAGCAGCGCGTACGCCGCGAAGCCGGCGCGCCAGCCCGTCTGCGCTGCGCGCAGATCGAGCCAGCGCTCCACGAGCAAGGGATACGACAACAGTCCGAGCAGCGAGCCGGCATTCGAGACCGCGTAGAGCAGGTAGGGTGTGCTGCCGCCAACAGCTGCATACCAGGCTTGCAAGAGCGGCGCCGTGCACGAGAGCACGAAGCCTGCGAGCGCCACGTGCTGCAGCAAGCTGAAGACCACGTGCCAACCCGGCGCGGCGTGGGCCAGCGCTGAAGCGCGCGGCAGGCTGAGGGGACCGAGCAGCACGCACGAGCCCACGAGCAAGAGGTGCAAAAGCAGCTGTTGCCGCAGCGGCAGCCAGCGCGACCCCAGGTGCACGGCGAGGTAAGCTGCAAACAGGACCAGTTGGAAGAACGCGAGGCAACTCACCCACACGCCTGGCGCACCACCGAGCTGCGGCAAGAGCACGCGCGCCACCAACGGCTGCAGTTGCATGAACAGCGCCGCGCTCGCGAAAGCCGTCAACGCAAGCGTGGCCAGCAACGCCAGCCCGCGGGCGCGAGGGTCGACGGTCATGAACCGGTCGATGCTCGCGCGCGCCCGCTGTCATCTGCAAATGAACTGCGCGAATCAGTCACACCAAGATCAGGAACGGCGGCACCAGCAGCGCGGCGACCGCAGCGAGGATGAGCCGTACCAACGCCGTAGCGGGACCGTGGTCGGGGTTCGCCAGCGTGTCGTGTGACATCGCTGTCCTCCGTGGTGAGAGTGCTAAGCGACTGCAGCCCCGAGCTCACGACTGGACACTGCTGAAACGGCACGGGCTGCAACGTGCGTTTGTTGCACACGCCGCATAAGTGCCTGTATCTTCTGGCCCTGCGCCCGCGAATGCGCGCCCGCAAGGCGACGCGCGTAGGCGCAAGTGATCTCACTCGTGTGCGAGAACACAAGCGCGTTGAACGCATGCCCGAACAATGGCACGGTTGGGGCATATGGCTGCCGAGCTCGCTCACTTCTACGCTAAGGTCCCGAGCGTCAATGGCGTCAATGGCGTCAATGGCGTCAATGGCGTCAATGGCGTCAATGGCATCAATGGCATCAATGGCGTCGACGGCGTTCGCTTGCACTGGGCCGAGCTTGGCGCACCGAGCGCGCTGACACCGATCGTGCTCTTGCACGGCTTGACCGACTCGCACCTGACGTGGCGCCCTGCGGTGGAAGCGCTCGCGCGCGACCGACGCGTGCTCATGCCCGACCTGCCCGGTTGCGGTCTGTCGGAGCGCCCCAATGCTTCGTACAAGCTGCAGTGGCACGCGCACATCATCGCGGCGTGGCTCGAGCAACTGCAGCTGCCGAGCGTCGACGTGGTGGGTCACTCGTTCGGCGGCGGCGTCGCGCAGATGTTGCTGTTGGAATGCCCCGAGCGCATCCGACGCATCGTGCTGGTGGCTTCGGGCGGACTCGGTCGCGACGTGGGCTTCTGGCTCAAGTTCGCAACCTTCCCGCACTTCGTCGAGCACTACGGCCAACCGTTCATGGCGTTCGGCACGCGCCGCGCACTCGGGCACGCGCAAGGCGAAAGCCACAAGCAAGACATCGAAGCCTTGTCGCTCATGAACTCCGAGCGCGGCACCGCGCGCGCGTTCTCGCGCACCGTGCGCGACGTCATCGACTTCCGCGGCCAGAGCAAGCTGTTCCTGCAACGCGCGCACGAGGTCGCGGCGTTTCCACCGATCACCGTGCTGTGGGGCGAGCAGGATCCGCTCATCCCCATCTCGCACGGCCGCGCCTTCGTGGAACGCATGGCCGGCGCGAAGCTGACGACCTTCACGGACTGCGGCCACTACTTGCACCAAGAGAAGCCGGCCGAGTTCGCACGCGTCGTACGCGAGTTCCTCGACGACCCGAACGTCGCGCCTGTGCGCTTGCGTGCAGAAGAGAAGCCGGTGCCGGTGATGCAGACGCTACGCCGAACACTCGAAGCACTGGTCGATCGCGCGCGCCTGCGCAGCTGAGGAAGACCGGAGCGGGTGTTGGTGCCGGCGCTGGACCTCGATTGACAGGACCCAGCGCGTTCACTCGAAGCGCAATGCGTCGATGGGGTTGAGGCGCGAGGCGCGCCATGCCGGATAGAAGCCGAAGAACAAGCCGACCACCACGGCCGACGCCACGGCAACGCCGCAGGCCGACAGCGGGATCGAGACTTCCCAGCCCAGCGCGTCAGCTGCACTGCGCGCACCGACCGCGCTCAAGCCCACGCCGAGCATGCCTCCGAAGCCGGTGAGCACCAGCGCTTCACCCAGAAACTGCAGACGCACCGCCCACTCGGTCGCGCCGACCGCCAGACGCAGCCCGATCTCGCGCGTGCGCTGCACCACCGAGGCGAGCATCACGTTCATGATGCCGATACCGCCGACCACCAGGGACACCGAGCCGATGCAGATCAGCAGCCACTGCAAGGTCTCGCTGGCCTCGACCTGGGCTTTCAAGATCTCGTCGGGACGCCGGATGTTGAAATCGTCTTCCTCGCCCGCCGGGATTTGGTGACGTTGGCGCAAGAGCGCCACGATCTGCGTGATGGCCGGGTCCACCGCTTGCGGTGACACCGCCGAGCACAGGATGTCGTCCAGCCAGGCCGAGCCCTTGCCCTTGAGCCGCTGCTGCGCGGTGGTAAACGGCAGCAGGATCCAGTCGTCCTGATCGCGACCATCGCTGGATTGACCCTTGGGCGCGAGCACGCCGACGACCTCGAACACTTGGCCTTGCATGCGGATCAACTGGCCCACGGGGTCGGCCGCGTCGAACAGATGCTCGCGCACGGTCTGCCCGATGAGCACCTTGCTGGTGGCTTGTTCGACATCGTCTTGCGAGAAACCGTGGCCGCTCGCGATGCTCCAGCCTTTGATCGCCAGATATTCCGGTGTCTCGCCGCGATAGCGCGTGCCCCAGTTGCGCATGCCCGAGATGGCTTGCACGCTGCCGTCGACCTGCGGCGAGATGCGACGAATCAGCGGCACTTCGCTGCGCACGGCCTCGGCATCTTCGAGCGTGAGCGAGGTGGTGCCGTGCGTGCCGGTGCGCACGCCGGCGATGTTGCGCGAGCCGGCTTCGATCCAGACCAGGTTGTCGCCGAGCTTCTGCAGCTCGACCTGCGCGCGTTGCGAGCCCGCTTGGCCGATTGCGATCACGAGCACCACCGCAGCGATGCCGATGGTGATGCCAAGCGTCGCCAGCGTGCTGCGTGCCTTGTTGCGCCACACGCTGCGCACGGCTTCGCGCGCGCAGGCGCGCAGCACGGTCGCATGCTTGCGTCTGCGCGTTGACGACTGCGGCGGCTCGGAAGGGCCCATCGCGATGGACGCTAGGACCTGCAACGCAGGCGTTCAAGTGGCGCGGGCGCCGGCCAGTGCCTTCAACGCGGCGGACAGCGCCGGCACAGACGATTGTGCGGACCGGCAGACAAGAAGCGCGCGTCGCACTTCACACAGGTACGCAAGCTCGGCTGCGTGCCCGCCAGGCGGCAGCGCTTGATGAGCTCGCTCGTGAGACCCAGCTGACCGGCGCGCTCGTTGAGCGCTGCTTCGGTGAGGCCGCGACGATGCAGGTCGTCGAGCAGGGCCTGCTCCTTGTGGATGAGGGCCGCCACGATCTCCCGGTCGAGCTCGGGAGTGTTCGGGGTGCTGGGGGTGTTGCTGGGCTGCGCCGCCATGGTGATTCTCCTCGTCAGTGGCCGGACGTCCGCAAAGGACAGGCTCTGAACACGGAGGAGGACCAGCACCGGCGGGGCCTACAGCGAGTGCAGGGTGTCGTTCAGGAGGGGCGACTATAGCACGCCCACGAGCCGTCGGGGCTTGCGGCGCGCACCCTCATTTTGGGAGGCTTGCCGCCGCAGGTCTGGGTTGTAGGGTGGACCCCGCTTGGGGCGGGCGTCCGAGTTCGCCAGGGAAATGATGCATGGATCCTGAGACCCTCGAGCTACTGCGTTGTCTGCACATGGGGCCCTACGATGCCGCGGGCCTGACGCACCTGGAGGCCCTGCTGCAAAGCCAGCGTGCCGCCCTGCGCGGGCGTGGCGACCTTGGGACCCTGACCGAGCTCGGAGAGCTGCTCGAGGAGTGGTCCGGCTCGGTCACCGATGCCGGCGTGGGCGCGCGCACCCTCTTGCGGGCAGCCGAGGTCGCCGAAACCGACCTCCTGCAGCCCGAGCGCGCCATCGAGCTGTATGAGCAAGCGCTGCGGCGTGATCCCACGCAACTGCACGCGCTCGAGCGTTTGCACGAGCTGCGCGCCGCCGTTGGGCAGCTGGCCGAGCTCGAGACCGCGATGGCCGCGCAAGCGAGTGCACTCGACAGCCTCGAGGCCGGCCTGCGGCGCAGCGAGGGCGACCAATCGCCCAGCCGGTACGCCGTGTTCCGCGCAGCGGTCTACACGCAACTGGGCGAGCTGCGTGCCGACGAACAAGGCGACCTGCCCGGCGCGATCGACGCGTTCGAGCGCGCACTCGACGCAGAGCCCGACACCGAAGTGATCCGCAAGCTGGCTGAGCTGCTGGTGATGCGCCGTGGCGAAGGCGATCGACAACGGGCGGCCGACCTGTACTGCACGCTGGGCGATGCGCTCGACGACGCCGAGGCCATCGGCATGCTCGAGCTCGCACTCGATCAGCTGCCCGGCCACAGCGAAGCGCTCGCGCTACTGGAAAGCAAGCTTCCCGCGACCGAGCACGCGCAACGCTTGAAAGTGCGCTGGGCGGCGTTCATCGAGGACAGCGCGCATGCGGACCCTGCGGAGGTCGACGCACGCCGCCTGCTCTTGGCGCGCGCCTACGCTGCGGACGAGCGCTATCGCGATGCGCTCCTGTGCATTGCGCCCGTCGCAGCCAAGGGCGACACGAGCGCGCGTCAGCTGCGCGAAGCGTTCGTGGCAAACCTGGAGGGGCACCAAGAAGAGGTGGGGACGAGCCAATCGCCGGAGGTCGCGCCGGCGCGTGCGTTGCCGACGCGCTCCGGCCACACGATGGTCGGGATCAGGTTGCCGCAGGGCGCGGACGAGGAAGCGTTGTCGACCTTCGATCGCAAGCCCATTGCCCCGTCGCAACCGCCGCCGCCGTCAGCTGCAGACGTGGCGCACCCGTCGAGCCCTGCGCGCGCACCCGCGTCGGCCACCAGCACCCAGCCGCTGCCACCGCTCGTGCTACCGGACGCAGTACCTTTCAAGGCAGCCGGCGCCGCACCCGAAGCTGCGCCTGCGCCGACCTCACGCAGCTCGGCGCCTGCGTCGGCGTCCGTACCACCACGGCTATCCGGGCCACCGCCAGCATCCGCGGGCCCGGCAGGCCCGACAGTGGTGGCCATCGCCGCGCCGCCCGCCGCGAGCTTGCACGCGCGCCTGTCCAAACCGCCCCCGGCTGCCCGGGCGGCTGCCGGGGCTTCCAACCGCCCGCAAACCGGCATCACTTCGGTGGCTGCAGCGGCACCGAGGACCGAAGCCACGGCAGGCGCAGCGCTGACGCCGAAACCAGCGGTCGCGCCGAACCTGGCCCCTATCGGCAATGACCTGGACGACGAGGCGAAGGCGCGACCGCGCACGGCTTGGGCCGGCAACAAGCGCGTGATGGTCGCGGCCGGCGCCGTAGTCGCGCTGGGCGTGCTCGGGCTGGCGTTGCGTGGACGCGGACCGTCGCCTGCGCCGACCCCAAGCCCAGCTGCAGCGGCTGCGACCGCGGCAGCGCCTGCCCTACCCGCACCGAGCCCGGCCGTCCCAGCGCCGCCACCCGCTGCAGCTGCCGACACCGCGCCCCCAGCCCGCGCTGCGCCCGCAGCTGCACACCCGACCCCGAAGGCCAGGCCGAAGCCCGAGGTGCACGTGCTCATCGAGCAAGCCAAGGTGCATGGCGGCAAGCTCAGCAAAGCGCAGCTCGAAGCTGGCTTCGCAGGCGTCACGGACAAGCTCGAGCGCTGCTACCAGCAGACGCTGAAGCAGAGCCCGCGCGTGCACGGGGAGCTACCACTGGTGCTCGGCGTCGCCAAGACCGGGCGCGTGACCACCACCAAGACGCTCAAGGGTGAGGTCACCGACCGCGCGCTACTGCGCTGCACGCTGCAGGCCGTGCACGCGGCACAGTTCGCCAAGCCGGGCAGCAAGCCTGCCGAGGTCCGCGTGCCGATCGAGTACGTCAAGCAGTAAACGGGAACGCATGGACCGCGATCCACGTCGCGATCCGCCTGCGCTTTCTCCGGTGCATCGAGCTCACCTACAGCAGTAGGTTCCGCGCGCTCCTCGCAACCGAAGGCGCCTCGCTCGTGTCTCACGGTCCATGCGTTCCTGTTTAGATGTGAGATGCTCGAGTGCTTAGAAAGCGCGCTCTTCGGCGAAATGGGGCGCGCGCGCTTCAAACGTACTTCTTGATCTCCAAGCGTGCGACCACGCCGCGGTGCACTTCGTCTGGGCCATCGGCCAGGCGCAGGACGCGGGCCATCGCCATGAGCATGCTCAGCTCGGGGTCGGACACGCCTTCACCACCGTGGATCTGGATCGCGGCGTCCACCACCATTTGCAGCACGTTGGGAGCGATGACCTTGATGGCCGACACCTCCGTGAGCGCGCCGAACACGCCGTGCTTGTCGAGTGCCCACGCCGCCTTGAGCGTGAGCAGGCGCGCTTGGTCGATGGCCATGCGGCAGTTGGCGATGATGTCGCGGTTGCCGCCGACGAAAGAAGCCAGGCTACCTATTGGGCGATGCCGCCGGACCTCCGCACGCAGACGTCGCGGCTCGGTACAACTCGCCGTAGACGATCTCGCACTCCTTCGCGCGGATGGCCCGATCGCTTCCTTCGGTGTCGGGCCGCGCGCGCAAACAAACCTCAGCAACCCCGAGCTCGGGCGTGCAGTGCCTCTCGAACGCGCGGCATGGGGCGGTAGCCAGCACAAACGCCGCCCAGTCTGCCAGCCGCCCCGCGCCGCTTCACCCGCCTGAGCAGCTACCCCGCCGGCGGCGGGTGACGCGGCGCGGGGCGGCTGGCAGACTGGGTACACGCTTAATACCGGCTACCGCCCGCCGCACTGCGCGTCACTCGAACACCCAGGGGGACGGCAACTGCCGGGTGTGTCGTCGTTGGGCTCATAAATCAGGCACCGGAGTCCAGGCGCGCAGCGGTCGGGGTATCGGACGTGGCCTTCGCAGAGCGCACCTTCGCCGACGAAGGGCACGCATGCAGCCCGTCGGCACCAGTACCCGACGGGGCAGTTGTCGGTCGGGTATTGCGTGCAGCCCGATGGGCTCGCATCGTCGCCGTCGCCGATTTCGCTCGCTGCGTCCAGCGACCGAAAGCCTGCGTCCGCGACGATCGGCCGACCCACACCCGCATCGCGGGCCGGTCGCGGTGGCGCAGGCGTTGCAGCACCAACGAGCGACTGGCCCACACCCGCATCGCGGGCCGCGCCGGTCTGCACGCCGCGGTCTTGCACAAAGCGATGGTCCAGTGAACGAAAGTGACTCTTGGCGCAGCCGCCGAGCGCGACACACAACCCCACGATCATCGTCGCCTGCAGCATGGCCATCCTGGAACATCGTACACGGTCGAAGCTGCTGCGGTAATATCGCGGACCGCGTGCGTCGGCGTTGGTGCATGGCTCGGGAGCATAGTCAGCACGAAAGGGGTATTGGGCTTTCCGTTCCGGTTGACCTATTACCACTACTGCGAAACAAGCCTGTAAGCGGTTATTAGAAATGTCCTAATTGGCGCAAGTAGAAATGTCCGCTTTCGGTCGTTGCCTTGCCCATGACGGATCTCAACCAGAGCAGATCTCCACCTTACCGAGCCCCGTTTCTGGTCTAGAGAATGGGGTCCACTTCACGCGGCAGCCGGCGCTTGACATCCCGAGGGGGAAATTTGAGGGTTATTTGTCTTAGGCGCCGGATTGGTGAGCACCTGATCGAGCACGTGCTGCCCCATGTGCCAGTGCGCCAGTGGGTGCTCACGGTACCTGCGCGGCTTATCCGCATCCTCCACGAGCGCATGCTTCCTGCCAAACATCTCTAAATTCGGAGCAAGCAGGAAATCGAATGGGCGCACGGAAGACCGCGGACGGCCATGCCTGAGAGCGAACCGAGTCAGTCGAACTCGAGTAGCTGTAGGTTCAACAGCGCGACCCGTTCGCTTGGCTCCGATGCAGCGACGATCGACTGAATCTCTCGAAAAGTGCGTCGCAGCAGGTCGCGGATCCGTTCGTAGTCGGCGAGCGAACAGCTCATTACGTTGTAGGCGAAGAAGTCTGACGGATGGCGCTTGGCGATTCGGTCGTGACCGATGGCGTTCCAGTGCCGGAGCAGCTCGCTCAAATCACCCGGCGCACCACGCGTGTCGACGGTGAGCGGTCGATCTTGGCGCCACAGGCGGTTGTCGAGTCGAATCACTGCGGCTGCCTCCAGATGTTGCAGAGCGGCGCTTACGACCTCGACCGGGATGCCGAGACGTTGCGCGACGAAATCATCGTCGTGGGTCCTGCGCGCGCGGTAGGCCTGTATCTCGAGCACCCGTAGCACTGCTTCGGTCCACGGAGCATCGAACGCGACGCGGCGCGCAGCGCGCATGGCTCGGTAGCGCGCCAACAATGAAGGCACGGCTTCGATCGGAACGAGCGCCGCAACGAGGTCTGGCAAACGATCGGTGCACGCGTCGACGCAACGGAAAAAGTCTGGCAAGCGCGGCTGCGCGCAAGCGCTGAGCCAGCGCGCCATCGCAAAGCGCGAGCAGCCCGCGCGCGCAGCAACGTGGGCGATCGGAGTCGTTCCTCGGATGGCGCTGAGCCATGGCGCGACCGCGAAGCGCCCTGCCGAACACGGTGGCGGTGGGGCCGCGTGAAACTCCGAGAACGCGCGGGTCACGTTCACACCGATAACGTGCGCTGCGCGCAGGGTCTCGACAGCGGTAGGAAACCGCCGGCCGTGCTCCCAGTCGGTGATTGGATTGGCGCGATAGCCGAGGCGCCGCGCGAATGCCCGTTGCGAGCGCTTGCCACGCAGTGCCCGCAGCACTTGCGCAGCGATTTGCTCGAAAGGCTCGCCCCTAGAGACCTTTGAACGTGAGTTGCCCGGTTTCGCTCTCACATCGGCGATTCTGCGCATAGAAAGTTCAAAAACGGGAACAAATCACCTCGCAAATCTCGCGGCGGCGCCCACAATCGCCAAGATGACCAGCACATCTGCGCAAGTGAAGACGCTTCATTCCATACGAGCTTGCGCCGTCGTCTTCATTCTATTGTGCAGCCTCGTGTGCGCCGGCTGCGGCGGCCAATCCGGCACTGAGAGCGTTCCGAGGGACTGTGGCAAGTGGAACGTGCGCATCGTCGGGCTCGACGACGCGACGCCGCTCGGCACCGCCCGATGGCTCCTGCGTTCGGTCACAACTTCAAGCGCGACCGCCGCGTTGCAGTGGTACTCGTACGCCGGATCCTCGTCGCCGCACGACACGACGCTCACCCTTGCCTTTAGTGGCACGCCGGGGACGGCGAAGTATTCGTGGGACGACCGCGGCTGCGAGCAGCGGCTCGAAGTCGAAGGTGTCGTCCTGCGTTTCGCAACCGCAGACGGTGCGTTCAACGAATCTTTTAGCGGCGTGGCGTCTACGGATAACGGTGCGCCCGGCGGGCGCGCGTTTGACGCCTATCCCAAACCGGAGTTCTCCGGCACCTACGCTACTTCCGACTTCGTGCGTCGTTTCCGGAGCTCCAAACTTTGGCTGCACGCGGGGCTCTCGCCGGCGACTGGCTGGCTCGTTGGATCGAACCTACCAGGGGCAGACGTGAACTACGCGTATATCGCGAAATGGACAGGGAGCAGCGCGGATGCAGGAAGCGACGCAGGTACGGGGAGCGATGCAGGCACAGGAAGCGACGCGAATGCAGAGTGATGGCCCTTACCGTGATGACCGTAAAGGTGGAGGCTCGCAGTGAGAACCGCTAGCGCGCTTACCGTACTTGTTGCACTAGGTTTAGTGACCTCGACCGTCGGGTGTGATGGTGGTCCCGGCCTTTGCCATTGCCCTGCTGTGTGCTTCGCCCAGAGGCTCGGATGTCATTGCAGCCCGAGCACGGACCGGGATATCTGCGACGGTAACCAGCAGGCGCTACACTGCGACTCCACCGGCTTGTGGGTAGAAGCAGCGCCTCCAGCTCTTATTTGCGGCGCGCCCAGCGATGCCGGCGCCGCCAGCAGCACTGCAGACGGCGCCACTGAAGCCGACGGTGGCTGACGGAAAGTACCATCAACCGATTGCAGCTGACGGTATGAAACGGCCGGCTCCCAGCGCGCCTACAGCATCACGCTTCCAACACCGTAGCTGACGGCGTTCGTCAGAAACGACGCCGCCACCGCAGGCCACCATGAGACTGGTCGGGCGAGCACGTAGAAGATTGCGCTCTCTGCCGCTGCCGCGAGCAGCTCGCCGCTTGCGATGTACGGCACGTACTCGCGGATCACGAGCGGTCACACGAACCACAGCAGCCGATGCGTGACGCACGTACCAACGGGAGCATAGTCAGCACGAAAGGGGTATTGGGCTTTCCGTTCCGGTTGACCTATTACCACTACTGCGAAACAAGCCTGTAGGCGGTTATTAGAAATGTCCTAATTGGCGCAAGTAGAAATGTCCGCTTTCGGTCGTTGCCTTGCCCATGACGGGGCATTTGGTGATGAGCAATCGAGAGTTGGACCGCCTGCAGGCGACGGCCCGCACAAACACCACCCGGTCTGCCAGCCGCCCCGCGCCGCGTTACCCGCCTGAGCAGCTCCCCCCTGGCGACGGGCAGCAGGCTGATCGAGACTCCTGCGAGCGGGCACAGAAACCGTGCGACTCGCGCACCGGCCGGCTGTACTCGGGGGTAGCTCCCAAATCTTTGCAGCCCGCACCCACCTTCGGGATGCAACGGGCGGAATGCCCTTGGGTCCGAGCGCGACATCGACGTCGATGACCTTGCCGTCGAGCAGCAGGACTTCGTCATCAAGCAGAACGTCGAGGTCGGTGCCGGGGACGAAGGTCTTGGTCAACGTGCCGCGCACAACCTCGAGCACCTTCGGTTTCCAACTGTCCTTGAGCCTCATCACGTAGCGGACGTTGTATTGCTCGCAGTCGCGCAGCAGCTGCA
>JADGRE010000070.1 GCA_017881185.1 Pseudomonadota bacterium | reverse complement strand
GCTGATCTGCGTCATGGGGAACTTCTGCGAGCGTACGAGCGGTTCGATGCAGCTCTGCAGCTCGGTCGGTAGCACCGACACCATCAGCACCTGACCGTCTTCGATGACGAGCACCAGCCGCGCCTGGAAGGTGTCGGGCTTGCCGTTCTGTACACAGGCCTGCAGCTTCTCGCGCACGGGTAGCAGCGTCTGCTTGATGACGTCGACCGTGATGTGCGAGGGCATCAGCTGCTTGGGCGCGGCTGCTGCGGTCTGCTTCTTGGCTTCTTGTTCCTCGGCGAGCTTCTGGGCCTCGTCGTTCTTCTCGGCGGCCTTCGCTTGGTCGTCGAGCTGCGCGAGCGTGCGGCGGGCGCGGTCGCGCACGGTGCCAGTGCCCAGCGCGTCGCCGACGATTTGCTGCAGGGTTTCGCGCGCGGCCGGGCCGATCAGCTTGGCGAGCGCATCCGGGATGAGGCCCAGCGCAATGCCCACGTGCTCGTCGATCGGGTCGGCGTGATACAGGCGCAGAAAGTTGGCGAGCGGCTCCGCGGCGCCCGGGTCGCCGAGATCGGCAAGCGCCGTCACCAGCGGCGGCAGCGTCTCGGAAGGCGTGCTCGGATCGCCCAGGTGCGCGAGCAGCAGTGGCACCGCGCGCTTCTCGTGTTGGGCAGCAGCGGCTTTCGCCAACGCGCCGACAGGCGGTGGCAGGGTGCCTTCCAGGTAGGCGCTGTGTCGCTGCAATGCAGTGAGCAGGTAGTCGGCACCGGTCTTGCGCTCCTTGAGCGCGGCGCAGGCCGCCTTGCGCACCGGAGCGGTGGTGCGTTCGTCCTCGCACAGCCCGAGCAGATTGCCCGTGGCTTCGGCGTCGTCGAGCTTCGCGAGCAGCTCGACTGCGAGCAAACGCATCGGCACCATGCGCGCGTCGGCATCTTGTGCCGCCGCCATCAGCTGCTGGCGTACGGCCACCGCATCGGGGGCTTCGTGCGTGTCGCCCGTGTCGGCCGCACCGCTGGCAGGCAGCTCGATGTCGACGCTCGCAGGCGCGTTCTTCTCGAACCACACCGTTTTGCCCGAGCTGGCGCCCAGGAAACGCACTTCGCCTTCGAGATCGGCGACGACGAGCCCGTCGGGCTGTGCACGCGCGCCGACGAGGTCGTGCTCGTGCGCGTACACCCAGCGCAGGCCCTGGGTCTGCGGGTCGAGCGCGAACACGAAGCGGTAGAAGACCAAGTACAGGTTGCCACCCGCGAGCACGACCGTGTGCGGGGCGGTGCCCGAGGGCAGCCAGGTCAGGCGGATGCGATTTTGAGCGCTCTCGGGCGCCGACATCGGGGAGTAGACGTCGCGCAGGAACATCGGGCGGCCCGGCAGCGGCTGCTTGGGCGCGGCCAGGTAGGGCGCGTTCTGCAGGTTGCCCGAGGCGATCTCTTGCGTCAGCTGCGCCACGCCGTGCTCGGAGCCGGCGTAGACTTTGCCATTGGCTACCAAGGCGTGACCGAGCACCGAGTCGCGCACGCGCAGACGGGCGAACTCGTCGCCGTCTTTCGCGGTCAGCGCGCTGAGGTACTGGTTGCTCCACGGCACGAGCACGATGCTGCCGATCACCGCGGGCACGCCAGCGGTGGATTCGAGCTTGCGCTCCCACGCGACGGTGCCTGCGCGCAAGAACACCACGCGCGAGCGCGCATACGTGCCCATGCCGGAAGTGAGCACCACGGCGACGTTGGCGTCGTCTCCGTCGGCGCCATTCAAGGTCATGTCGTGCGCGTCGAGCGAAAAGCGCGTGGCACCCGTCTTGAGGTCGCGGCCGACGACGGACGAGCCTTCCTGCGTGACCACGGTGTCACCCGCCAAGAGCGGCACGAAGCGCACGTTGGCCGGCGTTTGCCACAGCACGCGCCGGTTGGCGAGGTCGTAGCCGTAGAGCTTCTTGGGCTCGGCGGTGACGCCTGCACCGATGGTGGAGTCACTGCGGGGCGGCGCGGCTGCCACACGCTGTAGCAGCACCGACAGGTCGCCTTGGACGTTGTCCGGGTACTTGCTCGCGAACGCGGCGGGCGTGGACGCGCATGCGCCGAGTGTGCATGCCAGCAGTGCGGCTGCGAGCCGCGCGCGTGCGCGAGACTGTGTCGCTGCGTGAGCCAGGGTCATGGTCATCGTGAAGGCTTTCACTTGATGCCTCCCATCGCCTGCAGGATGGCGCGGCTGAGCGCCTGGGAGATGGCGTCGCTCGAGGAGTGCAAGAAGTCACCGAAGTAGTTCTTCACCTCGGGTGTGCCGACGTCCTGGAGCTTGGCGACGACGCTGAGCTTGTCGCGTTCGGCGATGTCTTTACGCTTGAGGATCTCCGCGAACGCCGGGCTCAAGCTGCGAAACGGGATCTTGCCCAGGTAGGACAGCAGGCGGCTGACGTCGCCGGCCTTGAGGATCTTGCCGATGGCCGTCGAGGCTTCCATGTTGCCGCGGTCGAGCGCTTGAAAAAGCAGCTCTACCGAACCGGCGGCCTTCAGCTCGCCCAGGCCGGTCGCTGCGGCGCTGCGCACCTTGGTGTCAGAGTCCGAGAGCGCCGCGCGCAATACGTCCTCCGCCCCCTTGGGAGCGATCGCCGTGATGGCTTCGATCGCGCGTGTGCGAATCTCGGGACGCCGGTGGGAGCTGAGCTCGAACAACACCGGGCCGGCGTGCGATTGACCGAGAGCCATCAGGGTGACGATGGCTGTGTCGAGCAGGTCGGGTGGCAACCCGGCGTGAATGCGCGCGACCAGCGGCGGCACGGCGTCTGCCGTGCCCGCCAAACCGAGGCCCTGGATGCCCGCCTCGATCTGATCGTGGTCCGTGGACGAGAGCAGCGCGGTCGATTCGGCGACGGGGTTGTCGGCCAGGGCAGGGCAAGCCGCAGCGCTGGTCGCGAGCAGCGCGACGCGCGCGATCCAAGGTGTGAAGCGTGATTGAGGCATCGAGTCTTCCAGGTACTGGTGGGGCCCGCGCATAGCTGCGCGGGCGATCGAATCGATCGAGTCGGGTCAGAAGCTGACGGCGGCGCCCAGGCTGAGCGGCGTGGGTCCGGCGGTCAGCCGAGCGTGTGCGCCGCTGCTGGGCGCGGGTGCTTCGTGATGGTGGCTGCCAGCGTCCATCACGAGTAGCGCGGTGCCTACGCCGCCGGTGACCACGCCCACGAACATGAGCACCGTCGACACCATCGACAGCGTCTTGCCGCTGTCGATGTCGCTCTGCGCGCTGAGCGGGCAGCTGCCGGCGCTGCACTCGCGTGCGAGCGAAGAGTGCTTGCTGTCGGCCATGAGGCCGGTGACCAGCGAGCCGACCAGCAGGGCGCCGCCACTGCCGACGAGAATCCAGCCAGGCAGGGCCAAGCTACTGTGCTCGGGTTGCGCGGCGGCGGGAGCAGTAGCGGCAGTCGGTGCCGGCGCGGGTGCAGCGGGCGCGGGCTGCGCGGCCGGTGGCGGAGTCTGCTGTGGTGCCGCCGTTGGCTGCGGTTGGCTTGGCACGCGATTGCGCAGCTCTTGCAGCTGCTGGATGCGACCTTCCAGGGTCTTGCGATCGGGCGCATCGGGCACCAGCTGCAGGTAGTGCTGCAGTTGCATGATGGCGTCGTCGAAGTGCAAGCCACGCTCGTAGGCCTGCGAGAGGTTGAGCAGCAGCGCGGCGCGACCTGACAGCTGGAATGCCTCCTGGAACTCGCGTGCTGCGTCGTCGTAGCGCGCCTGCTCGTAGTACGAGCGACCTGCTTCGAAGTGCGTGCGGGCACGCTCGTCGTCCGATGCCTGGGCGTGTGCGGTGCCGCTGCCGAGCGGGCTGCCCCAGAGGCAACCCAAGGCTGCGCTCAAGACCAAGAACGATAAGGTACGCATGCAAGTCCTCCGAGGGCCGGCGTTCGCTGAAAACCCCGGCGCGCAGCATACCGCGGACCCAGGTTGGTGAGTACCGCCGAATCAGGCTTGAGGCCCAGCCCGGATCGCTGTACGCAGCAGCGGATGACGGGCAAGCACATGCGCCGCGTGCCGGCCCGACGGTCGTCGTGGGCGGTGGCATCCCTGGTGTGCGTCGGCGTGTGCGCGGGCGGTGCTGCCGTAGCTCAGCCAGCCTCGCCGGCCCCCGATGCCTGGGAACAGATGGGCGACGCCGACCCGCTCGAGCTCGCCGACCTGGCAGCCCGAGTCGGCGATGACGCGGTGTTGCAGCACTTGTCGCCAGGGAACCCCGTCCGGCAGCGGCTCGCGGCCGTTGCAGCCTGCGGTTTTCTGCAGGCCCCCGAGCTGGCGTTGCCGGCGCTTGCGGCGATCTCGGCTGGCCGAGACCCCGACCTCGCGCCGCTGGCCGCGCGTCAGGCACTGGCGATCGCACAGCGCTTGGCGCAAGCCGGGCTGGCCACGCGCGAGATCCTGCCCGCAAGCCTGGCACCGGCGCGTGCCGCGCTCGGCGCGGTGGCGAGCTCCGCGCTGGTCCGCAGCGATCTGCGCGTGGCCGCCGCCCAGGCCGCGCACTTGCTTGGTACCCTCGGCGTGCCCGGCAACTGAGCGCGCCACAGACCTGCGGTCGGTCGCGCGCTACGGCGCGGTCTGCTCACGCTCGGCGAGGCTATGGGCGAGCGCACCGAACTCTTCCACGCTGAGGGTCTCGCCACGCCGGGTGCCGTCGATGCCGGCGCCGGTCAGCACGGCATCCGCCAGCGCGGTACCGAGCGCTTGAGCGAGCGCCTTGCGCAGCATCTTGCGCCGCGCTTGAAACGCCGCGCGCACCACGCGGTCGAACTGCCCGGAACGTGGTGCGAGCAGTGGTTCGCGTGGCAGAAGCTGCACCACGGAGCTGGTGACCTTGGGCGGCGGGTGGAACGCCGTGCGCGGCAGATGCAGCACGGTGCTCACGCTGAAGACCTGCGTCGTGAACACCGTGAGCGCGCCGTACTCGCCGGTGTTCGGTGGCGCGACCAGGCGATCGCGCACTTCGCGTTGCACCATCAGCACCGCGCGCGCGACCTGCGCGTGTTGTTCCACCAGGTTGCGGAAGATGGCGCCCGTGATGGCGTAGGGCAGATTGCCCGCCACGGTGACGCGAGGCTGTGCGTTCGTCGCGAAATCCGTCAACACCACGGCCTTGGCGTCGCCGGGCACGAGCTCGATGTCGAGGCCGCCTTTCTCCTGCGCGAGGACCTGCAACATGTCGGGGTCGCGCTCCACCGCAAACACCTTGGCACCGGTGCGCGCCAGCGCGAGTGTCAGCGTCCCGCAACCGGCGCCCAGCTCCACGACCACATCGCCGGTCGAGAGCGTGCAAGCCCGTGTAATCGCGTTCACCGCTCGCGGCGAAACCAGGAAGTTCTGCGAGTACGAGCGCTTGGGACTGAGTCCGTGGCGCGCCAGCACCGTGCGGGGATCTTCGAACTCCGCGCTCATGCGACCCGCCGGGCGCGCGCCAACTGCGCCAGCACAGTGCGTGTCGGATTGCGTGCCGAGCTGACGAGCAACGGCACGCCGAGCTTTGCCAAGAGCACGCGCGTCTCACGGATGCGGCGCTCTTCGCCCAAGCCGTAGACCAGCTCCAAGTCGGCGCGCACGCCGCCGTCAGCTGCAGGCGAGAAGCTGCGCGCGTCGGGTAGCACGCAGCGCAGCAGGTGAAACTGCGTGCGCAACAGGCGCAAGGTCTTGTGGAACGCCTCGGGCTGCACGAGGCCATCGAAGTCACTGATCAGCAGAATCGAGCGCGGCACGCGGCCCGTGCCTGCGGCTTCGCGCAGCGCCCGCGCGAGGCCTGCGCCCTTGCCGAACGCCCGCGTTTGCGGCCGATAGCGCAACGCCAGGCCACGGGCTCGGCAGAAGCGGCGCAGGATGCGCATGCGCCGGTCGCCTGCGAGCACCTGCGCGTGGGCGGCGTTCGGCTCGCGCTCCGCCGACAACGCATTGGCTGCGTGGCGCACCAGCGCGTCGAGATCCTGGCCGCTGGCCGTGGCGACGTCGACGCCGTCTTGCTGGCGAAGGTAACGCGCGACCAGAGCGATGATCTCGTCGTCGTCGGGCTCGGTGAGATCTTGATCCACGATCTCCGTCGCAGCGAGTAGCGCCTCGTGGATGCGGCTGCGCTGCGCGAAGCCCTCGGCGGCCTGCACGTGCGCCACGACCCGACCGTCGACCGTGATCAGCCCGACGCGGTCGCCGTGCGCGAGTTGCTCCGTCGCCACGCACGCGGCGAGCTCGATGGCGTGATCGAGCTTGCGTCTGCCGACAGGGCCGGCACGCATCGAGCCGCTGATGTCGAGCACGAGGTACGCCGTCTCCTGCACCTCGGATTCGAGCTCGCGCACCATCAGCTTGCCGGTGCGCGCGCTGGCCTTCCACGCGATGCTCTTGAACGGGTCGCCCGGCTGCAGCTCGCGAATCTCTCGCAGATCCATGCCCGCCCCGGCACGCATGCGCGGGTGGCGGCCGCTCGCTTCGGCCGCAGCGCGTGCAGCGCTGTGCTGCGCTGGCGAAGTCTGCACGCTGCTGCGTGGCAGCGCCTTGATCGACAGCGGCATGGGGAAGTACAGCGGTGCGCGGAAGAGATCGAACGGGCCAGGCACCGTCACGGACAGGCCGTGTACCACCACTCTGCCCGCGGCGGCGCTGACCAGACCGAAGCGCAGCTCCGTGCGCGCACCAGGCTGCAGCAGGATCTGGGCGCCGGCTCCCCGCGTGCACCGCACGTGGCTTTGCAGCGCAGGCAAGGTGTCGCACAACCAGAACGGCCGCGCGCCGTGATGGCGGAGCGACGCGTGGATCTCGAAGCCGACGTCTGCAACCACCGAACCGCGTGTGGCGTGCGCGCTGTTGTCGTTGTCATGCGCGAGCCACCACGATAGCTCCAAGCGCTCAGCACGCAGGCGCGCGCCAATCGGCGTGGTCAACGCCAGGGCCGCGGCGATGCCCAAGATCACGCTGCCGCCGAGCATGACGGCGACTGCCGACTGCAACACGATGCCGAGCGCCGCCATCGCCACCGCACCGGCGAAGGTCGCGACCGCGTTGCTCGTGGGGATGGGGAGCATGTCGTGCGCGGCTCAGCGCCGGGCCTCGCGTTGATGCGCGACTTTCTCGATTGCCTCGCGCACCACGCTCTCGCCGGCGATGCCTTCCATCTGCGCTTCTGGCGTGAGCACCATGCGGTGCGCCAGCACGGACAGCGCCAGGCGTTTCACGTCGTCCGGCAGCACGTAGGCGCGACCCTGAATCAGCGCAAGAGCCTTGGCGGCCTGGATGAGCGCGAGCGACGCACGCGGCGAAGCCCCGAGAAAAACCATCGGGTGTTGGCGCGTGTACTCCGACAGCCGCACCACGAAGTCGAAGAGCGAGTCCTCGACGTGCACCAGCTTCACGGCCGCTTGGGCCGCCAGGATCTCGCTCGGCTGCAACATGCCGCGCACGGTCGGCGTGCCCGCCGAGAAACGCCGCAGCATGGTCTCTTCGTCCTGGTGCGACGGATAGCCCATGCGCACGCGCACGAGAAAACGGTCGATCTGCGCCTCGGGCAACGGGTAGGTGCCCGCTTGTTCCACAGGGTTCTGCGTCGCGATCACGATGAACGGTTCGGGCAGCGCCCGCGTCTCGCCATCGATCGTAGTCTGGAACTCCTGCATGGCCTCGAGTAGCGCGCTCTGTGTCTTGGCCGGTGCGCGGTTGATCTCGTCGCCAAGCACGACGTTCGCGAACACTGGGCCTTCGCGCAGCGAGAACGATCCGTCGCGCGGAGACAGCACGTAGGTGCCGGTGATGTCCGCGGGCAGCAAGTCTGGCGTGAACTGAATGCGCTTGAACGCACAGTGCAGCGTGGACGCAAACGCCTTCGCCAGCGTGGTCTTGGCCACACCCGGCACGCCCTCGAGCAACACGTGCCCACGCGCGAAGAGCGCGACCAGCAGCAGCTCGGGGATGTCGCCCGCACCCACGAACACGCGCGCGACTTCGCTGCGCACCTCGGCCGCGCGTTGCGCGAGCGCGGCGACTTGAGCCGCGCTCGGCGCGATGGCTTCGGCTGCTTCGGGTGGATTCATGAGTGGGCCGTGGCGGGCAGCCGCGCCAGGATACGCCGGCCTCTGCCGACCAGCTCAGAGAATTTCCGCCGCCCGATCCGCGAAGCACCACGGTTGCCGCTGGCCGTGAGCGCGTCCAGCTCGACCAACAGCTGCTTGGCCTCGGCCAGTTGTGGCTGTGCGGTGCCCTTGGCACGCAGCGCGTCGACCACTTCGTCGAGGCGCGGACTGCCGCGCAGCTGCAAGCGGGCCACGAGTTGGCTCTCGAGCTCGAACTTCAATGCGACCACTGCGGGTGCGAGGTCGCGCGCGCGTGCATGCGCAGCCACGCGCCCTGCATAGCCGGCGTTGCAATCGGGCGTCTGCAGAAACGCGCGTCGGCCGTAGCTGGCGCGGCGCGGCAATGCGGTGGCCGCGCTGAACAGCAAGAGCAACGCGAGGCCCACGCTCAGTGCCAGCACCGCCAGCGGCGGCAGCGGCAGTTGCGCGAGCCGCGCCAGCGCGTTGGCGACGCCACGCAGCGAGCTGCCTGCGCCGAGGCCGCTGCCGACGAGCTGCGTGTGCGAATCGGCGAGGTACAGCGTTCCCGTGCGTTCGCTCGTCAGGTAGCGCACGAGGTTCTGCGCGAAGCGTTCGTTGCCCTGTAGCTCGAGCATGTTGTTGATGAACACGCTCGAATCGGAGATTGCGACGAGCCTGCCTGCACCGACTGCACCGGCCAGCACCACGGCTTCGTGCGCCGTGCCCAGGCCGAATACGGGTACGAGCAGCGCGTGATGCAACGCCTGCGGGTGATTGGTCACGAGCGCTCCGACGCCACGCGCCAGCGGATGATCGTTCTGCGCCGTCGCCAGGAGCAGGTTGCGGTTGTCGCGCAAGCGCAGCGCGTCGAGCTTGGGCGAGAGGCCGGTACGCTCGATGGAGAATGCGCCGAGCAGCTGCGAGCCGCTGCCCAGATCGTCGGCAATCGCGACGCGCCCACCGTTGCGAATGAACGCTGCCAGCTCTGCGACGGGCAGCGCAGCTGTAGGGTGCACGATGAGCAGCGCGTCCTGCGCGCCGAGGGTCCCGACCTCGAGGCGCGCGGGTCGGGCCACACGCGCCGCCTGCGCCTGTGCGACTTGCGCCAGCGCCGAGAGCCCATTCCATGCCGGATCTTGCAGCGACAAGTCTTCCGCCGCGGCCGCGGCGGGGCACGCAACGCAGGCCCAGAGCGCCGCAGCGACCGTCCAGGTCGACAGGCCACGCGGGTGCCGGCCGAGGTCTCCGGGGTGGGACCCACAGCCGGCCGTCTGCTCCCCGGCCATCGGCGCGCGTGGACGACCAGGTCGGAGATCGCTCACTGCACGCATGATTTCGTACACGCCGTACCCCGACAATCCATGTTTTTCGCGCTTATTGACACTGGGTAACCGCATCCGTCGGCTGGCCCTCGAAATAAATGCAAAGCATAATTTGCAGGAGAGCCGATGCGTCATTATGGATAGTGTAGGGACCGCGGTAGGGAGCTCACCATGCTCAACCCGTTCATCATCGACCAGATCAAGAAGCGGGAACAAGAAGAGCGGCGGCGCGGCGAGCGCCAACCGGTGATTGAGCTTCCCTTGCCCATGCCTGCCGCGCCACGCCCCACCTCGGACGAGGAAGAGAGCGAGCGCGGGGTCTACATCATCGACCTCTCCTGAGGCGCGTTCGTGACGGCGCTCTCACGCTGGGAGTCCGTTAGCCTCTCGTCACCCGCGGCCACGCTTCGGCAAGCTCCTCGGCGCCGAAAGGTCGACCATCGAGGAACGCACCGCTGGTCTCGTGTGCGCGCAGCGTGTAGACGCGACTGCCGGCAGCACCGACGATCTCACCGCTGGCTTCCGCCGCCAATGGCGACAACAGGTACAGCGCTACCTGGGCTGCGTGCTCGGGCGTCAGCGAGTCATCGCGGATGGCATCGAAGATCGGTAGTTGCTCGGTGCTGCGTGTTCGCGCCAGCGGGCACAGCGCGTTGACGCGAATGCCATGCCTGCGCAGCTCGAGCGCCGCCACGCGTACGAAACCCGTGATTCCCGCCGAAGCGGCGGCAAAAGCGCTCTGGCCTCGAGCGCCGGCGAACGCGGTCTGCGCGCTGCACAACACGATGCTGCCAGCTTGATTGCGCTCTTGCAGCGCAGTCGCCAGAGCGCGTGTCAGGCGTATGGGCGCGCGCAACTGCACGTCGAGCACGCGTTCGAGATCGTCGTCGAGTAGCCGCGTGACCGACTGCTCGCGCACGATTCCTGCAGCCGCAAAGAGTCCGTCGACGCGCCCGAAGCGCGTCAGCGCCAGTTGCACCAGGGCGTCCGGCGCGGAAGTTTCAGTCACGTCGATCGCGCTCGCGACCGCGCCGACGCCGAGCGCGGCGATCTCCGCGCGCACCTGCTCCACCACGCCTGGGTCCGCCTGGCGCCCATCGAGCTCGCAGCCGACGTCGTTCAGCACCAAGCTCGCCCCGGCGCGCGCGCAAGCCAGTGCCGCGGCGCGCCCGATGCCGCGGCCCGCACCGGTGATCACCACCACCTTGTCGGACAAGAGTGCCATCGCCAACCTAGGTACAACGCCGCCAGCGCGGCTGTCGGGCGCATGGGTAGCTCAGGCCGGGCCGCCTGGAAAGCCGCCCAGGGGCCGAGCCTCCACCGCAGGTCGCACCGCCAGTGCGCCTTTGGCGGCCGCCCGGACATCCGGTATGCTGGGAGTGTGAAGAACGGGAAGATCGGCCGCTACGAGCTGCTGCACAAGATAGCAGCGGGCGGCATGGCGGAGATCTTCCTGGCCAGGCAGTGGGGGCAGGGCGGCTTCTTCCGTGACGTGGTCATCAAGCGCTTGTTCCCGCACTACGCGGAGCACGAGCACGCGCTGCGCATGTTCCAAGACGAAGCGCGCCTGTTGGCTGAGCTGTCGCACCCCAACATCCCGCAGGTCTACGACCTCGGCTACTCCGACGGTTACTGGTATCTGGCGATGGAGCACGTCAGCGGGTCCACGCTCGCCGACTTGTGCCGCACGGCGGCCAAGGCCCACAAGCCGATGCCGCTGGCGGTCGCCATCGGCATCGTGAGCCAAGTGTGTCTGGCGTTGCATCACGCGCACGAGCGTCGCGACCGTGAAGGGCGTCAGCTGCGCATCGTGCACCGCGACGTCACGCCGCAGAACATCTTGATCTCGCTCGATGCCGTGGTGAAGGTGCTCGACTTCGGCGTGGCGCAGAGCTCGGCTCGCGTCGACACCGACGCCGGCGCGGTGCGCGGCACCTACGCGTACATGGGACCCGAGCAAGTACGCGGCAAGCCGCTCGACAAGCGCGCAGACGTCTTTGCGGTCGGCGTCATCTTGTACGAGCTCACCACCGGTCGCCGGCTGTTTCGTGGCAGCGACGTCGAGATCATGACCTCCATCGTGGAGCGCGACGTGGCGCCGCCGTCCGGTCACATCGCGAACTATCCGCCGGAGCTCGAGCAGATCGTGATGCAGACCTTGCTGCGCGATCGCAGCAGGCGCACTGCGAGCGCGGGTCACCTGGCGTTGTCGCTCGACCAGTTCTGCATGCGCAATGGCCTCGTGACCGGCGCGCTCGTGGTCTCGCACTACGTGCGCTCGGTGTACCCGTACGAACGTGCCCACGAGAAGGGCATGGGCATCGTGCAGGACGAGCTGCCGCCGGGCGCCACGAGCTCGCACCGCGTGACGCCCGTGACGCCCGAAGACCTGGAAGCGAAGCTGCTCGCCGAGGAGCTGCGGACGTTGGGTCAGACCGCGCGCGATCGCAGCGCACGACACGCCCAGGCCGAGGGCGAGGTCGAAGAACTCAGCGATGACGAGCTGCTGGTCGAGGACGAGGACATGCTCGACCCGCGCCGCGTGGCCGCGCTCGCGGCTTCGTCACGGCCGCCCGACCGCCTGGGCCTCGACGCCTTCGATGAAGACTCCGACGTCAAACCCGTGGTGCTGCTTTCGCCCAAGCGCAAGGGCGTCGAACGCAGGTCCGACGGGGCCTTCATGAGCGATCTCGAGCGCAGGTTGGCTGAAGACGGCGAAGGTGCCGCAGAGCGCGCCGATGGCAGCAGCGGCAAGACCGGTGCTGGCGGCGGCGGCCCTGGCGGCGCAAAATGAAGGCGTGATCTCGCTGCAAGACATCCGTCTGGCCCGCGAGCGCTTGAAAGACGCCGTCTGCGGGACGCCTTGCTCGCGCTCGCAACGCTTGAGTCAGCGCACAGGTTGCGAGCTGTACTTGAAGCTCGAGAGCTTGCAGCACACCGGCTCGTTCAAGGAGCGCGGCGCGCGCAATAAGTTGTTGTCGCTCTCGGACGCCGAACGCGCAGCCGGAGTGATCGCCGCCAGCGCTGGCAACCATGCACAGGGTGTCGCGTATCACGCGCAGCTCTTGGGCATCGAAGCGACCATCGTGATGCCACTGTCGACCGCGCTCGTGAAGGTCTCGGCTACACGCGGCTACGGCGCGCAGGTCGTGCTCATTGGCGACAACTACGACGAAGCGTGCGCCGAAGCGCTGCGCCTGCGCGATCAGCGCGGGCTCAGCCTGGTTCACGCATTCGACGACGACGCCGTGATCGCGGGACAAGGCACCATCGGTCTCGAGCTGCTGGAGCAGGTGCCCGGGCTGCAGGCGGTGGTCGTGCCGGTGGGCGGTGGCGGTCTGATCAGCGGCATCGCCACGGCCATCAAGGAACAGCGTCCGGACATCGCGGTCTACGGGGTGCAGACGCGCCTGGTGCCTTCGATGCAGCGCGCGCTCGAAGTGGGTGCAGCGACGCAGGTGCCGGCACGCAGGACCATCGCCGACGGCATCGCCGTACGCTGCGCCAGCGATCGCACGCTCTCACTCGTGCGCCGCTACGTGGACGAGGTGGTGCTGGTCGAGGAAGCAGAGATTGCCGAAGCCATCTTGCTCTTGCTGGAAGCAGAGAAGACCGTCGCCGAGGGCGCTGGCGCGACGGCGCTGGCTGCGGTGCTGGAAGAGCGCCTGCCGATACAAGGCAAGCGCGTTGCGCTGCTGGTGTCTGGCGGCAACATCGACGTGAACGTGCTGTCGCGCATCATCGACCGTGGCCTCGTGAAGTCGGGTAGGGCGATGCGCGTACGCGTGCTCATCCCGGACGTGCCGGGCTCGCTCGCGGCGCTGCTCTCCAGCATTGCCGCGTGCCAGGCGAACGTGCTCGAGGTGCATCACGATCGCATCGGTGCGCGCAGCGAAGTTGGCCAGACCGAGGTGGAGCTCGTGCTCGAGACACGCTCGTTCGAGCACATCGCCGAAGTGCAGTTGGCGGTGCGAGCGGCCGGTTGGCACATCGAGCAGTAGTCGGCGGCACGCGGCTGCACGGTTCGTTAGTGACACAGTATGTGCCGACCTATTATCTGCGTCGCGCCGGTAACATACTGAAAATACAAACTATTTGTCATTTTGACATGGCACAACATGGCCCACTTGTGCACGGCTGGCGTAACTTGTAGGCTGGCACATCATGGCACTTGTCGATCGCTACGAGATCTTGCGCCATCTCGGACAGGGCGCGTGCGGTGACGTCTATCTGGCCCGCGACCGACTGCGGTCCGGGCGCGAGGTGGCGCTCAAGACCATCCGTGGGCGGGTCGACGACTTGCTGCGCGCGGCCTTCGAGCGTGAGTTCGCGACGCTGACCACGCTGTCGGTGCCGGGCGTGGCGCAAGTCTACGACTTCGGCGTGATGAGCGTGCGCAGCGGTGAGCCAGCGGCGGCGTTCTTCACGCGTACGTACATCGATGGTCAGCCTCTCGATGCGGCCGTGTCGGGGCAACCGTTGCCCGCGCGCATCGATGCGTTCATGAAGGTCGCTGCGGTGATTGCACCGCTGCATCGAGCGGGTGTCGTGCATGGGGACATCAAGCCGGGCAACTCGATCGTCGACGTGCAGGGTCGCGCGTGGTTGATCGACTTCGGTCTGGCGAAGCTCGCGGGACAGTCGCGCTCCGGTGAAGCCCTCACGGCAGCCGGCACTCCGCCGTACATGGCGCCGGAATTGTTGCGTGGACACAGCGCGACGGTTGCAGCTGACATATACGCGCTCGGAGTCACCCTCTGGCAGCTCGTCGCGGGCGAGCATCCGTTTGCATCGTATGGGCCACGCGCCATCGCCGCGCGCCTCGAGGGCAAGTTGCCCGAGATCCCGGTCACTGCGGCGAACGACGTCCGGGTGGCCTTGCAGGTGGCACAGCGCTGTCTTGCGAAGGAGCCGCTCGACCGCTTTCCGAGCGTCGATGAATTGTTGGTTGCGTTGGCGCGCTTCCAGACGAAGACCAGCGCGCCCGCGGGTGCCGAGCCGCGCGCCTTCGTGGCACCACGTCCGCGCGGGCACGCGAGTCTGCTCGCTGTGCTGGACAGCGCGATTGCGGCGCGCACCACGGCGCCGAGCTCGGCCGAGAGCGCGGCCTGGCTCGTGCTCGGGCCGGCGGGCGCTGGCAAGTCGCTGTTGCTGCGCGAGCTCAAGTGGCGATTGCAGCTGCGCTCGCACGTGGTCTTGGAGCTCTTGCCCAGTCGGAACGGTGGCGCTGCGCCGCTGGTTTCGCTGGTCGAACAGTTGCTCGTCACGCTGGGGACGGACCATGCGCTCGCGCCGGTCGCGCGAGAGTTGCTCTCTCAGATCCGCGCAGGAAGCCTGGAGGAGACGCGCGCCGCCAACGTGCTCGGATCGCTGCTGGCTGCCGCGTCGCGCGAGGCGTCGCTGGTGCTGTTCGTCGACGATCTGGACCGCGGGGAATCGCTGCTGGGTGGGGTGTTGCGCTCGGCGATCCACTCCGCGGGTGGCAAGGGCACGCTCGTCATCGCGACCGCCGCGCGCGCTGAGGCGCCGGCCGTGCGGGAGCTGCAAGCCGAGCGACGCTTCCAAGTGCCCGCGCTCGTGCCCGAGGACGTGGCTGGGATCGCGGGCGAAGTGCTGGGGGCGGTCGATGCCACGGTCGTGGACGCGCTCGTGGAGCACGCGCAAGGCTTGCCTGCGGCGTTGATCAGCGCGCTGATGGAGCTCTCGCGCTTGCCTGCAGTGACGCCTGCAGATGTGCGTGCACTGCCCCCTGCAGAAGCTTCGCTCGCGCTGACTCGAGCACGGCTGGCCCAGGCGAGCGTGGATCAACTGCCCATGCTCGAGGCGCTCGCGTTGGTCTCCGAGCTGACGCTGGATCAGATCCCGCTATTGCCAGGCAGCACGCTCACACAGGCTGAGGTGCCGGCCGCTGTCTCTCGACTGGAAGCGCTGGGCCTCTTGGCGCGCAACGCCGAGCTCGTGCTGCTGTCCGATGGCAGCCTGCGCAAGACGATCCTCAGCGCGCTGGGTGAGTCACGGCGCAAGCAGCTCGCACGCCAGCTGCTCGGCGCTCCACTCGCGGAGCGCTTGCCGTTGTCCGATCGCGCGCGCTTGGCGGTGGCAGCGGACGACCGCGCACAGATGCTCGCGCTTGCGCCGGAAGCGGCCACCGGGCTCGTGCGCGTCGGCGCATTTGCCGCGGCTGCCGAGTTGCTCGAGGCGTTGCTCTGCTGCGCTGAAGGTGAAGCTCACCGTCACGCGTTGATCGAGCTCGCGCGCTGCAGGCAGCGCTTGGGCGAGGATGAGGCTGCCGCGGCTTGCGCGGCGACGCTGTCTGGCGATCAGGGCGCGAGCCCCGCACAGCGCGCGGATGCGGCGCTCTTGGTCGCGCGCTCGCTCACTGCGCTGGGCCGTTTCGACGATGCCGTCAGCGCGCTCGCGACGGTTCCCGTCGATGCCGACGCCACCTGGCGCGCGCGCGTGCAACGTGAGCTGGCCAAGATCCATCTGCGTCGCGGCGACTACGCGGCCGTAGAGCAAGCGGTCGAGGCGGGTCTGGCCATCGCGCCCGAGCACGATCGCGTGCGCATCGAGCTGCTGTGCTCCAAGGGCATGGTGGCGAGCTACCGCGGCAACCACGATGCGGCCCGTGTGTGTCACGAGCAGGCGCTGGCGCTCGCGCGCTCGCGCGGCGAACGCCGCGACGAAGCCAGCGTGCTCGCATACCTAGCGATCGGCTGCCAGCGTTGCGGCGACATGACTGCGGCGCGCGACTTGCTAGGGCAGAGTCTCGACATCGCGCGCGAGCTCGGCGACGTGGGCAACATGGCCACGTTCTCGATGAACTTGGGCGCGGTGTACTTCTACCTCGGCGAGCCGGCGTTGGCGGCGGAGCACTACGAGAGTGCGATTGGGCTGGCGCGTCGAGCGGGGCGCTCGTCGACGCAGGCGCAGGCGCGCAACAATCTGGCTCACTTGCACATCTACTTCGGCCTCTACGAGCGCGCCCGCGTGGAAATCGACGAAGTGCGACAGGACGCCGAAGCGGCCGGCCACAAGTTCATCGCGGCCCAGGCCACCGCACTGCTCGCCGACTTGTTGTCGCGCACGGGGCAGGTCGATCAGGCGCTCATCCAATACGACGACGCCATTGCGCGCTACGCCCGGCTCGGACAGATGCGTGAGGTCGCGGAGCACCACCTCGACGCCGCCGAGGCCCTCTTGGATCGCGGGGGGCCGGTCGATGCGTCTGCGGCTGCCGGGCGCTTGTCGACTGCGCGCGAATACATCGAGCGCGAAAAAATCGAAGACCTGCGTCTGCGCATGGAGCTACTCGTGGCACGCGCGCGCATCGCCAACGGCGACGCCGACGCCGCGGTGCAGAGTCTGCAAGCGTTGATCGAGCGAGCGCGCAAGGCACGCGATCGCGACGTCGAGTGGTCGGCGTTGGCGGCATGCGCGCTCGGGCACGAGGCGCTCGGCGGCAGCTTCGCGGCGCGTCGGGACGCGCGTCTGGCGGTAGAAGTGCTCGAGGACATCGCGATGCGCATCCCGCGCGAACACCGCGAGGCGTTCTGGCACGATCCAAGACGTCGCGCGGCCAGGCAGCGCGCGACCGAGGACACGCCCGCTGGCGCTCCGAGCGAGCGCAGCGAGTCGCACCCGACGCTGCTCGATCCGCGCGCCGAACGCGAGCGTATGCTGGAGATCATCAAGCGCCTGGCGAGCGAGCACGATCTCGATCGCTTGCTCGAGCGCATCACCGAGAGTGCGGTCGACCTGTCAGGCGCCGAGCGTGGCTCCGTGCTGCTGGTGGACGCGACCGGCCGGCTCGAGCCGCACATCACGCGGGCGCGCACTGCGGCGCAAGAACAATCCCACATCACCTTCTCGCGCTCGATCGCGGAGGCCGTGCTCATCGACGGCGAGCCGATCGTGACCGTGGACGCGACCGTGGATGGCCGACTTCAAGAGTACGTGTCGGTGCACAAGCTGATGCTGCGTTCGGTCGCCTGTCTACCGATCCGCGGTCGGTCGGGGACAGTTGGCGTGTTGTACCTGGAGCACCGGCGCAGCCGTGGTCGCTTCAGCGAAGCCGCTGTCGACATGCTGTCGGCGTTGGCCGACCAAGCCGCGATCGCCATCGAGAATGCGCGCTTGCTCGCGGAAGTGCGTGCGCAGAAGGACGAGCTCGAGGCAAAGAACCACGAGCTCGCGCAGGCCAAGGCCGATGTGGAAGACCTGTTGCTTGCGCGCACGCGCCAACTCGATGACGTGCAGCGGGAGCTAAGCCGCGCGCGTGAACGCGTCACCGATGGTCTGCGGCATGGCATGGTCGGTCGCAGCCCGCAGCTGCAGCGCGTATTCGACGCCATCGAGCGCTTGTGTGCGGCCTCGGTTTCGGTCGTCATCCGCGGCGAGAGCGGCACCGGCAAGGAGCTCGTGGCGCGTGCCATTCACTACGCGGGCCCGCGCGCCAAGGCACCGTTCGTGGCGATCAACTGCGGCTCGCTGCCGGAGACCTTGCTGGAGAGCGAGCTGTTCGGGCACGTGAAGGGCGCGTTCAGCGGCGCCGATCGCGACAAGCGCGGGATGATCGCTGCAGCCTCGGGCGGCACGCTCTTCCTCGACGAAGTCTCGGACATGCCCGCCAAGATGCAGGTCGATCTCTTGCGCGTGCTGCAGGAGGGCAAGCTGTGCCGCGTGGGCAGCGAGGTCGAGGAGCCCGTCGACGTGCGCGTGGTGACCGCCACGCAACGCGCGCTGTCCGACCTGGTCGCCGCGGGCACGTTCCGCGAGGACCTCTACTATCGTCTGAGCGTGGTCGAGCTGGTGCTGCCGGCGCTGCGTGAGCGGCGCGACGACATCCCGCTCTTGTGCGAGCACTTCCTGCGCGCGTTCGCCGAGCGCCAGGGCATGAGCCGCCACCACCTGAGCCGCGCAGCGCTGGCGAAGCTGATGGAACAGCCTTGGCCCGGCAACATTCGTCAGCTGGAACATGTGCTACTGCAAGCCTGCGTCATGGCGGAGGCCGCGACCATCGACGAGGCCGATCTCGGGCTAGGACGTGCAGCCCCCAGCAGCGCACCCGAACCCGCGCTGGCGCTCGGTGGTCCACGCATCGAGTCGCTCGATCACCACAAGAACGACGAGAAGCAGCGCATCCTCGACGCCCTACATGCCTGCGGCTGGAACCGCGCCCGCGCCGCACAAACCCTCGGCATGCCGAGACGGACGTTCTACCGCCGCCTCACCGACTACAGCATTCTCTGAGCTCGCGCGCGGCTGCGCATCGCTCCAACGCGCGCCGCGATCAACCAGCACTGGGTGCGTCGTCGTCCACCGGTGGCTGACCATCATCCTCGGCCGGTGGCGGCTCCGGGATCTCGCCTTCGTGCCTTGGCCCGGTGAGATGGTTCGCATCCATCGCCGGCTCGGGCGCGTTCTCGCTCGGGGGCGCGAGCATCGGCGCCTGACCGGGCAGGGACCAGTCGGTCCACTGGGCATTCTTGACGCGCACGTCGAGGTGAACGAAGTGCGTGCGCGGGTAGTAGCCGACGCCGACGTGATCGAAGTGTTGGCAGTAGTCACGCAGCTCGGTCAGCGGCACGCCCGGGATCTGGAAGTCCATGGCTTCGCCGGCGACGTGGCGACTGGAGTCGCGCGTGTAACCGCCCGCCAAGCGATAGCCACTGATCACGTGCAGGGTGCGACCGCCGAAGTGATCGGAGACTTGCGCGATCAATCGCAAGAGGCGCGGGTGCGGGTCTTTGCGCTTCTTGGACAAGCGTGGACGCAGCAACTCGCGCAGCTCACCGATGGCTTTGGGTCGCACGCGGCCTTGGGTGTCGACCACGCGCAGGTGGGCGGTCTTCTTCGACCACACGCGATACAAGGTTACCGTGCCAGGATGCTTCGGGCTGCCCCACTTCTTCTCGGCGGCGCGCCGGTCTTTGTCTTCCTCGAAGCCGGGCAGTATCAAACGTTGTCCCGACTTGAGCGCGGCGCTGATGGACAGGCCGTTGGCGCGCGCGAGCTCGTCGGCGTCCAGCTCGTGCGCATGCGCAATCCGCGCCAGTGTCTGACCGGGTTTGACGTAGAGCTCACCCGCAGACGGCACGACCAACACCTGGCCGAGCTTGAGGCGCTTGCCTTGGTCGAGCCGATTGGCGGCGGCCAGGTCGGCGACGCTGACGCCGTAGCGTTTCGCGATACCACCCAGCGACTGACCCGCTTCCACCGTGTGCTGACGTTCGGCACGCACCGGCCTCGGTGCAGCCAGCAGCGACGCGGCGCCCAACACGAGGATCCGAACAACCATCCGAAGGTATCGACGTTGCGCTGACGAGCTCATCCGGCGGCGCAGGCTAACCCAGCAGCGGCCGCTAGCCAGCTCCGAAGCGTGGATAGGGAGACAGCTCGAAGCGCGCGGTTTTTTTGCACTCTGCTTGTTCAACTGACACGATCCAAGTCGACTCTGCCGTTCCTTGACATTCGAGAGAAACGCACGACCCCGCCAGCCTGGTCGCGGTCTAATTTTTCCTCTGATATGAGGATCAAATTAGATGTAATTGATGCTTAACTATGGGAAAATTGACTCAAGTTTGCTTGACCTGCGGAAGACCCGCGACCTAAGATCCTAGGCAGTAGATGACGGTCCTTTCGTCTCGTCTAGGAGTTCGTCTGGGAGTCCGTCTGGGAGCCCGTCTGGGAGCCATGGAGCAACGCGACAAATCCATGGGTGCCGTTGCAACCGCACCATCCGAAGCTTCCGCGCCTGACACGCAAGAGTCGGATGTGGTGAGGCCCGCCCGAACAGTTGCGGACTCAGCGCAGACCTCTGCGCCAGGTGCACCAGCCAAGAACGACAAGCCCAAGGGCAAGTCGGCTACTGGTCGCAAGAAGATACGTCTGCGCGAGACACGCATCGAAAAGATGATGTCGAAGGCAGAGCTGGCACGGCGTGCGAATCTCTCGGTGTTGACGATCGACCGCGTCGAGAAGGGCCTGGGTTGTCGCATGGACACCAAGAGAAAAATTCTCGAGGCCTTGGGCTTGAGCCTCGCAGACCGCGTTCGCGTGTTCGGCGAGGAGGAGTGATGCCAGTTGGCCTCGGAAGGCAAGAATCTCGTCGGCGTTGATATCGGCACCAGCTCGATCAAGGTCTGCGAGATCAGGGAGGATCGGAAAGGTGGCCGTGCGCTCGTGCGCTTCGGTTATCACCCGCTCCCGGCGCAGACCATCGTCGATGGCCATATCATGAACGCCGGCGCTATCGTGGAGGGGCTCGACCGCCTCTTCCACAAGAGCAAGCGCCGCGACATCGCCATGCGTGTCAGCGGGCACAGCGTGATCATCAAGAAGATCACGATGCCGCTCATGACGCAGGCCGAGCTCTCCGAGCAGATCAACTGGGAAGCCGAGCAGCACATCCCGTTCGAGCTCGCCGACGTGCAGATCGACTACCAAGTCGTGAACCGCCGCGAAGAGCAGGGCCAGATGGACGTGCTCTTGGTGGCAGCCAAGAAGGAAGAGATCGGTGATCTCACCAACTTGGCGCTCGAAGCGAAGTTGCGCCCCCGGGTCGTCGATCTCGACGCCTTCACGGTGCAGAACTGCTTCGAGGCGGCGTACGGCGCGCCTGCGCCCGATCAGACCGTGGTGCTCCTGCACGTGGGCGCATCGCTGACGACGCTCAATATCCTCGCGGCTGGCACCACGGCGTTCACTCGCGACATCGTGAACGGCGGCAACGCCATCACCGAAGAGATTCAGCGTCAGCTGGGCATCAGCCAGGAAGAGGCCGAGGCCTACAAGTGCGGCAGTGCGCAGGGCATCGTGCCGCAGCAGGTGCCGCAGATCATCAAGGACTGCGTCGGCACGCTCGCCGGCGAGATCCAGCGTTCTCTCGACTTCTATCTCGCCACTAGCGGTGACCGCGAGGTGCACCGCGTGTACCTGTCCGGCGGCACCGCCAACGTGCAGGCATTGCACGATGAGCTCGCGGATCGCTGTCAGGTCGAGGTCGTGCCGCTCGATCCGCTGCTGGTCGCCCAGCCGGATCCCAAGTCGGTCGACCCGTTGGCCCTGCAGGGCCGCATGTCGCAAGCCGTGGTCGCTTACGGTCTTGCGCTGCGCAAGGAACGGGAGCGCGCAGCATGATTCGCATCAACCTACTGCCCGAGGCCAAGCGCGTCCAAGCCGCCAGCGGCTCGACGCAGCTGTGGGGCATTGCGTACCTGCTGTCCACCTTCGCCTGGTGCGTGGTGCTCACGCTCTTCTACTTGAACTACAAGAGCACGCTGGAAGAGCAGACCAAGCAGAACGCCGACCTCGAAGCGCAGATCGCGCAGGTCAAGGGCAAGAGCGCCAACATCGGTGAAGTCGAAGCTGCGCTCGCCAAGAGCCGTCAGCTCGAGACCGTCGTGACCAAGCTGCAGACGGCACGCCAAGGTCCGGCACGCGTGCTGATGGAGCTGAGCAGGATCTTGAGCGAGGGTGGGGGGCCGACGGTGAGCCCCGAGCGCCTGGACGCGCTGCGTCACGACAACCCGCTCGCTGGTTTCAACAACGGCTGGGACATCCGCCGCCTGTGGCTCTCGGGTTTCACCGAAGCCAGCCGCAAGTGCACGATCACGGGATTCGGCAAGACGAACGAAGACGTCGCCGAGTTCTTGCGCCGACTCGCGCTCTCTGAGCTCTTCGACACCGTCACGCTGCAGTCCACGGCGTCGGCGACGGAGCCGCTGACCAGCTCGCAGGTGGTCTCTTTCACCCTCTCGTGCGTGGTGAGGTACTAGATGGCCCCCAAGCTGCCGCAAGCCAACTTCGCGACGCTGCCCGTGGGTGCCAAGATCTTCGTCGCGTTCTTCATCCTCGCGTTGATCAGCGCCGGCTACTACTTCGGCGTGCACATGACCATGGAGGAGGACATCCAAAATGCCCGGCGCCGCCATGAAGTGTTGCAGAACGATCTGACTCAAGCGCACGAGCGTCAGCAGGAATACCTGAAGCTGCGTGAGGAGCTGGCGGGTCGCGACGCCCTCGACAAGCAGAACATGCGCATCTTGCCCGAAACCGCCGAGATTCCCGCGTTTCTCGACGACCTCAATCGCCTGGCAGAGCTCAGCGGGTTGCGCGTCGGCAACGTGCAGCCGCGGCCCGAAGCCGGTGAGCAGTTCTTCGTGCGTGTGCCGGTGTCGCTCGCCGTGTCCGGCAAGTATCACCAGTTGGCCAAGTTCTTCTACAACATCAGCCGCCTCGAGCGTGCGATCAACATGGAGAACATCTCGCTCACGACGCCCACCAAAGAGGGCGAAGACATCAACTTGAGCGTGTCCGTGTTGGCCACCACCTTCCGCCGGCCGAACGCGGCCAAGGGCAAATGACCATGGGAACCGCAGCCGCCAAGCCTGTGCGTCGTAGCAGGGCCGTGAGCCTCGTCGCAGCGTCGTGCTGCGTGCTCGCTGTCGCGTGTGGCGAGAGCGCCGAGCGTTCAGAAGGACGCGGCACCGACATGAGTGCGGCCGCGCCTGCTGAAGCGAAGAAGGTCGCCAAGACCATGCCGACTGCAGATAGCTTGAGCTTCAAAGACGACGACTTCGTCGAATCCGAGCACAACCGCGATCCGTTCCGAGAGTACTCGTCGGCGTTCAAGGTGCGTGGCGCGGAGGTCAGCGGGGACTCGCAGCGTACGGTGATCATGCCGACCACCGCGGTGGAGTCCATGAAGCTCATCGCCATCGTGTCGGGCATGCCCAGACCCAAGGCGATGCTCACCGATCCGATGAATGTCGGCTTCGTCGTGGAGCGTGGTGACTACATCGGCCGGCCCAAGGTGCTCCAGACCAGCGGCAGCGTGTCGATGACGCTCAACTGGCGCGTCGATCGCATCCGTGAGAACGAAGTCGTGCTGACGCGCCAAGACCCGACCGATCCGACTCGGCCACCCTTGTCGCGGATCATCACGCTGCGTCAAGAAGTTGCGGCTAGATAGCCTGGGCTTGTGCGCAGCGCGCCCACCGCGCGCAGCAGCTCGAATGGTCTAACGTCCGCTCATGAGCGGGCGTGCTCGCACGTTGCGGTTGGTCTGCAACGTTGCACCACTTTTTTGCGTTCTGCAGCGCTGGCGGTCGATGATCGCGAAACAAGAAGCATAGGAGATCTCCATGCGCGTGTCGTCCGGGTCCATAGCGGTTCTTGTTGCGCTTCTCTTGCCTGCTGCGGCTTTCGCCGAGGGCGAGCCATCGTCGATCGCGAAGCTCGTCGTCACCGGAGAAGGGGACAAGGCTGAAGTCCGCATCGACGGCACCTTCAACATCCCCACGTACTCCATCGACTCCCAGTCTGACGGCAAGCAAGTCGTCATTCAGGTTGCCGATTCGGTGCTGGCGGCCGATGGGCTGCAGGTGCAGGGCGCGGCCCGGCCGATCGCCCGAACCACCGCGAGCACGACGGCGCACGGTGTGCGTATCGTGCTGAACCTCACGCGCAGCGCGACCTATCGCGCGCGCTCCGAGAGCGGGCACATCATCGTGTCGCTCGATACCACGCCGGCGCAAGCCGCCGAGCCGGTGATGCAGCCGACGGCGGCGTCAGGCCCCGTGCACGTGAAGTACGTGGGTCTCGAGCGCCGCAACGGTCGCGAGCGCGTGATCGTCGAGCTCGATCGCCCGGCCGAGTTCCGCATTCTGCCGGGCTCCACGGGCCCTGCGCGCATGGACATCGAGCACGCCGCGCTTGGTGCGGGCGTCAATAGCCGTGTTCCAGGTGACGCCTCCACGCTCGTGCGTGCAGTGAACGTCAAGTCGGGCGCCGATCGCGTGTCGCTCGAGGTCGAGGCCACGGCGGGCAGCAGTACGACCGCCGTGCGCGAGGGCAACCGCATCGTCTGGTTGTTCGCTGGCGACCCCGCGCCCCAGGAGGTCAAGCGCCAGATCCGTACCGTCGCCCGCGAGACCGCGGTCCAGGTGGACGGCCACGAAGTCGCCGCGTTCTTGTCGGACATCCCGCTGCAAGTCGGCGTCGCCAAGTCCGATCGCCGCTTCAGCGGCCGCCGCATCGATCTCGACTTCAAGGATGCCGACATCCACAACATCCTGCGCCTCTTGTCCGAGGTCGGAAACGTGAACGTCGTCACGGCCGACGACGTGAGCGGCAGCGTGACCATCAAGATGCGCGGCGTGCCCTGGGACCAGGCGCTCGACGTCATCCTCACCTCCAAGGGCTTGGGGATGGTGCGTCGCGGCAATCTAATTCGTGTCGCGCCGCAAGCCGTGCTCGAGAAGGAGCGGGAGATGGCGATTCAGCGCGAGAAGCAGCGCTTGGAGCTCGCGCCGCTCGAGACGCGCTTGATTCCCGTCAGCTACGCGACGGCGTCCGACTTGTCGGCGCGCGCCCAAGATCTGCTTTCGCCCCGCGGCAAGGTCGCGGTCGATCAGCGCACCAACATCTTGGTGGCGCGCGATGTCGCCGAGAGCCTCGACAACATCGAGGAGCTCGTGCGCAGCCTGGACTCGCAGACACCGCAGGTGCTCGTCGAGGCGCGCATCGTGGAAGCCACGACCTCGTTCACGAACGAGTTCGGTATCCAGTGGGGTGGTGACGCCGTGATGAGCTCGGCCACCGGCAACTCCACGGGTCTCGTGTTCCCCCACGACCTGACCATCGCTGGCGGTGCCACGGACGGTCAGACGCCCACGACCGGTTTGTCGCCGTTCGGCACGGCGTCGAACCCGAACTTCGTAGTGAACTTCCCGGCTCCGGCAGGTACCGGTCGCGGCGCCGCCATCGGTGTCTCGATGGGCGCCCTGTCGGGCAACGTGAACTTCGCGCTGCGCTTGAGCGCGTACGAGACCACCGGCCAAGTGCGCATCATCAGCGCGCCGCGCATCCTCACGCTCGACAACAAGGCTGCGACCATCTCGCAGGGCACTTCGATTCCGTACTCTCAGGTCGGCGTGCAGGGCGTGCAAACGGCCTTCCAGGACGCCCAGCTGATGCTGTCGGTCACGCCACACGTGACGAGTGACGGCGCAGTCGCGATGATCGTCAACATCACGCGCAACGAGCCGAACTTCAACCAGACCAGTGCGCGCGGCGACCCGACCATCTTGCGTCGTCAGGCGAACACCAACTTGCTCGTGCAGGACGGCCACACTGCGGTCATCGGCGGCATCTACACGCGCAACACCGGTCACGGTCTGGACCAGATCCCCGTGTTCGGCGACATCCCCATTCTCGGCGTGCTGTTCCAGCACCACACCCAGCGCGACGCGCGCAACGAGCTGCTCATCTTCTTGACGCCACGCATCGTGAACCGTACCGAAGCGTTGTCGCACTGAGCTTGCTCTCCGGCGGCTGGCGCGGCATAAGCTCGCCATGCGCATCTTTCTCTCTGGCCTGATGGGCAGTGGCAAGTCGACTGCGGCACACGCCGTCGGCGACTTGGCCGGACTGTCGGTGGTCGACCTCGATGCGCGCATTGAGGCGCAAGCCGGCAGCTCGGTGGCGGAGATCTTCCGCAC
>JADGRE010000219.1 GCA_017881185.1 Pseudomonadota bacterium | reverse complement strand
GGAGGAATCTTGAACTCGTCCCAGGCTGGTGTGAGGTTGCTCGTGGCGGGGTCTTGGTTCCACAGGTACACGGCCGGAAAGGTTTCCAGCTGACCGGTGTCGTTGTGGCGCACGATGGCGGTCACGTAGAGCTGCGAAGCGCGGGTGTCGGGCGGGCTGTACTGGTTCTTGGGGACTTCGAACTGACCTTCGTAGGCGCGAGCGGACGAGAACACGAGCCAGTAGAACGTGCGGGGCCCTTGGTCGAACTCCTGGGAGCTGGCGTCCACGCTCACCACGGACGGTGACCACTTGGGCCAGCTGTTGATCACGCCAGGGCTGGTTTGGCCGCTGCAGGTGGGTGGGTCGTTGGCGGCCAGGCGTAGCGCGCTGCCGCCTGCGCTGGGCACCACGTACACTTCGCCGTCGGGCCGGTAGTAGAGCGCTGCGCTGTCGGGCTTGGCGACGCGCGTAAAGGCGACGAGCGAGTCGTCGGCGCAGAACGCAGGGTAGTACTCGGCGACTTGCGGCTCGGCGGCGCCCTGCAATGGCGCGACCTTGCCGCCCTTGCGTGCGGCGTAGGGGACCACGTGCAGGTCCACTTCGTGGTTGTTGCTGCTCAGGCGACCGTCCTGCGTCGCGTCGGCCGAGGCGTACACGATGCGCGTACCATCGTGGCTGAAGCTGGGCGTAGCGACCGAGCGCGTCTCTCCGTCGAGCGCGATGAAGCCGAACGACTTGCCCAGCTCCGCCGCAATCTGTTGATTGAGCTGTTGCTGCACGTCGCCTTTGGTGGGATCCGCCGGCCCGAACTTCGCCGCAGTTTCCAGGTCGATCCACGCCAGGCGATCCGCGTGACTCGGATACGGAGCGGAGTCGGAGAAGCCCGTGCCGCCCTGCCCTTGGTTGCGCGGCGAGTACACGCTGACCACGATGCGATCGCCGTGCGCCCAGTGTGCTGCGGAGAAAGTCTGCATGCCGAGCCACGGCTGGTTGAGCAGCACTTGCGCGCCCGCGCTCAGGTAGCTCGGACGCTCGCCCGCGTGCATGGGTTGCACGGAAGCCACGACATTGTTCCACGGCCAGTGATCGGTAAACGCAACCGACTCACCGTCGGGCGTGGCCACGTGACAGCCAATGCATTGCACGGCGCCCGGTGCCACGCCGCGCGGATCGTCGTACTTGCCGCGCAGGTCGCGACCGCCTTCAGCCAAGATCGCGCGGTCGCCCACCTGCCCGATGGTGAGCGCGTTGATCACGCTCTCGTCGCCTACGTCGAAGCCCACGAGCTTGCTGGTGTCGGGTTTCACGTCGGACGACGTGGTCGCCCAGTACACGAGCTTGCCGCGCGCTTCCACCGGCGCGATGGCAAAGCTGCCGCGCGTGCCGGACGGTCGCCCGGGTGCGCTGGCCTGCACGCCGCGCACGGTGACGGTGATCGGTGCATCGATCACACTCTTGGCAAGCGCCTTCCAGCCAGCGCGCGGCATGGTCCAACTGGTGCGCGTGGTGTACACGACCAGCGCGTTGGCTTCGGCCGCGGCCGTCAAGCGCAGCTCCCACAAGCTCTCGCCGGGCAACGCCTTCCAACGAAAACGCGGGCGCAACCAGTTGCGCGGGAAGAGCGCACCGGGCAGCTTGCCCTCGGAGAGCTGTGGCTCCACCACGCAGTCGCCCGGCGTGCTGAAGTTGTCGGCTGCACCAAACAGGCTCGGCGCATTCGCGGGTGGCGGCGCGCTGCCTGCGCTGGTGTCGAAGATGGGCTGCGCCGGGAAGTCCTGGCAGTTCTTGCTGCATGCCACCGCCACCGGCGTGGATGTAGCGGTCGGCAGCGCGCCGGTGCCGGCAGCGTTGGCGAAGCCCTGACCGGCCGCGCCTGCGTTCTCGGTGTTGGCTTGCCCGTTCGAGCCCCCGCTCGCGCAGCCCACTGAGATGCAAGCGAGCGCGCACAGTGTGCGCAAGCTGGAGCTTGGCTTGGTGTTCGTACGTGCCCTGGTCGTGACCATCGCTGGATCCTCGTTCGCGTGCAGCGAGCCCGAGGCCGCGCTGTCCATCCCAACAGTGCGTGGCAACCACCCACTTCGGGTCACGGTGCACCGGTAAGTCGTGCCTACGCACGGGGGGCGTTGACCCGATTGCCGGTAGATCGCCCATAGAAGCTCGCAGCCACCGGGTCGAGCCGGTGCTTGCGCCGCTCATTCAATGGTACGGTGCGCGGCGTATGCCGGGCTGCTGCCTCATCGCCGCGCTCTTGTTCTTCGGCCCGCGCGTGGCCCTGTTCCTCGCGTGGTTGTTCACGAGCTGGTACGCCGCATTCGACTCGCGCCTCATCGCAGTGCTCGGCTTTCTGTTTCTGCCGTGGACCTCGCTGGCGTGGATGTACACCTTCTTCCACAACCACGGGCAGCTGAGCGGCGGCTACGTAGTGTTGATCGTGCTCGCGGCGCTCGGCGATCTCGGCGCGTACGGCGGCGGGCATCGCGCGCGTCAATGGACCACGCGCGAGCGTAACTGACGCGCAACTGACGCGGGCCCACACGCGTCAGTACACGTCTTTGGCTTTGCGCAGCGCGGCAAACACGTGGTCCGGCGCGTCGCTCGCCGCGCCGAGCTCGAGTGCCTTGGCCACCACCGCAGACTCGTCCCAGCGCAAGAACGGGTTGGTCGCAAGCTCTACATCCAGCGTGCTGGGCACGGTCGGCTGCCCTTGCGCGCGCAGCTTCCTGCACCCCTCCAAGCGCTCGGCGAGCTCGGCGTTGCCCGGCTCGATGCTGCTGGCGAACTCGAGATTCTTCACCGTGTACTCGTGCCCGCAGTACAGCCGCGTGTGGCCGGGCAGCGTGCGCAGGCGCTCGAGCGACCAGCGCATCTGCTGCGCGCTGCCTTCGAACAGGCGTCCGCAGCCGGCGCCGAACAAGGTGTCGCCACTGAACAGCGCGTCGTCGATGACGAACGCCAGCGCGCCGAGCGTGTGACCGGGCACGCCGAGCAGACGCACGCGCCGGCTGTCGAACCACAGCGTGTCGCCTTCACGCACGCCGCGGGTCAGCCCCAGGATGCGGCGGCGATCGGCATCGTAGTGACTGCCGGTCACCTCCAACTGGGGGTGAGCCGTGAGCAGGTCAGGCACCCCACCAACATGATCGGGATGGTGATGCGTGCACCAGATGCCCACCAGCGTCACGCCTGCGCGCTGCACGTGCTCGAGGACTGGCTGCGCGGCCGACGGATCGACGACCACGGCATGGCCTGCGTCACCCACCACCAGGTAGGCGTAGTTGTCTTTCAGGCACGGGACGATCTCGATGCGCATGGCGGCAGCATGCCTGTTTTGGCGTGGGCTGACATCCTACCTCGACGCCGAGCGCGCGCATGCGCACCTGCCAATCGTGACCGGCCGCTCGGCCCGTGCGGGAACGACAGGCCCGGCGGCGTTGTAATTTCGCGGGGCGGGTTCGGTCGGGTACTATCCAGGGGCCTCGGCTTGCGGGCGAGGTTGCGCACGCGTCATGCGGTGCGCGCGAGGAGGCTGCATGCGGCTCATCACGACCGTGCTCTTGTCGGCTCTGTGTGTGGGCGCCGGGGCATCGCATGTCAGCGCGCAGGCGACGGCTGTCGTGCTCGGCCTGCGTTCGGTGGAAGGCGACGACGACTTCGCCAACGCCGTCAGCGACGCGCTGCGTGGCAGTGCGCGGCAAGTGCCGGGCTGGAAGCTGCTCGATCGCTCGGTGTCGATGGCGCAGATGAGTCTCGCCCACGGCTGCGACGAGATCGACGCTGCATGCCTCGGCGAGATCGCCAAGGGCCTGTCAGTGTCGCGCGTGGTCTACGGCACCGTGCGCCGCACCAGCGCGCGCAGCGAATACGACTACCAGCTGTCGGTGAGCATCTTCGACGCCGACACCGGCGCGATCGGCGCAACCGAGACCGATCTGGTGCCGCGCGCCGAGGCACAAGACGCCAATGCGCTGGGCCGACGCGCGAGCTCGCTCATGCAGCGGCTGACTTCAGGCGGCAACGTCAGCGGCGTCGGAACGCTGGCGATCCAGGTCAACGTGCCCACGGCGGAAGTGCACATCGATGGCCAGATGGTCGGGCAGACGCGCGATCAGAAGCTGATCGTCGAAAACGTGCCGCCCGGCGAGCACATGCTGGAGATCACTGCGGCGGGTCACGGCACCTACGCGCAACAGGTGATGGTCTCGCCGACCGGCCAAACTCACGTCATCGCCGCGCTCGGCATGGCCAGTGAGAACGCCGCGCCGATCGCAACCGAAGCGGCGCCCGAGCAGGCGACACACGACGAGGGTGCGCCGAAAACGACCCAATCTCTGCGCTGGCTCGGCTACACCCTGGTAGGCGTGGGTGCAGCCTCGGTCATCGGCCTCGCGGCTTCGTGGTTCGTGCTGGGCGGCATCAACAACGACGCCACCTTCAAGAAGTACAGCAACGTCGTTACCGACCCGAACGTGCAGGACATCTGCGTCGAAGCGCAGCGCGGCAACCGCTGGACGGGCTCGGGCCCTGGCGTCACCGTCTCGGAGCTCAAAGACGTGCAGAGCATGTGCAAGACCGGCAGCACCTTCGAAGTGCTGCAGTGGGTATTCCTCGGCACGGCGCTCGTGAGCGGCGGCGTGGGCGCGTACTTGCTCTTGACCGACAAGCCCGCCGAGCGCGGCACCGCCAACGGCGGCAGCGAGCCCGTGTTCGCACTCGCGCCGCACCTGGGTCGCAGCTCAGTCGGGCTGTCCACGACGCTGCGCTTCTGAGCGCGCGCAGCACGGGCGTGGCAGAGTTCCGGCGTGCGCATCATCTCCGGCATCTACGGCGGACGAAGGCTGTCGAGCCACGTCGCCGACAGCACGCGACCCACCTCCGATCGCGTGCGTGAGGGCCTGGCCTCGGCGCTGGCGGCGCGCGGCGCGTTCGAGTCGGCGGTGGTGCTCGATCTCTTCGCAGGCACGGGCGCGCTCGGGCTCGAAGCGCTGTCGCGCGGCGCAAGCCATGTGCTGGCGGTGGAGCACGACCGGCTCGCGTTGCGCTGCATCGAGGACAACTCGCGCGCATTGGCTGCGCAAGATCGTGTCACGGTGCTCAAGCTCGATCTGCACAAGAGCCCCGAAACCTGCGTGCAACGTCTGCGCGCCGCGGACATCGGCCCTTTCACGCTGATCTTCGCCGACCCGCCCTACGCACAGCTGCCGCAGCTGCCTCCGCTGCTGAGCGCGCTTGCCGCAAGCGAGCTGTGTCCCGCGCCTGCCCTGTTCGTGGTGGAACACCAAGCCGGCGCGAGCTGGACAGCGCCCGCAGCGCTCGAGATCGTCGGCGAATACCGCTACGGGGACAGCGGCATCACGCTTCTTGCGCACCCCAGCTAAATGCGGGATTGTCCCCGGGTTGCCATGGCCGAGTCCGTCGTTCCCAAACGTGCTTCTGCCGCCGTCTACGCCGGCACCTTCGATCCGATCACGAACGGGCACGTGGCGATCATCCGCTCCGGTCTGGTTGCGTTCGATCGCATCATCGTCGCGGTGCTGACCAACACCAGCAAGAAGCCGCTGTTCAGCGTCGACGAGCGCATGGAGATGATCAGCGACGCCGTTGGCGGCGACGGCCGGGTCGAGGTCGATCGCTTCGACCACGGCTTGCTCGTCGAGTACGTGCGCGCCAAGGGTGTGCGCGTGGTGCTGCGCGGCTTGCGCGCCGTGGGCGACTTCGAGCACGAGCTGCAGATGGCGAACATGAATCGCCACCTCGGCCCCGGCATCGAGACCATGTTCATCATGGCCAACGACTTCTTCTACGTGAGCTCGACGCTCATCAAAGAAGCGGCCGCACTCGGCGGCGATCTCCACGGCATGGTGCCCGAGCTGGTGGAGAGGAAGTTGAAAGAGAAGTTCGGTCGGTAGATCGGCGCTCGCGCCAGGCCGCGCACGCGCAACTGCCGCAGCTGTGGCAACGCCGCGATGCTGACGCGCCCCATGCGTAGCTCGTCGAGCGTGGTCGTGCCCGCCTGCAGCGCAGCCTGCACGCGCAGGAAGCCGAGCAAGTAGCTGACGTCGCGTGCCACGCCACTGCCGCGGTAGGCACGCTCGCTGAGCGCGACGGCTTCGCTCGCGGCAAAGTCGTGCTCGCGCAAGAGCGTGGTGGCACATTCACCGAAGCTGGCGGCGGCGTGCATGAGCTCGGTCGCCAGCACGCGACCGGCGATGGAGCGCATGCGACCCTGATCGAGCAGGCCGAACGCGTGTTCGAGGCTCAGGGCCACGCCTTCTTGATCGGCGAACGAGCCTGCCATGCCCCACTCGATCAAGCGCAGCGGCTGCGCGCGCCCGTTCGCCGCCGAGGTCAGGTGCCCGAGCACCTCGTGCACCGCAAGTCGCATCGCCTCGCGCGTACCGAACAGGCGATCGGCGATGTACACGGTGTGATCGCCGCTCGCGGCCGCGGCGGCGAGGTTGGGTTCCACGCGCACGTTGACGTCGAGCCCAGCGCGCAGCGCGACCGCCTGAATGATGGCGGACAACGAGGCAGAGCCGTCGCGCGTCTGCGCGGGGAGCACGCGTGGATCGTGGTTGGGGCAACGCGCTGCAACCAAGGTGCGCGCGTAGTCCGACAAGCGCTGCTCGCCCGCCGGTGTGCTCACCAGCTCGCTGCCGGTGCCGAAGCGCCGCGCGGCGAGCGGTCGCACCTGCCGCCCGTCGCCCACGGCGGCAAGCAAGGCGAGGTCGAGCTCGAGCTCGTCGAGCTTCTGCAAGTAGGGCTCGACCACCGGCAGCGCCCTCGCCTCTTGCCGCAAGCGGTCGACGAAGCGGGGCCCGATTGCCGTACCACCGCGGATTGGGTAATCGAAGCGCGGCACCGGCATTTCTCCAGCTTGCAGCTGCGCCACCAAGCGTGCGCGCTCTGCGGCCGCATTGGGCGCGGTGATGGATGGAAGCAAGCGCGCCGCGCGCGTGAGCAACGCGAGCTTGGCTTCGAAGCCTCGCAGTGCTGCTAGCTCGCTGGCTGGCTGGCGATCGACCATCGCGGGCTTATAGCAGCTGCGTTGCGCGCTCTGCCAGCTCACTGCGCTCGCCCTTGGTGAGCGTGACGTGTCCACCGATGCGCTCGGCCTTGAAGCGCTCGGCCACGGTCGCGAGGCCATTGCTCTGCGCATCGACGTACGGATTGTCGATCTGATCCGGGTCGCCCGTGAGCACGATCTTCGTGTCGGTACCGCAGCGCGTGATGATGGTCTTCACCTCGTGCGGCGTGAGGTTCTGCGCCTCATCCACGATCAAGAACTGATTGGGCAGCGTGCGGCCGCGAATGTAGGTGAGCGGCTCGACCTGGATCGTGCCCGCGGCGATCAGCTCTTCGTAGCTGCGCCCCGCATCGAGACGCCCGCCGCCGGTGGTGAAGATGTACTCGAGGTTGTCGAAGATCGGCTGCATCCACGGGTTGAGCTTCTCTTCGATGGTGCCGGGCAAGTAGCCCACGTCGCGACCGAGCGGGAAGATGGGCCGCGACACCAGCATGCGCGCGTACACGCCCTCGAACACGACCTTGCGCAAGCCTGCCGCGACGGCGAGCAGCGTCTTGCCGGTGCCCGCGCGACCCACCAGCGTCACGAGCTTCACGTTGTCGTCGAGCAGTAGATCGAGCGCGAACGATTGCTCCAAGTTGCGCGGCTTCACACCCCACGAGCCTTCGCGCGGCACGCGCAGCGGCACGATCTGACCCGCAGCAGGATCCACCCGACCCAGCGCCGTGTGCTTGGGATTGCCTTCGTCGGTGAGCACCACGCAAGCGTTCGGATACAAGCCTTCGGCCTGCAGCTCGCTCACCGGCACGGCGGCGCGCTTGGCAAGCTGGTCGACCAACTCGACCCGCGCACTGAGCGCTTGGAAGCCGGAGTACAGATCTTCGCTCGGGATGCGCCCGCCTTCGTAGCTCTCCGCGCGCAGACCCAGCGCGTCCGCGCGGATGCGCAAGTTCGAGTCCATCGTGACGAAGATCGTGGCTTGCTGCGGATGCGCGTCGCGTTCGAGCAACGCGACCTGCAAGATCTTGTGGTCGGCGCTGCGCCCGTTCTTGTCGTGCAAGACGTCGTCTGGCACGGCGACGCGCAAGCGACCGCCAGAGGGTAACTGCACACCCGCTTGCAAATTCTCCGGCGCTTCTTCACGAAGCTCGTCCACGAAACGCGACAACATGCGGGCGTTGCGACCCAGCTCGTTCATCTCGCGTTTGAAGTGGTCGACCTCTTCGATCACGTAGATCGGGAGCACTACTTCGTGCTCGTCGAACTTGAAGATCGCCCGGGGATCGTGCAGCAGGACGTTGGTGTCGAGGACGAATACCTTGTGCACTGAGCCTCAAGGTAGCACGCCGGATCGCGACGGTTCCACGACAATCGCCGTGACCTCTCCTACACGACGGCATATCAGATCAGAGGTGATAATGCGCAAATCGGCGCTGGTGTTCTGCCACGCGGAGAGTGCTACGATCGCAACATTGGGCCGGGCTCTTCCACCACGCCCACCAGAGGGTTTGCCATGGCGACAGAGACCGCTGCCAGCTTGGTGTCGAAGATTGCCGCGCTGCAAGACTACAAGCAGTACGAAGATCTCCACTGGGAAGGCTCGTTCGAAGATTACTTGAAGCTCGTGCGCGAGCGCCCGGAGGTCACGCGCAACGCCTTCCAGCGGCTGTATGACATGATCATCAGCTACGGCGAGGAAGAGTACATCGACAACAAGAAGCGCCTGGTGCGCTACCCGTTCTTCCGCGATCCCATGGAAGGCGGTCGCGATGCGATCCACGG
>JADGRE010000069.1 GCA_017881185.1 Pseudomonadota bacterium | reverse complement strand
ACACAGCTCGGCCGCTGCAGGGTTCACGGCGGCTTTGGTGTCGTCGCAGTCGTTGTTCGACAGCTGCCGACCCGGGATGCGCTCGCACGAGTACACCGGGGTGCTCGTGGCATCGCCGAAGCCGTCTTTGTCGGCGTCCACGAACCAGGGCGCGTCGTCGTGGACTTCGTCGATCTGGCCGTTGCAATTGTTGTCGACGCCGTCGCAGATCTCGAACTCGCCGCTGAAGACTTCGGGAGACTTGTCGTTGCAGTCGTCGAAGCTCGTGGCGAAGCCCACCGCGCCTGCGCACTTCTGCACGGGCTTGTTCTTGGCTTTGGCGTCGCCGTGGCCGTCGTGATCGGTGTCGGGGTACATCTTGATCGACACGCCTTCGTCGGTCTGGCCGTTGCAGTTGTTGTCGAAGAGATCGCAGGCTTCGGTGGCCTTGGGATTGACGTTGGCCTTCTGGTCGTCGCAGTCGTTGCCACAGTTGAGCTTGGCGCCCTTGGCATCACTCGCCGCGTTGCAGCACTTGGCGTCGTAGAAACCGTCATTGTCCGAGTCTTTGTTGCCAAAGGTGGTCGGGTCGCAGTCGTCGTCCTTGTTGTCGGGGTCGCAAGCTTCGATGTTGCCGGGGAAACGCAGCGGGTCGGTGTCGTCGCAGTCGTCGCCCACGACCTTGCCCGCCTTGTTCTTGCACTTGGCGTCGTAGTGCCCATCGCCGTCATTGTCCGGCGCCAGGTACTCGCAGGCGCGCGTCTTTTCGGAGCAGTGATCGACGGTGCAAGCGATGCCGTCGCTGCAGACGACGGGCTTGCCGCCGACGCACACGCCATCGCGGCAAGCTTCGGTGCCGGTGCAGTACAGACCGTCGTCACAGTCGGCGGCGACCGTGCACAGACTGCTCGCATCGACCGCAGCGTCGGGGCCAGCGGCGGCTCCAGCGTCGTTGCCTGCTGCGCCCGATTTCTTGACAGTCTTGCAGCTGACGACGCACAGAGCAGAGGTACACAACAGGCACAGCAGCCATACGCGCATGGACATCGACGGGCCTCCGGGCGCGCGAAGCCCCTGCTCGCGCGCAAGAAACGAGGTAGGTGCGAGCTGTACCAGGAGGCCAGCGCCGGTTCAACGGCACCGCTGGCCGCGCACCCGGGGCCTGACGGAAGGTGAGGTACGGCACTGTGCAACCGGAGCGTTGCACCAGGCGCGCTCAATGCGTGCTGTTGGCGGCGGCCACGGGCGGCTTGGGCGAGAGCGCGATGTCCACCATGGCCGTGGTGCCACCGCTGAGGTCGACCGCGCGCTCGACGGGCAAGTAGCCCTCGGCTGAAAGCTCCAGCACGCGCCGGCCGGCGTGTACGCCATCCATGCGCAGTGGGGTGCTGCCGCGGTACACGCCGTCGAGCTTCACGCCAGCCGGCACGGGCGGTGTGGTGCGGATCTCGATGGCACCGATGGTGGGCTTGCGCAGGCCGAGCGCGATCCCCAGCGGGGTCTTGGTGATGAGGCCGGCCACTGCGACCGCAAGCAGCAAGAGGCCCACCAATAGCATCGCGCTCGACAGGCGATCGTTGGCGCGGGGAGCCGCCATCTCCATGGTGTTCATGCGGATCGTCGCAGAGCCTCTGCGCGGCAAGCGCTGGGTGCTGCGTCGTCGCTCCGAGCTTGGCAGCGGTGCCGCAGCGGGGGCTTGCACTGCCGCCGCTGGCTGCGGCTGCCGCTGGGGTTGCGGTTGGGGTCGCGGTTGGGGTTGCGGTTGCGGTGCAGGTACGGCTGCGGGCAGCGGCTGCGCGCGCGCTGCAAGGTTTGGCACCGGCGAGACGCGCGCCGGGTCCGCATCGAGGTCTTCGCCGAGCAGGTCGGGGACGCCGGTGCCATCTTCCTTGTTGAAGAAGATGTGCGTGGCATCTTCGTCGCCGAAGCCGCCGCTGCCACCGCTGCCACCGCTGCCACCGCTGCCAGCAGCAGGCGCAGGTGCTGCTGCGGCTGCGTTGGGTCGCGCGCTTTCCTCGATGACCATGCCGGACAGGGCATCGGCGCCCAGGTACTCGGTCCTCTCGGCGCTGTAGCCCAGCGCGTCGGCCGCGTCGTCGCCGTCCACATCCACGTCCACATTTACGTCCACGTCCACGTCCACCGTCAGGTCGTCGGTGACCGGTGTGGGGGCGGCGCCGAGCGCTTGTTCGGCCGCGCGCGCGTGGGTCTGTCCGTCGAAGAAGGCGGTGGATTCGTCTTCGAACACCGGCGTCGGCCCGGTCTTGGTGCCGAGCTTGTCCTGGTCGAAAAAGTTGGTCGGCTCGTCGTCGAAGTTGCCCGCGCCGCCCGCGCCGCCCGCGCCGCGCGTGTCACCAGCGCCGCCAACAGCTGCAGGGGCGGGTGAGGGTACGGTCGCCGGCCCACGGGGTGCAGCCACGCTCGAAGGCGTGGGCGCACGCGCGACACCGGCCTGCACCGCGATGCGCGGCAGCGCCGGCATTCTGGGCAGGTTGCGAGCTGCGAGATCCGAGCCCAGCGGCCGACCGGAATCGCTGAGCGCCGGGGGCGGCTCCATGCTCATGCGCCGCGCCACTTCGGCCTTGGCCATGGCGGCGGCACCCGCGGGCGAAGCGAAGAAGCGTCGGCGGTCTTCTAGGATGGCCGGGTCGTGGCTGGCCTCGAGCAGCTGATTGACGCGCAGCTGCTCGGCCGCCATGTCTTGCTGGAAGTGCGCCACCATGAACTCGGCGAGCTGGCGTGTGCCGAACATGGGATCGGTCTGGGTGATGAACGCGTTGAGCGCTTGGCTCATCTCGCCGGCGGTCTGCCAGCGCTTGTCCGGGTCGCGCTCGAGCGCGTGCATGATGATAATCTCGAGCTCTTCGGGCGCGTCTTCCACCAGCGCGGACGGCGGCGGCACCGAGGCGTTGCTCACCATCTTCAAGGTGGCCATGTCGTCTTTGCCGGCGAACAAGCGGCGCGCCGTGACCATCTCGTACAGGCACACGCCCACGCCGAAGACGTCGGAGCGTGCGTCGGGCGCTTTGCCCTTCACCAGCTCGGGGCTCATGTAGCCGAGCTTCGCCTTGAGCGCGTCGACGTTGGTCTGCTGCGCGCGACCGGCGGCCTTTGCGAGACCGAAGTCGATCAGCTTCACCTGGCCTTCGTAGCTGATGACGATGTTGGTCGGCGAGAGATCGCGGTGGATGATGCCCGCGTTCTTGCCGCGCGCGTCTTTGAGCGTGTGCGCGTAGTCGAGCGCATCGCACAGGCCCTTGGCGATCCACGCGGCGACCACCGGCGGCATGACTTCGTCGGCGCGATGTAGGCGACGCGTGATGGCGCCCAGATCTTTGCCGGCCACCCACTCCATCGCCATGTAGAGCGACTCACCGACCTTCCCCAGCTCGTAGATCGGGCAGATGTTGGTGTGGTTGAGGCGCGCGGCGGTCTTGGCTTCGCGCACGAAGGTGTTCACGAACTCGGGGTCGCCGGCCATGTGCGGCAGGATGCGTTTGACCGCGACCAGGCGCTCGAAGCCGGCCTCACCGCGGATTTTCGCGCGGTACACCGCCGCGGTCGCGCCCGAGTTGATCTTGTTCAGCAAGATGTACTTGCCGAAGGGAATCAGCTCGTCGGCCGACCAGCGTTTGGCGGGTGCTGCGCTGTTGTCGAGTGAGGGCGTGAGCATCGTGGCAGGACCGCGTCGCGCTGGTCGATTGCGCGGCCCCAGACCCCGGGGCCGCCGCGCGCGAGACCGTAGCATAGCCGCTTTGGGCGGGTGGTTATCGCCAGTGTATCAGTTGCCGTAACTGGGATCCCAGGCCGTGACCCAATAGCCTTTGGCGGGCGCCGGAGGGCTGAGGGGGGCGAGGCTGCAGCCGGCGGCGGACATGGTCACGTCGACCACGCGCCACATCTGGCCTGGCGTGTCGAAGCCGCCGAGCTCGTCGGCGTCGCCCAGGACTGTCGGGTCGCCGCCGAAGCTGCCGGCGAGCACACCGTCGCAGTAGACGTTCACGAGCGGATGGGTCGCGATGGCTGGTGGGGGACCGGCGTCGGCGGGCTGCGCGTCGGCCAGCACGTTGGTGTTGTAGTGGACCATCACGCGGAAGAGATCGCCGTTCTTGGGATCGTCGAGGTTCACGTTCTCGGCGATGTATGCGGCTTGCGAGCTCTCGTCGAGGCGATTGTCGGCGTCGAGGCGCGGGTTGGGGCAGAAGCCGAGCACTTGATAAGCAGGGAAATTCTGTGCGCCTTGGCCCGTGCACTGGCTGAGCGAAGAGGTGTTGGCGTAGCTCCAGGGCGTGGTGTCGCCGCGGCAGGTGTCCCAGTAGCAGTCGTCGCTGGTCGACCACTGCGCCGTCTGTCCCGTCTTGCCCAGGTGCAGATCGAGGTCGACAGCGTCGCCGTGGCTCTGCGCGCTCGGTCCGGTCTTGTCCCAGCACAGCTCCACGCGCAGGCCGGGCGCGCGCACGTGCACGATCCAGCTGCAGCGCAGCACGCCGCTCTGGGTTGTGATCTCGAGCAGCACTTGGTAGGCGCCGCTCAAGCTGAAGTTGACCTGGGCCTTGGCGCTGCTGGCGCCGCTGAACGTGAAGCCGAGCTTGCCGCTGCTGGCGTCGGCCGCGGGATCGATTGCGGTGAAGAGCTGATCGCAGGGCGTGCCGGTGATCTGCCAGTGGTAGGCTGTGGCGTCAGTGCCCTGGTAGAAGCTCGCGGCGTCGAGCCTGTAGAGCGAAAAGGGCTTGGCGTCGGGCGTGCGCGCGTCGCCCGGGCCGGGGCACGCAAGCACGGGCTTGTGGCAGCTGGCGAGTTCGTCGGCGCAGCCGTTGCAGTCGTTGTCGAGGCCGTCGCAGACCTCCGGGCTCGGGCTCTTGCCGCCTTTGCACTCGCTCCAGTGCGTGAACTCAGCGCCGACGCAGGTCTGCGTGCCATCTTCGCACGCGCCGACACCGCGACGGCCAGGCGGCCCGACAAAGCACTTGCGCACTTCACCGCGCGTACAGGCGCACAGCGCGTTGCCGTCGACGTGCCCGTCGCAGTCGTTGTCGAGGCCGTCGCAGAGATCGGTCTCCTTTGCCAGGCACAGTGGCGGCACGATCGCGCTCGCTGGACACAAGAGCGGCGCGAGCTTGCCTGCGTCTTTGTCGTAGCTACCGCCGCCGTCCTTGAGCGCTGCGTCAGCTGACAGCTGCACACCTGCGTCGCTCGGCGAGCTCACGGAGCCGTCGAGGTAGCTTTGGTGCGCATGCAGCGGGTAGCTGGCTTCCTGGAAGTCGGGAATGTGGTCGAGGTTGCGATCGTAGGGCTTGGTCTTCAGGTCGGCGTCGCCGGCTTCTTCCGAGTCGGGCACGCTGTCGCCGTCGGCGTCGAGATCGAGGTAGTCGGGCGTGCCGTCTTTGTCGGTGTCGATGCTGTCGCCGCCCTCGTCGGCGTCGCAGATCGTGTCGCAGTCGCTGTCACGACAGAAGCTGCCTTGATCGCACGCCTGGGATTTGGGTTGCGCGGAGCTCGCACAGCCCATGGTGCCCAGGGCGCCAAGCGCGCCCACCAGCCAGACCATCAGCCAGCCCACGCGACCCGCGCACGCCTCTTTTGCATGCTGACGCTGCACGATTACAAGAATAGCCCAAAGCATCGAGCCCGCAGCTGCAGGTTTGTTCCCACCCAGGCGCACATGGGCCTCTCGACAAAGCGGGCGATCGGCGAAATAACGCTCGCGTGACCCAAGCTCGCCAACTTCTTCCTCACACCATCGTCGCGCTGGTGAAAGACCGACCCGGCGTTTTGCAACGCGTCGCCACCTGCTGCGGCGACAAGGGCTTCAACATCCGCTCGCTCGCGGTGGGCTCCTCGGAGCAGGCGGGCTTCTCGCGCATGACCTTCGTGGTGGATGCCGCGACCGACGCCGAAGAGATGGTGAACGAGCTGAAGAAGCTCGAGGACATCAGCGAGATCCACGACATCTCCGCGCAGGAGTTCGTGAGCCGGGAGCTGGCGCTCTTGCGCGTGTACGGCGGCAAAGAGGTGCGTCAACGCTTGATGGAGATCGTCGACATCTTCCACGCCAAGATCGTGGACGTCGCGCACAGCTCCATGATCATCGAGGTCACCGGCCACGAGCACACCATCGACTCGCTCTTGCGTCTGCTCAAAGACTACGCCGCGGTCGAGCTGGTACGCACGGGGCGCGTGTCGATGCTGCGCGGTGGCTAGCAGCGAGCGCAGTGTGCCGGCTGCGCTGCCTGAAGCCCGCGTCTTGCGCGCGGCGCTCGCAGTCTTGAGCTGCGCGAGCGCCGTGCTGCTCTTCGTGCTGCAGCCGATGGCGGCCAAGTGGATCCTGCCGAGCTACGGTGGCAGCGCCTCGACCTGGGCCGCGTGCATGCTGTTCTTCCAGACGCTGCTCTTGGCCGGTTATGCGTACGCGCACCACGGCAGCCAGCGTCTGTGCGCGAGCCGACAGATCGGGCTGCACGTCGCTGTGCTTGCGGGTCTCTTCGTGTGGCTGCTGCTCGGGCGTGCGCCGGCCGCGACATCGATGGACGGCGCGTGGTCCGCGCCAGCGTTGGCGATCGCGTGGCGCCTGTGGCAGCGCGTGGGGCCTGCGTACTTCGTGCTCGCGTGCACGGCGCCGCTCTTGCAGCGTTGGGCGACGCTGTGCTTGCCGGGTGAGCCGTACGCGCTGTACCTGTGGTCGAACGTCGGCTCGTTCGCGGCGCTGCTGGCGTACCCGTGGTGCATCGAGCCTGCGCTGCCGGTGAGCGCGCAGCTGCGCGTTTGGTCGTGGGGCGTTGCGCTGTTCGCCCTCGCGCTTGCTGCTGCCGGAGCTTGGGTGCAGCGCGTCGCGACGCGGCTGGGCACGCTGGCTGCGCCCGTTGCGCAGCGTTTGCCGCCGCTTGCCCTGAGCGTTCGCGCGCGCTGGTTGGCGTTCAGCTTCGTGCCGAGCGCGCTGCTCTTGTCGGTCACCAACCAGGTCACGGTCGACATCGCGGCGATGCCGCTCTTGTGGATCGTGCCGCTGGCGCTCTACCTGCTCAGCTTCGTGGTGTGCTTCTCGCGCTTTGGTGGGCAGTTGCACGCGTGGGTGTTGCCGCTGTGGCTGCCGAGCGTGCTCTTGCTTGGCTGGACGGCGTTCGCGCAAGGCTCGGCTCCGCTGTGGGCGCAGCTCGGGGCGGCGCTGTCGGTGTTGTTTGGCGCGGCGCTGCTCTGTCACGGCCAGCTGGTGGCCGAGCGACCGGCGCCCGAGCAACTCACGAGCTTCTACCTGTACCTCGCATGGGGCGGCGTGCTCGGCGGGGTGTTCGTGAGCTTGCTCGCGCCGGCCATCTTCAGCGACTACTACGAAGTCGAGCTTTCCACGCTCGGCACCTTCGTGTTGCTGCTGATGGCGGCGCGCTCGCCGCGCGCAGCTTGGCGTGCACCGCAGCGTCGGCTCCTGCAGCTGGGCGTGGGGCTGTGCGTGCCGCTCTTGTGCGCGAGCCTGTACGTGCGCGCGCAAGGCGCGACCAGGACCGGCAGCGTGGTCGAGCGCCGGCGCAGCTTCCTGGGTCCGCTGCGGGTGATTCAGTTTCCGGTGGGCCGCGTGCTCACCCACGGACGCATTCGGCATGGGATGCAGCTGTCCGATCCGAAGCTGCACATGCAGCCCACGATGTACTTCGGGCCCGGCACGGCGCTGGCGCGCGTACTGTCGGCACCCGCACCAGCGGCTCGACGCATCGGTGTGGTGGGCCTCGGCGTGGGAACCATCGCGGCCTACGGGCGGGCTGGCGACAGCCTGCGTTTCTACGAGCTCGACCGCAACGTGCTCGAGCTGGCCGAGCGGGACTTCAGCTTTCTGCGGGAGAGTGCCGCCGCCATCAGCGTGCAGATCGGCGATGGGCGCCTTCTGCTCGCGCGGCAGCCGGCGCAGCGCTTCGACGTGCTCGTGCTCGACGCGTTCTCCAGCGACTCGGTGCCGGTGCATCTGCTGACGCGCGAGGCCTTCGCGCTGTACGTCAGACACTTGGCGCCCGATGGGATCTTGCTCGCCAACGTCTCCAACCGCCACTTGGCCGTGGAGCGGGTGGTGCGGGCGAGCGCGGCGGCGCACGGGCTTGTGTGCCGCGTGGTGCAGACCGAGGCCGATGCCGAGCGCTTCGTGTCACGCGTGCGCTGGGCCGTGATGTCGCGCTCGGCGGCACGTGTCGACGCGCTGCTGGCCGGCATGCCGCAGCTGACGGCGGCGGGTGACGATGTGCTATGGACCGACGAACGTGCGAGCTTGCTGCCCATCTTGCGCTGACTGGCGCGCACGCAGTGGGCGCGCGACCAGCCCTGCTCTGCTTCCAGAAGTGACACACCGGAGTGATACACCTATCCCGGGCAGTGTATCGCTCGAGTGATGCAGTCCGAGCGTGCGCGCTGTCTGGCTCGCTCGACCTGTGTCAGGACACGCACGAATGAAGGCGATTTCGTGGCCCACCCGTTGGCGCTAGGGGCCGGTCTGAGTATGGTACGCGCGACCATGTTGCCGCCGCTTGCCCGCACGTCATTTGCGCTCGTTCTCATGTTGCTCGGCGCGTGCTCGCCCTTCGCGGGCTACCACGCACAGCAGTTGCCGGAGGCCGACGCCGGTCACGCCACGGTCGACTCGGGCAAGGGCTCCCGGGACGCCGCTACACACGACGCGGACGCCGCTACACACGACGCAGCCGTCGCCGATGCCGGGCCAGCGCCGGTCCCCGGGGCCATCATCCACATTGCGAGTTGCGAGGCTCTGCAAGCGATGGCCGCGAATCTCGCTGGCGCGTATCTGCTCGATGCCGACCTGCACTGTGCGGGCTTCGACGCCGGCGACGGGGCTGGTTTCAAGCCGGTGGGCGATGCCACGCATCCCTTCACGGGCAAGCTCGACGGCCGCGGTCACACCATCTCCGGCGTGAGCATGCTGCGGCTGGGCGACGTCGGTCTGTTCGGTGTCACGCTCGGCGCGGTGATTGAGCACGTGGCCATCAGCGACGTGTTCATCACGGGCAACGGCAATGCGGGTGTGGTGGCTGGTCGCGCCACCAAGAACACGCTCATCACCAGCGTCTTCGTGTCGGGTAGCGTCACGACGCAGCTGCACGTCGCGGGCGGTGCGGTGGGCGAGCTGTCGGCCTCGCGCGTGGAAAACAGCCACGCTAACGTGGTGGTGACGTCGAACATCCAGCAGGCGGGCTTGCTGGTCGGCAGCGGCCTGCAAGGCAGCAAGCTCGTCGACTGCTACGCGAACGGCAGCATCTCTGGCAACACCGGGCAGCTCGCGTTCGGCGCCAGCGCACTCACCGTTACCGCCAGCTTCTTCGACTGCACCCACGCCACGGGCTGCAGCGCGAAGGATCCGAGCGCGTTGTCCACGACCGACATCCAAACGCCGGCGCGCTTCGTCGTCGCCGGCTGGGACTACAAGACGCCGGTGTGGGGCCACCCCGCCAAGGTCGGCGCGCCCTGCTTGATCTGGGAGGCCGGCTGCTCGAAGTACACCGCGACGGTCACGCACCTCAAAACCTGCAGCGGCCTGCAAGCGATGAGCAACGATCTCGCCGGCAACTACCAGCTGGACTCGGACATCGACTGCGCGGGCTTCGACAGCGGCGCGGGCGTCGGCTTCACGCCGGTCGGCAGCGCTGCAGCGCCGTTCGTCGGCACCTTCGACGGTCGCGGTCACAGCATCACTGGCCTGCGCATCTCGGGCGGTGCCGGCGTGGCGCTCTTCGGCGCGACGCAGCACGCACGCATCGAGCGCGTCGCCGTGACTGGCGCGACCGTCACGGGGGCGAGCTATGCGGGCGTGCTCGTAGGTCGGGCGGGCGTCAGTACGCTGATCAGTCAGGTCTTCGTCCGGGGCAGCGTGGGCGCGCTGGACACCGCGGGCGGCATCGCCGGGGAGCTGTCCGCTTCGCGCATCGAGGATTCGCACGCCTCGGTGAGCGTGGCCATGGGCACCAAGACGGGCTTGCTCGTCGGCAGTGGCAGCAGCAGCGCAGTCGTCATCGACTCGTATGCGGTCGGCAATCTGCCTTCAGGCACGCCGCAAACGATGCTGGTCGGTGGCGACAGCAGCGGCGTAGCGGTCACGAGCAGCTTCTTCGACTGCGAAGTGGCCACCAATTGCGGCGCCCCCGGGCAAACGCCGCAGGCCTTGAGCTCGTGGGACATGAGCCTGCCTGCGCCGTTCGTGTACGCCGGCTGGGACTACGACACGCCGGTCTGGGGCAAGCCGCTCTTGGCCGCCGCTCCGTGTCTGATGTGGGAAGCGGGTTGCCAGCGCTACACCAAGGCCGCACCGGTGTCAGCTGGAAACGGCAGCATGCAGACGCCGTATCTCGTCTCCAGCTGTGGTGAGCTGCAGGCCATGGGGCGCGACCTCGCCGCGCGCTACCTGCTGACGCAGGACATCGAATGCGGCGGCTTCGATGTGGGCGATGGCCAGGGCTTCAAGCCCATCGGCAGCCAGCAAACGCCGTTTCGCGGCAGCTTCTCGGGTTCGGGCCACACCATTCACCACCTGCGCATCGTGCGTCCGCAGCAAGACAACGTCGGCCTGTTCGGCTGGGCCACCGACAGCACGCTCAGCGACGTGGCGCTCGACGGCGCCATCATTCTCGGTCGCGACGCGGTGGGCGCGGTGCTCGGCACTTCCGAGTATTCGACCATCAACGGGTGCAGCCTCGATGGCAGCATCGGCGCGCGCACCCAAGTCGGCCCCGTGGTGGGCGTCAGCAAAGACGGCCAGGCGCAGCCGGCCTGTACGACGACTCAGCTGCTCGTAACGCAGCAGAAGTAGCGCGTCTGCGCGCGTCTGCTCAGTGCGCCCACCAGGTCGGCGTGTTGGCGAGGCAGTTGCCAACGGGCTGCACGCGCGCAGACCACTTGGCAGAAGAGTAGGTCACGTAGAGCTCTTCCTTCGCGTTTGCTTGCTGCAGTAGCGCGAGCTTCGGCATGCCCATGGAGTGGTCGCCGATCAGGCCGTAGTCGGTGGCGTGACCCGAGGTGCCGTTGCCGAGCGACCACAGGCGCATGGTGCCGCCGTGCTCGACCGTGACTACCCAGTAGGTGACGTCCAACACGGGGCTTGGGGGCTGAGTGGTGAGCCCGATCGCGACGTCTTGCACGTTGCTCGTGGGTAGATCCCAGACGACGGTGTACGGGTTGTCTGCTCGCACCCCGATGGGCTGGCGCTTGGTGCCTGCGCACCAGGGGTTCTGCGTGGCGGAGTTGGCCTGGCACAGTGCGGATGCACCGGTGGTTATCAGCTGCCCGCTCAGATTGCGGAAGGCGGCGCTGATGAACGTAATGAGGCCGGCGTAGGTGCTGCGCTCGGTCAAGCTCAGACGTTTGGTCTCGTCGGCGAGCGGCAACTTGGCGTCACCGACGCCGTCGGCAGGTACGGCGGGAACGCCCACGTTCGAGTCGACCCACTGATAAAACTTGCCACTGCTGGTGGTGCGCTCGACGCTGTTGGAGCTTGCAAGCTCGCCGTTGCGCGACACGAAGCCCATGAAGGGTGGAGGAGTCACCGTGGGCTCCATGGAGCTGGTCAGGACTTGCCCGAGCAGAGGCCGCGCCGTGGTGTAGCGCTGACCGATGCCGTCGAACGGCAGGAGCGGGGATTGGGCCGAGTAGTCGGTGCGCTGCAACCAGGCGTGGCTGGTGGCGTCGTAGAGCGCGAAGTAGGGCTCGTGGTTGGCGTTCAGGTAGCTCACGTTCAAGAGCGGCCGTCCGAGCGGATTGGCTCCGCCATCGATGGCCGCGGACGCGGCTATCATGCCGGCGTTGAACGTGGGCGAGGGAATTTCGGTCCAAGCGCCGGCGCGCGCGTCGCTGGTTTGGCCGATGAAGAGCTGCGGCGCGCTCGCGTCGTTCGCATCGCCGTGGGCTTTCTGCGCGACGAGCGTAAAGGTAGAGCTGTCTGGCAGGCCTGCGAACAAGGTGGGGTCGAGGCTGAAGAGCGTGTTGGGAATGTCTGCGCTGCAGCGGTCACCGGGCCAGATGTCGGTGTTGGCGGGAAGCCAGCCCGTGCCGTAGCGGTCGACGCCGGTGATCTGCAGGCGCGTGGGCGAGCTCGCGAGCGCGCTGATCATCCCGACGAAGTACTCGACGCCGCTCACGGTTGCGAAACACGGGCCGCCGAGGTCGCCGTCTTCGAGCTTGGTGCTGTCGGGCACCACGAGCTCGATGCCCCAACGCTCACGGCTTCCACAGCTCGGGCCGGTGTCGGAGAGCGAGGCGTAGATCGGGTCGAGCATCGTGCCCGAGATCTGCATGGGCGCGCCGCGGTGCGTGAGGCAGCTGACCGTGCCTTTGGCGGGTAGCCACGGCACCGGCGGTGACCAGACGGTGGTCGGTGCCTCCAGCGGCAAGAGGGTGTCCAGGCGCAAGAGCGCGACGTCGTATTTGTCGTGCAAAATGAGCTGTGTGACCCCAGCGGTCTGCGTGCCGGTGTCGACCTTGAGCTTGTCGGCGGTGTCCATGCCGCCGTCGGCTGCGCTGCCGCAGAAGCAACCGGCGACCGTGGCCACCCAGCGGCGCGTCAGTAGCTTGCCGCTGCACTCGCCGCCGGCCGCACCTTTGATGCGAACGAGGCCCGTGTGCATGACGTTCGGCGCAGGCGTGCCGGTGATGCCCTGCTCTGTGAGCGCGGGCTCCGGGCGTGGGCTCACGCCGCGTTCTCGCTGCACCGCGCACGCAGCCAAGGCGAGCGTGCCCAGGGAGAGCCACCAGAGCCGATAACACCGCGCCATGTTCTGCATCTCGTTGCCCACTTGCCCGAGGGCGCCCTACCTAACAGCAACGCCGCCGGTCGTCCACTCGATCGGCGTGCAGCAGCCCGCTGGCACGGGTTCACGCACGACGAGCCCGGGTGCTGTTGCAGGTGACGACTGTCTCGTGGTGCCTCTGCGTGGGCGGCTGTGTATCACGAACCTGTATCGGGTGACCGATACAGGTGAATCACTTGCGCGGTCAGTCTGGCCCCGCTCGCCCATGCTGCGGACCGTCGGCTCCCGGTCTGCCCCGCGCGTGCCCAACCTTCTGCAAGTTGCAGACCATGCGGCTGCGCTTCCGGCACCGGTGGACCGAGCGCAACTCCTGCGGCTCATGCACAGCAGCAGTGCAACGCGGCAGCGGTATCGGAACGCTGACGAAGGCCGTCGTTGGCAGCGCCTGAAGGATCGCTCGGTTGCTCGGCGGCGTGGACAGGCGGTTCGTGCATTGGCACACAGCTTGCTCTTCGCGAAACTCATGACCTCCCTGTCGACCCGAGCCCTGTTCGTCGCGAGCTTGCTGCTGTGCAGCACCCAGGCCCACGCAGCCCATCAGTTCTTCGCGGTGCACGTGCTGGATTCCAACGGGAACCCGATCCCGTGCGTGCGCGTGCGTATGAGCAACAGCGTCTCGTTCGTCACCGACGCCAGCGGGTTCGTGGCGATCTACGAGCCCGGTCTGATGGGGCAAACCGAGATGCTGTACTTCTATCACCCCGACTACTTCCCTCTGGCCACGGGCCCGTCGGGCATCGTCAGCGAGACGAAATTTCAGCAGTTCAATGTCGTGGAGGGCGGTTCGGCGGTGCTTCAGGCGAGCACGACGCTGGCGTCGACGGTGAGCTGTCCCGGCGGCACGGGCTACGACCAGTTCGGGTTGCTCTGGGGCGGGACGGTGCCGGAAGGCAGTCAGCTGTTTCGCATCCAGGTGCTCGACCAGAACGACGGCAACCCTCTGCCATTGGCCCAAGTCAGCACGCCCACGCAGACCTACGTGAGCGACGACAACGGCAACATCGCGTACTACGACGCCGCGTCGATGGGCAAATCGGTGGCCTTCACCGCAACCTCGCATGGCTACCAGGCCCAGAACAACCTGACATTCACGGTGACGGCGGGTCAGAGCGCCACCATCCAGCTGACACCGAAGCCGGACCAGGTCGCTCGGCGACTGTATCGCTTCACCGGAGCGGGCCTCTATCGGGACACCGAGTTGCTCGGGCTTGCGTCGACCGAGGTCATGGCGAACCCGTTGCTCAACCGCGGTGTGATGGGACAAGACGGCGGCGACGCGGTCCTGTACCACGGTCTGCCGTTCTGGTTCTTCGGCGACACCACGTTCTCTGACGGATCAGCGAGCTTCCGCGGCACCGGCGCTCTGTCCGCGCTCGCGGCCAACGGCGGTCTCGATCCCGACAAAGGCGTGAACTTGGTCTACGTCCCCAATCCTGTCACGCCCTTCGCCAAAGAAATGATGCCTGCGTCCACCGTGCCGCTGCCGGCCGGCTACACCAACCTGGTGGTTTGGATAAAGGGTCCGACGGTCGTCCCCGACAGCAACGGGCAAGATCGGCTGTATGCCCGCTACGGAATGGTCGACCAGTCGATGGCCGTCAAAGAGACCGGGCTCGTGTTGTACAACAACAACACTTCCGGCTTCGAAAAGCAGCTGGTGTATTCGACCAACCAGGCTGTGGTCTTGGGCGACTACCCGTTCACGCAGAAGCACGGTAGCTCCACTTATCTCTATCACAACAATGAGACGCGTGTGCTTGCCACTGCTTCCGCGCTCTCCACGCCGAGCCAATACGAGGCCTTCACTGCGTTCACCGCCGGCTCGACCACGAAGCTCGACCGCGACAGCAGTGGACGCATTCGGTATTCGTGGAAGACGGGTACCTCGGAGATCACGCCAGGCCTCGTGCAGGCCAGCCCGAACCTCGGCCTCGCGGCGGAAGAGCAGCTCTACGGCCAGCTTCACGATCCCGTGACCGCCCATCCGGTGCTGAACAACGGCGCCTCGCGCGTGTGGAACAAGTACCGCCAGCGCTACACGGAAGTCATCAACGAGATCTTCGGGACGCCGTCCGCGCTCGGAGAGATCTGGTACGCCGAGGGTGACACGCCGATGGGTCCCTGGGTCTACACGCGCAAGATCGTCACCCACGACAACTACACGATGTACAACCCGATCCAGCACACGTTCTTCAACAAGCAGAACGACCAGCAGATCTACTTTCACGGCTCGTACACCGCGTGGTTCACCAGCCCAGCGGCTACGCCGACACCACGCTACGACTACAACGAGGTGATGTACACGCTGAACCTCGGGGATCCGAACACCTACCTTCCGGTGCCGATCTACAACCTGTCGGCCGGCGCCGTGATGAACAATTTCGGAGCGAAGAACGAAGTGCGCCGCAGCATGGCGAGCGATCCGCAGGCGGCGTTCTTTGCCTACGATCGCAATCCAGGCACGCTCGTGCCGGTCTACTGGACGGACGCCAGCTGCAACGGTCACTACTTGCAGGTCGGCGGCACGGCCGCGACCCTGCCGCTCTTCTATGCGCTGCCGGGCGATGCCAGCAATCCGCCGCCCGACACCATCCCGCTCTACGAGTACACGGCTGCGGGTTCCCTCACCAAGCGTGCGTACAGCTTGGACAAGATCGTCAGCTACAGCGGATACACGCTCAACCCCACGCCGATCGCGCGAGTGTGGAAGAACCCGATGTCCAAGGTGACCTTGCCGATCCGCAGCTACCTCGCGGATCTCGTAGCCGACGCGGGACCCGACCTGTGTCCGATGGAGAGTGTGCGCGGGCAGGGCGCCGATCTCACGCTCGACCCAGCGGCCTCGACCCACGCGCAGGGCACGATCAGCGGCTACGCCTGGCTGGTGGGCGGGCCCGGAGGCGGTGGCACGGCCTCCACAGGCGCGGTCACGATGCACCTGCCCGCAGGTCGTCGCGACGCCGTCGTGCGCGCCACCGGTAGCGATGGCGCGACCAGCACCGACACCATGATCATCGACGTGCTGCCCAAGGTGGACGTGGAGAGCTTCGGCTGCGCCGGGCAGACGGCCTGGGGCTCGACCGCCTGGCAGCAATACGACGCCAATTCGATCTACGTCGACGTCGACACCACCAAATGCGGCTTCGCCGCCGCGCCCGAGTACTTCACCACGCTCGAAGGCAGCAGCAACCACTACAACACGCGCGGCGCGACCTCGATCTACCTCCCCACCGCCAACAGCTTCAGAGTCTACGTCAACCGTGCCGGCATCACGGCGGCTCAGGCCAACGCCTGGAACTGGCGTATCAACTGGCAGGGTGTGCCGGTCAATCAGAGCAAGACGCAGATCTGCAGCGGCGTCACGGCGCAGGGCTCGACGGCGTGGCAGGTCTACGACGCCTACACCGTGTACGTCGACGTCGACACGTCGCGCTGCGGGAACACCACGGTGCCGCGCTATTTCAGCTCGCTCGGAGGCCTCTCCAGCCATTGGCTGACGAACGGCGCGACCAGCATCTACAGTCCCACGGCCAAGGGCTTCCGCGTCTACGTTCAGTCGAGCGGCGCAGTCACGCCGGCGCAGGCCAACAGCTGGGGCTGGTACCTGAACTGGGCAGCGACCCCGAGTGCGGCACAAACGACCGCGCAGCAGTGCACCGGTAGCACCGGCTCCGGCGCGGGTTGGGTTCAGTACGGCAACAACGGCATCTATCTCGATGTCGACACCTCGGCGTGCAAGCGCACGACCATGCCGGTGTACTTCACTTCGCTCGGCGGCAAGAGCGCGCACTTCAACACCTACGGTGCGAGCTCCATCTACCAGGCCACGCCCACCGGCTTCCGCGTCTACTTGCAGAAGAGCGGCATCACCACCGCCGCGGCGTCGACCAACGGCTACTTCATCAACTGGGCGGCGTATCCGTAGTCGAGGTGAATGCTGCGCAGAAGTAGCGCCCTGCATCCGCCGTCGCGCTACTTCTACGGCACGTTCACTTCGAGCCCGGCCGACCCCAGGTTGCCGCGCGCGTCGGCGGCGCGGATCACCACCATGTGATTGCCCTTGGGCAAGAGCGACAGCGGCAGCGAGAGCTGCTCGATCGCAGTGTCGAAGAGATCGTCGATCGGGCGCAGCAGCTTCCATTCGAGGCCGTCCACCGTGTACTCGAGCTTGGCGATGGGGCCGAGGTTGTCGCGGGCCTCGCCGGTGATGGCGCCGTTCTGCACGCGCAAGCCTTCGATGTGCGGCGGATGGTTGTCGACGAGGATGGGCTCCGACAGCGCGCTGCCCTTGCGCATCACGGACTCGGGGTTGTCGAGCTCGTCGCTCGCCTCGACGCGCAGCTGGTAGTAGCCGTCGGGGATGCCGTCGGTCTCCCAGCTCAGCTCCGTGCCGGTGATGATCTCGCTCTCGCGCTGCATCGGGCGCCACTGCGTGGTCTGCTCGAGCCGGTACGACGAGCGCACGCGCAAGTTGTCGCCGTCGGGGTTCTCGATCTTCCACTTCAGCTTGTACACGCTGCCGCTCGGCTGCGTGTTCTTGGTGCGGTCGACCTTGGCCTTCGGTGGCTCGACGTTCACCTCGAGCACGACGGGCGCCTGGTTGTAGGGGAGGTAGAACGCTTCGATGGCGTACAAGCTGACATCGGCTTGCGCGTCGAGCGTGGCGCGCACTTGCAGGAAGCGTGCAGCGGGACTGTGGATCGGGCCGGGCGCAGTGAGCGCGGTCGACCAATCGCTCCAGCCGGTGTCGGGCTTCTCGGTGTTGCCCGAGCGCGTCTGCAGGCTCAGGTTGCCGTGCGCGCGCCAGTTGAGCTGACCGAAACGCGCGGGCACCTGCGCGTCGAGCACCTTGCTCGTCCACATGGGCTTCTGCGCGGGCCCGGCGAGCACTTCGTAAATGGCTGCGCCGTCGCCGGTGACAAACAGAGGGTGTTTGCCCGAGAGCTTGGTCGCGAGCACCTGGCGCTCGTCGACGTCGACCCAGAGCGCGTGCGTGTGGTCGAGGCGCACGCGGTGAATGTGGCCGTCTTTGCCGGTGCCGGCGTAGATCACGTCGCTCGCACCGTCGCGTCCCCACTCGACGGTCGTGATGTGGCCTTCGTCGGAGGTGAAGAGGTGTTCGGCGCTGCCGTCGCGATGCACGACGTAGAGCTGGCCCTTGCCAGCCTGCGGTCGATCGGTCGCGGGATTGGGCGCGACCGGCGGGGTCGCCGAAGCTTGCGGCGAGCTCGTGTCGGTGCTCGGCGTGGTGGTCACGGGCTTGCTCGCGGGTGCCTTGGGGAACAGGTTTGCAGCTACCGCGATCTCGCCATTGCGCACGTCGATGGCGGTGACTTCGTTGCCGTCGAAGTCGTAGACCACGTCGGCGCGACCGGGAGCGCGCAGACGCAAGAGCAAGGCCTGATCGCTGGTGCCCGCGTAGAGCGTGCCGTCGACATCACGCGCGAGCGTCATGATGTGGCTGGCGTCGCTGTCGTAGTAGACGTCGGCTTTGCCGCTGGCATCGATGGCGAACACCTTGCCTTCGGGGCCGGTGCCGGCGAAGAGCAGCTTCTGCTTGTCGTCGTAGAGCAGCGCCCAGATGTGCTCGGCGCCCTTGGGCGCAGCGAATTCGCGCAGCTTGCCGCTCGTGTCGATGGCGAAGATCTTGCCCTTGGCGAGCGTGCCCGCGTAGAGCGTGCCGGCTGCGTCGGCGGCAAGCGCGCTGACCATGAGCTGCTTGGTGTCGGCGAAGAGCTTGGCCACACCGTCCTTGAGCACGTAGAGCTTGCCGTCGTTGCCGGTGCCCACGTAGGCGGTGCCGTCGGGCGCCACCAGGAGCGAGCGCGCCACCGCGACACCGGGCAGATCGACACGGCGTGTGCCGACGCTGCGCGTCAGCGAGCCGTCGGACTCGACCGCGGTGCCTTCGAGCTTGCCTTCGGACAGCACGCTCGCGCTGTCGATCACGAACGAGCGTGTGCTCCCAGCCAGCGCGGGCAGCGCGATACACACGCACAGCGTTACAACGATTGTTGGCACAGGCGATCGCAGGTTCATCGCAGCGGCTCTTGTCGGACGTTCACTTTGACTTTTGCCGACCCGGTCAGCACATGGCCGAAGGCCAGCTCTTTGCGATCGTAGCTGGCGAACGCTGTGCCCTTGTCGGCTTCGTTCACCGGCTGCAGCGTGTCGAGCGCGGAGCCCGGCAGCGCGTTCACCAGCTGGCCGCGCAGCTTCACGCCTTGCGCAGGCAGCTTGCTCGACAGCACGAGCGAAGTGCCGGCAAAGCCCGCGCGCACCGCGTCGAGCAAGTCGTTCAGGCTGTCGGGCTTGGGCTGATCGAGCTTCACGTCGTCGCCGGCTTCCACGCTGATCTCCACGGTCTCGCCCGCGGCGCTCTTGGGCATGTGCACCGGCACGATGCGCACTTCGGAGGCTTGATCGAAGCGCCGCAGCGTGACGTAGACGTTGGTGTCCTTGCCCGGGTCGACCTCTTCGCTCTGCACCATGGCATCGACGATGGTCACCACGTCGCGCTCGAAGCTGACATCGATGTCGAGCTCGATGTTGGTGATGCGCGCGTCCTCGAAGGGGTTGCCGTAGACGGCCGCGAGCACGCTGAACAGGCGCAAGCGCGAGATCGCGCTTGGGTCGCTCGCGCCTGCGGGCGTGAAGCCGTAGTCGTCGGTCTCGACCACGCCGTGGCCTTGCACGCTGACGCGGCTCTTCATCTTGAACACGATGTCGGCGGCGTCCGCGCTGGTCGCGCCCAGCGCGCTGGCGATGGCGCCGAAGGTGAGGCTCGGCGTCAGCATGCGCTGGTTGGCCACTTCCATGTGCCATTCGGTGCGCGGTGCGTTCGGCACACCGTGCACGCGCACCGTGACGGGCACCATGTCGGCTTGCATGTGTTCGTCGACCACGATGGCGCTCTGGCGGTCGTGGATGAGCGTGCCGTGCGGCGCGAGCACCTCGGCGATCTTGAACGAGCGCATCTCGCTGGAGAGCACGTGCACCACGCGCGCAGTACAGGTGGCGAGGCCCACTTGGCCAGCGTTCATCATCGGGTGCCCGAAGGCCACCAGGCGATCGCCCGCCACGTGCGTCACCGTGCCGATGGCGCTGGCGTGCACGTCGCCGCGGATCAGCTGCACGCCGATGGAGCCGCCGTCGATGAAGCGCGGTGGAGCAGCGCTCGCGTTTGCAGCTGCTGCGCTGCCGCCGCCGGCTTGCAGAGGCACGAGGCCAAAGCGCTCCAGCTCCTTAGCCAGCATGCTCACCGCGCCATCGCTCATGCCTGACACCAGCAGCGGCGTTGCGGTGGGCACTAGACGCGGGCGGTTGTCGCGCGCCGCGTCGTCCCCCAGACCCAGTCGCTCGGCATGTGCGCGCAGCGCCCAGAACGCGTCGGCGCGTTGGTTGCCGAGGTAGGGTGGTAGGCCGGCGAGCCGTGCGTGATCGGCCGAGGCCTTGGTCTTGGGCGAGGCCGCCGCCACCGGCAGTGTGCCGAGCGACTTCCAGATGCGCGGGTCGATCGGCCGCGAGATCTCCGCCAGCATGTTCGCGATGGGCGTGACGCCGGCCACCGGCTCTTTACCGAAGGTCCAGCCGTACGCGTACGCGCCGATGAGCTTGCCATCGATATAGATGGGGCTGCCGCTCATGCCGGCGACGGTGATTGCCTGCTCGAGCACGGGGTGGTGCGTGCGAATCAGCACCAGGTCCTGGTCGGGCCGAAAGTTGTGCAGGGTGTCGATGACCTCGACCTCGAAGCGCTCGGGCTGCTCGCCCCGGAACACGCTCAGGCCGTAGCCCTTCATGCCGGCCTTGATCGCCGACACGGGCATGGTGCCCAGCTGCTGCAATTGGCCGAAGGCGACCATCGACACCAGCAGCGAGCCGACGAAAAACAGCAGTAGGGAAGCTCGATGCAACGTGGGTCGTCCCCAAAATGGCGGCGTGAAGTCGGCGCAAAGCTTTTCATCCGCGGGGCTTGACTGTCAAACACCTTGTGGGCCGCCGCGGCAGGCGAAGCACAGTGATTTCAGCGAGTTAACCTGCCGAGGCCGCGACTGGCCCTTGCCAAAACCAGCGCAGCCGTCTATGTCGGCCTGCGCCTGCCGTTGCGGTCTGGCGCACTTCACCATGCAGCGTTCAAGCGTATCGTTCAGGTCGTGCGGGTCGGCTGGGTCGAATGGCTCGTTGCTGCTGTTGGCGGCGGCGACCGTGCTGTCGGTCATCGCGTCTGCGTGCGAGTCGCGCGTCACGCCGACGCGACAGTGGCGCCCCGAGGACCATGTGCAACCTGCGGAGCTCGACCCGTCGCGCACGCCGAGCGAGCCGAGCGCGATGGAGCCCGAGCAGGGCGGTGTCGATCGCGCGGCGCAAGCGCTGTGGACGGTGAGCTGCGCAAGCTGTCACGGTCGCGATGGCCGGGGCAAGGGACCCGGTCGCCCACCGGGCGCGCAGTTGCCCGACTTCACTTCGGCGGAGTTTCAGCAGCAGCGCAGCGATCAGCAGCTGGTCGACGTGATCCGCGCAGGCAAGGGCATGATGCCGCCGTTCGGCAAGCAGGTGAACGCGGAAGGCATCGCGGCGCTGATCGCGCACATCCGCGCCTTTGCCCCTGCGCAAGTCGTTGCGCCCGCTGCCGTCACGCCGTGAGTCTGCAACGCCGCGCGTGAATTTGTGGCGTGTTGCGCCGCGCTTTAAGCGATAACAGAGCGGTGACGCTGCAGTCGCTTGCTGGGGCCCGCGCGGGATGAGTGCCGCGCTCGTGGACCTGTCTTTTTCGCAAGTCTTGCAAGGTGCGTCGCCGCTGCTCGTGTGGGGTGTGTTCTCGCGCCTGCTGGGGCTCACCTTCCTGATCTCGTTCGCGTCGCTGTACAAACAGGTGCCGGCGATCGCGGGTGAGCAGGGCGTGCTGCCCGCTGCGATGCTGCTGTCGCGCGTACGCGAAGACTTCCCAAGCTGGAAGCGCTATGCCCGATCTGGTGGAAGCGCTGCGCCGCGACTACGACGCGCCGACCTTGTTCGCCTTCGAACGCTTGCTCGGGCGCTACAGCTTCATGCTCACCGACCAGCTCGACCATCTGTTCTTCGACGCGGGTCTGATGCCGGTCTTCGGCAAGGGTCATCCCAAGCTCGGCCTGAAGTCGTACCTGCACCTGGGCATGTGCATCCACCTCGTCATCTGCGAGGGCAAGGCCGCGTTCGAGCGCGTGCGTGCCGAGCCGCTGACCCTGAACGAGCATGCCGCCAAGCTCACGGTGAGCAACGGCTTGTTCTGCACCGCGCTGTTCCGCTACGAGCTGTTCATCTTCGAGGCGCAGAAGATGCGCCTCTTGCAAACGGTGATGGAGCCCAAGCGCGCGCAATTCTCGCTGCCCGACCCGAGGCTGACGGCGGCGCTCGATCAGATCGCCATGCGCCTGTTCGGCGCAGTCGACATCGTGCCCTTCATGCGTGAGCAGTTTCGCGGCCCGCGCTTCGACCACGGCTATCCCGAGCACTACCCCACCTTCAGCCTCGACAGTAACGGCGTCGTCGTCCAAGACCCGAGCCCCGCGACGCCTTCGTGAAGACTGCTGCGTGTGCCGGCGCGTGCGGCGGCGCCCGGCTGTTCCCGTGGCGGTTCACCCGACGTATGCTGCGCAGGTGGCTCTTCCCCACTCGCTCGTGCGCGTGAACGCTCTCTTGGGCTGCTGGGGCTTGTGCGCGTGCTTGTGTGCGAGTGCAGCAGGTGCGGCGCTCGCGCAAGACGCACCGAGCAGCGCGCCGCCAACGAGCTCGCCGGCGCTGGCTGCTGAAACAAGCGCGCCGAACGCGCCAACTGCCGAAGCCGCTGCGGCGCCCGCGCCACCCGAGGCACCTGCCGCCGAGCGAGTGCTGCTGGTTGCGACCCGCGCCACGGGCGTGGACTCTGCAGTGGCCGCGTTCGTGGACGCACGGCTCGCCGCTGCGCTGCAACGTGAAGGTTACGCACCGACCACCACCGACGACAGTCGCGCAGCGCTCGCCGCGGTCTCTGCCAAGTCGCCGCCGACGGTCGCAGACCTGTGGCGCGCCAGCTATGCGACCGACGCCAGCTACGGCGTGATGTTCCAGGTGTCGGCCGGACGCGGGAGGTACGTGCTGCAAGCGCAAGTCGCCAGTCGCGACGGTCGCGGCCCGTTTCGCGCGCGTGCCGAAGCCGCCGCCGCAGAGCTCGAGGCGTGCGTGCTGCGCTTGCTCGCGCAAACCCTTCCGGCGCGTGCGTCAGCTGCACCCGCTGCAGCTACGGCGGTCGTCACTGCGCCCGCGGCAGGCGCCGCGGCCTCGGACATGCAACATGCTGTTGCAGCGCCAAAACCCGAGCCCGACTACGCACGCTGGCGGCTGGCCGTGCAGACCGAATCTGCGTTCGGTTTCTCGAACGACGGATTCTTCAACCAGTTGGCGGGCGCGCGCGTCGATTACCGCGTGCTGCCGAGCCTGAGCATCGGCGGCTATCTGGGCTACGCCGACCTGCGCGGTCGCGGTGGTCGTGTCGGCAGCACGCTCTACTACCTGCAACTGGAACAGCGCATCGCGCTCGCGCCCGGCAGCCGCCTGTCGATTCCGCTGCGCTTCGACCTGGGCTACTTGATTCGCAACGGTTCGTTCATGCGTGTGGCCTCAGGGCTGGCGATCCCGCTCGGCGAGCACTGGGACCTGGTGTTCGATCTACTCGCGCCGACCTTCTGGCTGACACCGGACAATTCGCTGTTCTCACTGGACTTGGCGGTTGAGCTTGGCGCGAGCTTTTGAGACCACAAAGAGGCTGATCATTGCTCGTGAGCGATGACACGGCGCGCAGACGCAACTGGTTTGGTTCCACGCGCTCTGGACCCCGGTGCACGGTGGCATCTTCTTGTCTTGCGTGGCGGCGTAGCCCTTGTTCGTGCAGCTCTTGCCACCGGGTAGCGCCGCGCCGCTGGGGCTGCCCCATGAGCTGCCATCCTTGTAGAACGAGCAGAAGCCGGACTCGTAGGGATCGGTCGCGCTCGGGTCGCTGCTGCCCGCGCCGATGTCACCGCAGCACGCGCCGTGCTGGTACGGGTGGAACGCGTACGCGATGTTCGCGTAGCTGCTCAGCCACGGCAGGTATTGATCGGGGTGCGCTCCGCGTCACCCGGCTGCGCAGCTACCCTCGCGGCGGCGGAATCTTGGGGACGCGCAATCGCCGACAAGCTACTGTCGCGAGACAGCTGCGTCGCGGTCTGCACCTGGTGCAGCACGCAACGCGTGTTGCACGACTGCATGATTCCGGTAGTCTCTCGCGTGGGAGGGGCGCCGTGGGGCAACGGACGAGTTCGGAAACGCTGGCCGCCATTGTCGTTGCATTCTGGCAGCGTCGTGTGTGGTCACAGGCCGATCTTGCCCGCGAGACCGGCGTATCCCCGCGTGCGGTGCGTCGTCATCTCGATGAGCTCAGCGCTGCGGGCTGGCCTTTCGTGCGTGAAGAGGATCGCCCACACGTGTACTGGAGCGTGCCCAACGGCTGGTTCCCGGGTGGAGTGCCACTCGATCCAGGGGCGATCGCCGCGCTTGTCCACGTGCTCATGCGTGTGCCTGCAAGCAGTGCGCGGACGAAGCTCTTGAAGGCGATCACCGGGCACGCTCCAAAGGTTGTTGTCGATGCGCTGGACCGCGTCATTCCTCCTCGAACCTCTGAGATGGAGGAGACGATCCTGCCGATTTTGCTCAACGGTCTCGCGGAGCTCATCCCTTTGCGGATGCATTATTGGACCGCCAGTCGCGGCACCTTCGGTACGCGAACGGTATCTGTGCAGCGGGTGCTCCTCGGTCCACCGACCCGCTTCGTCGCGTGGTGCCACGCGGCGAGGGAGCTTCGTTGGTTCCGTCTCGACTACGCATCCGCCGCCACGACCGATGACACGGCCACGTTCCACTCGGTCGATGATGCCGAGGTCGATGCGTTCATCGGTGACAGTGTCGACGGGTTTCACGGCGTCGCACGTGTTCCAGTAGCCTTCTTCGTGCGCGATCCTGACGCGCGTTGGGTTGCACGCAATCTCCCGGAAGGGCTTGTCGGTACATCCGAGGACAATGGCTTGTACGTTGCGACTGACACGACAGGGTTACTGCCAATCGCTCGCTTCGTCGTTGGTCTGGGCGCGGCGGCGGAGTGCCGCACGCCCGAGCTTGCGAAGCTGGTGCGCGAGCTGGCCGCGGGCGCGCTCCGTGGAGCGGCGCAAGAGTGAGCGGTTGTTCAGCGCGATCTATCGGTGCGCCCGTTTGGGGCTGTGGCGTGTTCTATAAGGGTGGTGCCACCGATGACCCGTGCAAACCCAACGACTCCGGCTCTACGCGCGAGCCCCTGCGACGCTCGCGGCCGTCCGGCTCTCGACGCAGCCATCCGCAAGCCCACGGGCCGATTCACCGCGTTCGCATGGGGAGTCGCCGAATGCGAATCCGGTCGCCGCGCACCGTCACGATGGCGCCGGCTGCCAAGTCCGCTCCCGCCAAGCTCAAGACCCGGCGCAGGAGCACTACCTGATCTGCCGGCCGGTTCACCCCGGGTGTGCGCAGGTGCACGAACGAAGGTCGATCGGCGTTCGCATGAGCGAGTAATGCAGAGAAGTCCCCATCCCGTGAAACCACGGTTCTGCGCTCTTGCACGGCCCGCGCGAGTATCACCGCATCGGTTGCGGCCGCGAGACCCAGCTCACAGACATGCACCGCATCGAAGCCCGCGCTCACCAGCTCTTGCGCGAGGCGAGGCGACAACGCGGCGTCGATCAACAGCGCTAGTGGTTGGAGGCCAGCGGCAGCTCGCGTTCGCGCACGGCGTCTGCCGCGAACCGAAGAGCCTCGCTGATGTCCTCCCGCTGCAAAGCGGGATACAGCGCGAGGATCTCCTCGACCGCCAGCCCATCCGCCACCATGTCGATCACAGTCGACACAGGAATGCGCAGCCCGCGAATGCACGGAGCGCCACCCATCTGATCGCTGCGGATTGTGATGCGCGGGAAGGGCATGAGTTGATGAACAGCTTAGCACGGGGTTCTGTGTCCGTGGAGAGGTGGCAGCCCCGAGATTTCTTCCGTTGTTACGAGCGCTTGAGCCGG